>NZ_JAHKRL010000501.1 GCF_019396405.1 Nonomuraea rhizosphaerae | reverse complement strand
GTCGACGCCGACGGCCGCCTGGTCGGCATCCTCACCCGTACGGGCGCGCTGCGGGCCACGCTCTACCAGCCCGCCCTCGACGAGGCGGGCAGGCTGCGCATCGCCGCGGCCGTCGGCGTGAACGGCGACGTCGCCGCCAAGGCCAAGGAGCTGGTCGAGGCCGGGGTCGACTGCCTGGTGGTCGACACCGCGCACGGGCACCAGGAGAAGATGATCTCCGCCCTGCGCGCCGTCCGCGCGCTCGACCCCGGCGTGCCCGTCGCGGCGGGCAACGTGGTGACCGCCGAGGGCGTGCGCGACCTGGTGGCGGCCGGCGCCGACATCCTCAAGGTGGGAGTCGGGCCCGGTGCCATGTGCACGACGCGGATGATGACCGGGGTGGGGCGGCCGCAGTTCTCGGCCGTCCTCGAGTGCTCGGCGGAGGCGCGGCGGCTCGGCCGCCACGTGTGGGCCGACGGCGGCGTGCGCCACCCGCGCGACGTGGCGCTCGCCCTGGCCGCCGGGGCGGCGAACGTGATGATCGGCTCCTGGTTCGCCGGGACGTACGAGTCGCCCGGCGACACGCGGACCGACGCCGACGGGCGCAAGTACAAGGAGAACTACGGCATGGCCTCGGCGCGGGCCGTGCGGCTGCGCACGGCCGAGGACAGCGCGTTCGACCGGGCCAGGAAGTCGCTGTTCGAGGAGGGGATCTCGACCTCGCGCATGTACCTGGACCCGCGGCGGCCGAGCGTGGAGGACCAGATCGACGCCATCGTGGCGGGGCTGCGGTCGTCGTGCACGTACGCGGGGGCGGGGAGCCTGGAGGAGTTCCACGAGCGGGCCGTGATCGGCATCCAGAGCGCCTCCGGCTACACCGAGGGCATGCCCCTCCACCAGAGCTGGTAGCTCTCAGGCCACCGTCGCCGGTCCCGTGGCTCAGGTCGCCGTCGGGGTGGCGGTCCTTCGCCACCCGCCGGCGGCGTGGATGCCGCCGTCGACGTGCACGGTCGTGCCGGTGACGAACCTGGCCAGGTCGCCGGCCAGGAACACCGCCGCCCCCGCGGCGTCCTCCGGCCGTCCGAGCTGTCCCAGCGGCGGCAGCCGCATCGGCTCGTACGGCAGCCCCTCCCCCATGCGCGCCCGCACCAGCGCCTCGCCCTCGGTGGGCAGCCCGTCGGGGGCGATCGCGTTCACCCGGACGCCCAGCGGCGCGAACTCCAGCGCCAGCGACTTCGTCAGACTCTCCAGCGCCGCCTTCATCGCCGCGTAGACCGCGAACCCCGGCGCCGCCTGGTGCGCCTCGCTGGAGGTCACGTTGATGATCGACGCGCCCGGCCCCATCATCGGCAGCATGAGCCGGATCATGCCGGTGACCTGCGTGAAGTTCTCCTCGATCAGCGTGCGCTCGCCGCGGACGCTCGTGTCGGCGAACGCGGCGTGGAACGTCCCCCCGGCGTTGTTCACCAGCACGTCCACCCGCCCCCACCGCTCGCGCACGGCCTGCGCGAACACCTCGGCCGCGACGGGATCGCGCACGTCGAACGTCATCGCCAGCTCGCCGCGCGGCTTGTCCTTGTCGCAGACCGCGACGTGGGCGCCGAACGCCCCGAACGCCTCGGCGATGGCCCGCCCGATCCCCCTGGCCGCCCCGGTGACCACGGCGACGCGCCCGGTGAGCAGGGACACATCGGGCGAAAGGGTGGCCATGAACGATGACCATATCCCGACCGCATAGAGTCGTCGGGTCCATTCCTCATTGAGTAACAATCGTCAACAGGAGTACTTCGTGGCACTCGAGAAGCCGGAAATCGACTTCCCGGAGGGCGACGCGCCCACCGAGCTGCAGATTGTCGACCTCACCGTGGGCGATGGCCCCGAGGCCAAGTCCGGCCAGACCGTCAGCGTCCACTACGTGGGCGTCGCGTTCTCGACCGGCGAGGAGTTCGACGCCTCGTGGAACCGTAACCAGGCGTTCGAGTTCCCGCTGGGCGGGGGCCGCGTCATCGCGGGCTGGGACCAGGGCGTGGCCGGCATGAAGGTCGGCGGCCGTCGC
>NZ_JAHKRL010000500.1 GCF_019396405.1 Nonomuraea rhizosphaerae | reverse complement strand
CCGGGAGGGGGGGGGGGCGGGGGGGGGGTGGCGGCCCGCCGTGACGGGGCCCGACGGGGCGGCGCGGGTGTGCTTCCGGCTGCTGGAGCCCGGCGCCACCGACGACGGCTGGCGGGTGGAGCTGGCGTTGCAGGCGGCCGACGACCCCAGCCTGTACGTGCCCGCCGCCCAGGTCTGGGACTCCGAGCCGGTGCCGGGGCTGTCCAGGCACCCGGAGCGCGAGCTGCTGGCGGGCCTCGGACGCGCCGTGCGCCTGTACCCCGAGCTGAACGAGGCCCTGCGGGTCGCCGAGCCGACCGGGCTGGAGCTCGACACGGCGGGGGCGTTCGGGTTCCTCAGGCAGGCGGCGCCGCTGTTGCAGGCCGCCGGGTTCGGGGTGCAGCTGCCGCGCTGGGCGGGCCGCGGCAGGCTGGGGCTGAAGCTGACGACCCGCACCAAGCCGACGACGCGCACCAAGACGCAGAGCGCGGCCACGAGCCAGGGGTTCGGGCTGCGGGAGCTGGTGGACTTCCGGGTCGAGCTCGCGGTCGGCGGCGAGACGATCAGCGAGGCGGAGCTGGCCGAGCTGGCCCGGCTGAAGGTGCCGCTGGTACGGGTGCGCGGGCAGTGGGTGGAGCTGGACGAACGGCAGCTCAAGGCGGCGCTGAAGGCGGTCGGGGGTGAGCGGGCCGGGGAGCTGACGGCCGCCGAGGTGCTGCGCGAGGTCGTGCGGGGCGGTGACGACGAGCTGCCGGTGCTGGAGGTGGACGCCGACGGGGTGCTCGGTGACCTGCTGTCGGGGCAGGCCGAGCGGCGGCTGCGCCCGATCGTCACACCCGAGGGGCTGGTCGCGACGCTGCGCCCGTATCAGGAGCGCGGGCTGGCGTGGCTGAGCTTCCTGTCGGAGCTGGGGCTCGGCGGGGTGCTGGCCGACGACATGGGGCTGGGCAAGACGGTCACCACACTGGCGCTGCTCGTGCACGAACGGACCGCCGGCGAGCAAGGCAGCGCGCCCGAACGGACCGCCGGTGGGCCGGGCGGCGCGCCCACGCTGCTGGTCTGCCCGATGTCGCTGGTCGGCAACTGGCAGCGGGAGGCCGCCCGCTTCGCCCCCGGCCTGCGCGTGTACGTCCACCACGGCAGCGCCAGGGACGCCGCGGAGATCGCGCACGCCGACCTGGTGATCACCACGTACGGCACCGCGCAGCGAGACCTGGAGCACCTCAAGCGGTTCACCTGGCAGCGCGTCGTGTGCGACGAGGCGCAGGCGATCAAGAACTCCGGCACCCTGCAGTCCCAGGCTGTCCGGTCGATCCCGGCGGGCACCCGGCTGGCGCTGACCGGCACGCCGGTCGAGAACCACCTCGCCGAGCTCTGGTCGATCATGGAGTTCGCGAACCCGGGCCTGCTCGGGCCGCGGTCCCGGTTCAGGACGAGGTTCCAGGAGCCGATCGAGGCACGCCAGGACGAGCAGGCCGCGCAGGCGCTCAAACGGGCGACCGGCCCGTTCGTGCTGCGCCGCGTCAAGACCGACAGGTCCATCATCTCCGACCTGCCGGAGAAGCTGGAGGTCAAGGAGTGGTGCCCGCTCACGCCGGAGCAGGCCGGCCTCTACCAGGCGGTCGTGGACGACATGCTGGCCAGGATCGACGACAGCGAGGGCATCGAGCGGCGCGGGCTGGTGCTGGCGGCCATGGCCAGGCTCAAGCAGGTCTGCAACCACCCCGCCCACCTGCTCAAGGACGGCTCCCTCCTGTCCGGCAGGTCCGGCAAGCTGGCCCGGCTCGAACAGCTCGCCGAGGAGATCGTGGCCGAGGGTGAGAAGGCGCTGGTGTTCACGCAGTACGCGGAGTTCGGCACGATGCTCCAGCCGTACCTGGCCCAGCGACTGGACCGGCCGGTGCTGTGGCTGCACGGCGGCCTGCCGAAGAAGACCCGCGACCGGCTGGTGGCCAGGTTCCAGGAGGACGGCGAGCCGATGCTGTTCCTGCTGTCGCTGAAGGCGGCGGGCGTCGGGCTCAACCTGACGGCGGCCAACCACGTCGTGCACGTGGACCGCTGGTGGAACCCCGCCGTCGAGGACCAGGCCACCGACCGCGCGTTCCGCATCGGGCAGCGCAAGAACGTGCAGGTGCGCAAGCTCATCTGCGCGGGCACGCTGGAGGAGCGGGTGGACGAGATGATCGAACGCAAGAAGGCGCTGGCGGAGCGGGTCGTGGGGACCGGCGAGGACTGGCTGACCGATCTGTCCACCAGTGAGCTGCGTGAGGTGTTCCGGCTGACCGGTGAGGCGGTGAGCTGAATGCCCTCGCGCGACAGCAGGCCGTGGGACGAGCAGTGGAACACGCCGATCAAGGTCGAGGGCGGGCTGCGGGCCCGGTCCAGGCGCGGCTCGATCGGCTCGGCCTGGTGGTCGCGGCGCTTCATCGACGTCCTGGAGCGTATCTGCGACAAGGGCCGCCTCTCGCGGGGCCGCGCCTACGCCCGCGCGGGCCAGGTTCTGTCCATCGACCTCGCGGCCGGCCTGGTGACGGCGGCCGTGCAGGGGTCGCGGCGCGAGCCGTACCGGATCACGATCCGGATCGAGGCGTACGGCGAGACGCGCTGGGCGCGGATCGGGGAGGCGATCGCGGCGCAGGCCGTGCACCGGGCGAAGCTGCTGGCGGGGCAGATGCCGGAGGAGATCGAGGAGGTGTTCGCCGGGCTGGGCCTCGACCTGTTCCCCCGCGAGCTGGACATGGAGTGCTCGTGCCCCGACTGGGGGTGGCCGTGCAAGCACCTGTCGGCGGTGCTGTACCTGCTGGCGGAGTCGTTCGACGAGGACCCGTTCCTGGTGCTGGCCTGGCGCGGGCGCGACCGGGAGCGACTGCTGGGCGCGCTCGGCGAGGAGCCGCCTCCGGGCGGGGCCGGGATCGAGGTCGTGGACGTGCCGTTCGCCGAGCGGCTGGCCGACTTCTACGCGCCCGGCGCCGCCCTGCGCCGGCCGGAGCGGCGTACGGCGGCGTCGGCGTCGGCGTCCGACCTGCTGCCGCGCGTCTTCCCGCCGCCCGGCGACCTGGCGGAGACGCTGACGCCCGCCTACCGCCGCCTGGGCGAGATCACCTGACCTCCTGCCCTGTCCACGTGAGATCACCCGGCCTGCCGCCTCTGCCCAGGTGAGATCACCTGAGCGCCAGGCCTGCCTTACTTCGACCTCACGTAGCGCGATCGACCCACTACATTCGGTGAGTCAATCGACGTCAAAGGAAGGGTAAAGACATGGCCACCCCCCGGCGACTTGTCAGCGCGGGCACAGGTCTGGTGACGGCGGCGGCTCTGGTGACCGCGCTCGGCGGCCCAGCGCTGGCCCGGGCCGACGACCGGCCGTGCGGCCCCGAGTTCGGCAAGGAGATCGGCGGCACCATCTACACGGTGCAGATCTGCCCCGACTGGGCGCCCACCGGCGGCATCCCCGTCTACTCCACCCCCCACCAGGAGAGCGCCGAGATCGTCGGGCGCGTCAACGCCGCAGGCGACGACTGGTACGAGTGCGCGACCCGCGGCGACGACTACGACGCCGAGGAGGGGCTGGTCAACGACTGGTGGGCGCAGACCATGGCCGACAACGGCCGATGGGGCTACGTGAGCCAGGTCTACTTCCAGGGCGGCGACAACTGGGAGCCCGACGCGGGCCTGAGAGGCTGCTAGCGGTCGTCGAAGTCGGCCGGCACCATGACGCGCACCCCGTTCGGCACCACGCGGAGCCGGATCGGGGTGCGCAGCCGCACCTCGCCGTCGACGTCGGCGGCCATCGGCGGGTCGGTCTCCAGCAGCATCTCCTGGCCCATCACGAACGGCCCGCCGGCCAGGCTGCGCCAGCGGCCGGTGGTGGCCCGCACCAGCGTCTCGCCGAGCAGCCGCAGCTTCTTGCCCGAGCCGAGCTGGTAGGCGACCAGCATGCCGTTGTCGATGCTCACGTCCTTGGCCAGCTGCCAGCCGCCGTGGAAGCGGCCGTTGGCGATGTTGAGCTGGTGGGTGAACAGCTCGTGGCGCTTGCCGTCCACGGTGATGAACGCGCGGAACGGGCGGTGGCCCGGCAGCACCCGCAGGGCGGTCAGCGGGTAGGCGGGCCGGCCGAGTATCCGCTTGAGCCACGGCTTGACCGTGCCCGCGACCTCGACCGACACCCCGAAGCTGGCCAGGTTCGCGAAGGGCCGGTCACCGGCCATGCCGAGGTCGATGTCGGCCACCTTGCCGGTCCGGAAGACGCCGATCGCCCCGGCCAGGTCGAGCGGGAGGCCGAGGCTGCGGGCGAAGTTGTTGGTGGTGCCGAGCGGCAGCACGCCGAGCGCGACGTCGCTGTGGGCGACGTGGCGGACGGCCGAGGACAGCGTGCCGTCGCCGCCGCCGACGATGAGCAGGTCGGGCTCGGTGGCCAGGGCCTGGTCGAGCAGGGCGCGCAGGCGCTTGGGGTTGGAGACCGACAGCTCCGCCAGCGGCTCGAAGCCGAGGGCGTGGATCTGGTCGATGACCTCGAAGTAGTGGCGGCGGCCACGGCGCGAGCGAGTGTTGACCACCACGGCCACCCGGCGGCCCTCACGGATCGCCTCGGTGTGCTCCGACTTGGTGCGCAATTCGCTCATGGTCATCATCGTAGTGAGGTCCGACACCCGATGTAGCCGTCTCGGAACCGCCGGGACCTGCTCGCGCGAGGGGCGGCTGGGGGCGCTGGTGCCGATGACCGGCGGCC
>NZ_JAHKRL010000499.1 GCF_019396405.1 Nonomuraea rhizosphaerae | reverse complement strand
GCGCGGCGTCGGCGACCCCCGAGTACTCGGTGATCAGGCTGGTGGGCGTCAGCGCCCTGGAGTCGACCTGCCGCCGGATCTCCGGCAGCTTGTCGGCCGCGGCCAGGAGGTTCCTGAGCCGGGACTCCATCTCGTCGGTGAGCACGCGCCGGCTGTCGGCCGACCAGCCGTTGGTCACCAGGCGCTGCTTGACCTCGTCCACCTTGCCGCGGGCGGCGGCCAGCGCGGCGGGGTCGGGGGCGGTGCCGGCGACCACCTCGGCGGAGACCAGGCGTTCCTGCTGGATGGAGTAGACGAGGAAGTCGGCGTGCGTGATCACGCCGGTCCACATGTTGTTGACCTTCAGAATGTTGAGCGCCTCACCGGAGGTGATGCTCACCGCGAAACCCCAGAGGCCGACCAGAGAAACCAGTGGCAGGATCAGCAGCGTCGAGATCTTGAATCTGATGGATCTGCCAGATGCCATGACGCCCGCTCCCGGATAGAAGATCGCGGGAGAGAATAGCACCAAATCTACTGGTTCTAAGATCGACTGGCCAGAAATCTGTGATATGTCGCAATTTCAACCGGCTTACCGATGGCCCGTCCCCATGCCAGCCGAACCAGCCAGCCCGCGAGCACCGCCAGCAACGCGACCTCCGCGCCGAGCAGCAGCCGCTCCACGAGACCGATCATCACCCCGCCGCCGGGCAGCGCCACGTACGTGATCGCCAGCAGCCCCAGACCACCGGCCAGAGCCACCCACTCGACGGTCCGCGCGATCGGCTTCCACGCCTCGTCGGCCGCCAGCCTGGGCACCAGCAGGGCCGCCGCGGCGGGCAGGCTGACGAACGCGGCCACGGACACGTACCGGTGGATCTGCGCCGTCAGCGTCAGGTCGTCGCCGAGAGGGGTGGTCGGGATGACCGCGGCCACGATCAACGCCCCCGACCAGAGCATCAGCAGCTTCTCCGGCATGCCGCGCACCGGGGCGTCGGCCGCCTTGAGCGCCAGGGTGAGGACGAGCGAACCGAGGCCCAGCACCGCCATCGCGATCTCCGTGACGCCCCCGCGGTCGGACACGGCGTACTCGCTGACGGTCATGTTCAGGGGGTCGAGGGAGGCGTCGAGCTGCCCCACGACGACGCCGACCACCGCGAACACGATCGCGCCGCAGGCGATGAGCGGATAGAGCCTTCTTGCGGTCATGCGCCCCACTCTCCCGCCGCGCGGGGCATCCAAACATCCGGAGCCACCCCTGATCCGACCCCGATCCCGTCTCAGGGTTCCCTGGGGGGCCGTTCTACCTGCACAACAGGACGATCTTGTACGGCCTTGCAGGGCCTTATACAGCACGCTTGGGCCAGGCGCCGATGCGTGCGAACTATGAGAACGGAGAGCGAGCCCTCCGGGCGTGTCCCGCTCGAGGAGACTCTGGCCGCCTTGGGCGGGCTCGGGCGGGACGCGCCCGGTGGCACCCCGGTGACCGTGAACCGGTCGGGTCGGGCATTTTGAGCTTATCCCCAGATCGAGCGTTCTAGCTGGTCAGCGGGGTCTTTCGGCGTGTCTCAGCCCCTTGCGCCCCTTTTGAAGCGCCCCGTGTGGTCCCTTCCGAGGCGTGCTCAGAGCCCCGAGGGGTCACGGCCGACGCTGATCTCCTCGGCGATCCGGCGGATCTCGGCCGTGTCGAGGCCAGGTGCCTTGGGCAACCGGCGCGCCAGCGCGTCCATCACCACGTGCACCGGCTGCCCGGCCAGCTCCCCCGCGATCCCGTGGACCGTCCTGAACAGCGCCTCATCCGCCTCGCGCATCCGCTCTCCTTGTTCGACTTCCCGGAGAACCCTAGGCCGCGGCGGCGACACATTTCGCGCTAGGGCTCCAGCGTGTCCCGCACCGCCGCGCAGATCTCGGCGAGATGTCCCACCTGCTCAGGGGTGAGCGCGTCGAACAGACTGCGCCGCACTTCCTCCACGTGGCCGGGCGCGGCGGCGGCCAGCGCGGCGAAGCCGTCGCCGGTGAGGACGGCGAAGTTGCCGCGCCGGTCGGAGTCGCAGCGCTGCCGGCGCACCCAGCCGCGCTCCTCCAGCCGCGCGACCGCGTGCGAGAGGCGGCTCTGCGAGCTCTGCGCCCTGGCGGCCAGCTCGCTCATCCGCATCGTGCGTTCAGGAGCCTCCGAGAGCGCCACCAGGATCATGTAGTACGTGTGCGGCATGCCCGCGTCGCGCTGGAGCTGGCGGTCGAGCGCCTCGTTCACGAGCTGGGTCGCCGCCAGGAAGCTTCGCCAGGTGCGCTGCTCTTCGTCGTCGAGCCATCGGGTCATGCTCCCATTTTAGTTGAACTCTCATATACTTATGGGTAGCCACCTCCGAAAGGGGTTCACCATGCCCGTCCAGCGGCTCAACCACGCGGTCCTGTACGTACGGGACGTCGAGCGCAGCGTCGCCTTCTACCAGGAGGCTCTGGGCTTCGAGGTCGTCATGGGGATGCAGGGGGCGGCGTTCCTGCAAGCTCCGGGCTCGTCCAACGACCACGACCTGGGCCTGTTCGAGATCGGCGTGCAGGCGGGCCGGTCGTCGGCGGGCCGCTCCACCGTCGGCCTGTACCACCTGGCGTGGGAGGTGGACACGCTGGAGGAGCTGGAGCGCATCGACGCCAAGCTGCGCGAGCTGGGCGCCCTGGTCGGCGCCTCCGACCACTCCACCACCAAGGCCCTGTACGCGCACGACCCCGACGGCCTGGAGTTCGAGGTGTCGTGGCTGGTGCCCGCCTCGCTGCTGACCGAGGACGTGCTCGCCGGGCGCAGCAGCATCCGCCCGCTCGACCTCGCGGCCGACAAGCAGCGGTACGGCGCGCGAACGCGTGGCGGTGTGGGCGTGTCCATCCCGGCCTGAAGCTGGAGTCCCTTTTCTCTGGGGATGTACCGTGGTGGTTATCCCACTCCCGCGCCTCGGAGGAGGGTCATGCCAAACGATCCTGACCATGTCCTCGACGCCATCGACGGCGTCGTCGACGAATGGGAGACGCTGAGCGCCGACGCCATGCGCTGGGCGCCTCCCGAGAGCAAGAGCGAAGACCTGCTGTACGAGGTGAGCGAGATCTTCGGCCCGCTGGCCGAAGCGCTCTCCCAGGCGTTCCGCCCGCTGGGCGACGCCGTCACCCGCGTGCTCGACAGCCTGGTCGACGACGGTGACGACAACAACGACGATCCCTGGAACGTCCCCTGAGCCGACCTGAGCCGGCCTGAGTCAGGTGCTCGGGCTCAGGTTGCTTGGGCTCAGGTGCTCGGCGATGGCGGCGGTGACGGGGATGACCGTGGGCAGCGGCTCCGCGGTGAAGTGGACCGGTTTGTGGGCGCGCAGCAGCAGCTCGCCGCTGCGTTCCCACCGGAAGCCGCGCTTGTTCAGCAGCCCGGCGAAGACCGCGCTCGCCTTGTCCGCATCGCGGCCGGCCAGGCGCAGCAGGGGCACGGGTGAGACGGCGTCGCCCCGGAGATAGGCGCTGACCAGCTCGCGGTAGGCGCTCCTGACGATCAGCCGGGGGTCGTCGAAGACCTCCTCCAGCATGCCGAAGTCGGCGTAGTAGCCGAGCCCCGCCTCCTCGTCGTAGATCAGCGCCACCGTCGCGGCGGCGCTCACGTGCTCCGGCGGCTCCAGCCTGCCCGGCTGCCGGTCGCCCCATTCCCCGCTTCCCAGCCTGCCGGCCTGGTAGGCCAGGTAGCCGCGGAGCCGGTCGCGCACCTCGGCGCCGCGCAGCACGACCAGGTCGGTGCCGAAGTAGCCGACGAAGCACCGGCGCTGCTCCGCCTGCAGCTCTCTGGCCTGGGTCAGCAGCACCGGATTGCGGAACACCCAGCCGGCGTGCGTCAGCGCGATGCGCGCGGCCAGGTCCACCAGCTCGCCGCGGGCCTCGGCCGGGTGCACGGCGGGCGTGCCGCTGATCAGCCAGTCGGGACCGATCGGGATCAGCCGGCCGACCACCTGCATCCTGGGCAGCAGCTCCGTGAACGCCTCCTCGCCCAAATTGGAGAAGGCCCGGTAGACCAGCTCGTCCACGTGGTTGAACAGCAGCACCGCCGCCCCGTCCACCGCACGCACCTCGAAGACGCCCTCCACGACGTCCTTCCAGCTCGTCAGCAGCTCGACGTCCGCCCTGCCCAGATCCGGGCGCTCGCGTACGAACCGGTCGATCACCGTGTCGCCGCCGGTCAGCGGCTCCTGATGGGCCAGGTAGTCGACCGGCAGGAACGCCTCGGCCTCGTCGCGGGGCGGCCCGCCGGCATGGAAGCGGCCGAGCACCGCGCTCAGCTCGCGCCCGAAGCGGCCGGAGGTGGCGTAGTGGATCAGGTCGGCCTTCAGCTCCACGGCCCGCGCCAGCATGATGCTCATCATCACTCCTCGTGTCCGGAGTGACACTAACCGTCCGTGGATGATCCGGGAGGCACTTCCACCGATCGGGGTCATCGCCGGTCCGGTCGCGTGATCTAGCCTGGTCCCGTGATCGAGGTGGCGCCCCTGACCGGTCTGCGGGTCATCGAGCTGTCCAGTTACGTCGCCGTGCCGCTCGGCGGAATGACCCTCGCCCAGCTCGGCGCCGACGTGATCCGCGTCGACCAGCGCGGCGGCGGCCCCGACCTGGGCCGATGGCCGCTGGCCCCGTCCGGCCGCAGCCTGTACTGGGCGGGGCTGAACAAGGGCAAGCGCTCGCTCACCGCCGACCTGCGCTCCCCCGAGGGCCGCGAGCTGGTCGCGGGCCTGATCGCCGCCGCCGGAACGGTGCTGACCAACGCCGCGCCACGCGAAGGACTGTCGTACGAGTCGCTGTCCGAACGGCGGCCCGACCTGGTGCACGCGCGGGTGTCCGGCCACCGCGACGGCCGCAACGCCGTGGACTACACGGTCAACGCCGCGCTCGGCTTCCCTCTCGCCACCGGCCCCGCCGGCCACGAGGGGCCGGTCAACCACGTGCTCCCCGCCTGGGACGTGGCCTGCGGCCTGTACCTGGCGACCGGGCTGCTGGCCGCCGACCGTCACCGGCTGCTCACCGGCCAGGGCCGGCGGCTGGAGATCGCGCTGAACGACGTGGCGCTGGCCGTCGCGGGCAACCTCGGCTACCTGGCCGAGGCGCAGCTCGGCAGCCCGCGCCCGCGGATCGGCAACGACTTCTTCGGCGACTTCGGCCGCGACTTCGCCACCGCCGACGGGCGGCGGGTCATGGTGGTGGTACTCACGTCCCGGCACTGGCGCGACCTGGTGGCCGCGACCGGGCTGGCCGAGGTGGTCGCCGCCCTCGAACGCGCCCTGAACGCCGACTTCCTGCGCGAGTCCGACCGCTACGCCTACCGCGAGACGCTGGGCGGGATCCTGGCGCCGTGGTTCGCCGCGCGTACGGTGGCCTCGCTCGACGGCGCGCTCGGCTCCGTGCTGTGGGCCCCGTACCGCGACTTCGGCGAGCTGGTCCGCGACGAGCTGCCCACCAGCCCGCTCATGGCCGAGCTCGACCAGCCCGGCATCGGCCCGCACCTCGCCCCGGGGCCGCCGCTGGTGTTCGGCGGCGCGCAGCTCCCGCCGCGCCCCGCGCCCGAGCTGGGGCAGCACACGGACGAGGTGCTGGGCGAGCTGCTGTCCCTGTCCTCGTCCGAGGTGGCCGGGCTGCGCGCGCGAGGAACAGTCGGCGAATGATCACACGGTCTTGAGCATGCCGCCGTCGATGGCGTACGTGGAGCCCACCGAGTAGGAGGCCCGCTCCGAGCACAGGAACACGATGAAGTCCGCCACCTCCTCCGGCGTCGCGAACCGCCGGATCGGCGCGTGCTCCCGCGCCACCTCGTCCAGATGTCCCTGCCAGTCGCCGCCGCTGCCGACGGTGAGCTGCTTGGCCGTCTTCACCCAGTCGGGGGTCAGGACGAGGCCCGCGTTGACGCAGTTCACCCGGATGTTGTCGGCGACGACCTCGGTGGAGAGCGTCTTGGAGAACATCATCAGCGCGGCTTTCGTCACGTTGTAGATGGGCTCGTACCAGAGCGGCTGGACGGCGCAGATCGACGCGTTGTGCAGGATGACCCCGCCTCCGCGCCGCCGCATCCCCGGCACGAGGCCGCGGGCCAGCCGCACCGCCGCCATGACGTGCAGGTCCCAGTACACCTGCCACTTCTCGTCCGGCGCCTCCATGATCGTCTCGTTCGACCCGGCACCGGCGTTGTTGATCAGGATGTCCGCGCCGCCGAACGCCTCCTCGGCCGCCGCCGCCAGCGCCGCGGCGCCCTCCACGGTGGCCACGTCACAGGCGACGGGCAGCACCCGTACGCCCTCGACCGCCGCCGCCTCCTTCTCCAGCCGGTCGGCGTCGCGCGCCCCCAGCACGAGGTGCACGCCCTCGGCGGCGAGCCCGCGCGCCACGGCCAGCCCGATGCCCGAGCTGCCTCCGGTGATGACCGCTACCTTGTCCCTCAGACCGAGTTCCACGACACCACCTTCACACAGCCCGGGCTCGGGCCGCTCGGTCAGTCCGCCACGAAGCGGACCTGGCGGGGGCCGTCGTGTTCGCGTTGGCGTCTGATCACGTACGTGCCCGGGACGCAGCCCGACGCCCCGTGTTCCGGGTGCAGCAGGTACGCGACCGCCGTCGCCGTGAAGGCGCCGATGGTCAGGCGCTGGTCGTCGGCGACGTCGGTGGTCCACAGGCAGGTGCCCGGGTCGGCGACCAGGGTGTGCGGGTTGCCGCCCGCCGCGCCGCGCAGCAGCTCGATGCCCTCGGCGGGCACCTTCCGCCAGAAGGCCCCGGGGCGGACGAGCACGGATCCGGTCAGGACAGGGAGGGGGACGACGATGAGGTCGCCCTGGGCCTGGAGGCCGTCGACGACGGGGATGGACGCCGCCTGCTCCAGGTGGTCGAGGACGGCGAGTCCGGTCCGCCGGGAGAGGGTGGCGAGGGTTACGGTCATGGTGATCACCTCAAGTCTGTGTGGAAGGTCAGGTTCGGCGTACGAGCTGGGCGTACTGGTGGGCCGACAGCCCGTACGTCCAGGCCGCGGCGGCGACGGGGTCGTCGAGGGAGCCGGGCACGGTCAGGCCGTAGCGGCGGCGCAGGCCGTCGCGTTCGACGGAGCCGTTGACGGCCAGGAGCACCCGGGTGCCCGCGCGCATGTCGAAGAGCCGCAGCTCGGAGCCGGGGTTGCCGGGGTCGGGGGCGGTGGCGACGAGCCGGAGGCCGGCCCGGTCGATGTAGGCGGGCCAGCCGACGTGCTCGATGGCGCAGCGTCTGACCTCGACGTTCGGCTCGCGGGTGATCCGGTCGACGTCCGGGTCGGTGATCACCCAAGGGGGTACGCGGGTGCCGTGCCAGGCGTACATGTCCCAGCCGTCGGCGTACCGCACGGCCGGTCCGTACGCGCAGTGCAGGCGGACCTCGCCGTCGTCGCCCCAGACCTCCGTGTGGAGGACGGACGGCCGTTCGGAGACGACGCAGACGCCCTCGCGGGGCCACCACCAGCCGCACGACCGGGCGACGGCCGCCCACAGGTCGAGCTGCCGGTTCTGTTCCTCGGAGAAGGTGACTCCGGTCGTCCGGCGCAGGGCGTCGTAGTGGGCGAGCCAGGAGACGCACTGCACCCCGTACCAGTTGCTTGCTTGCGGGTACGGCGTGTCGTGCGCCGCCCGGAGCGGCATGAGGAGCGCGCTGTTGACCGACCGGGAGAGCGACGCGCGGACCGTCCGGCGGATCGGCTGCTCCCAGCCCAGAGGGAACCGTCTGGCCAGGACGTCAAGGTCGAGGCAGAGCTTGGTGACGAGTGCGGACAACTGGCGTGGCACGGGCCATTGCGCCATCCGGTCGAGGGTCTCCCTGCCCGCACCCGGCGGGACCGTCACCAGCGCCTTGAGCGGCGAGGTGACCCAGTGGAAGCGTGGTGGGGCGAGCCCGATCAGGCGGTAGAGCCCGGAGATGGCCGCCTCTGCGGCCGGACGGTCGGCGGGCAGCGTCGAAAGCGCCGAGCCCAGCCATTCTTCGCGGATTGCTGCAGCGTCGCGCTGCGCGAGAACGCTCACCGGAGGAGGGTGGCGTCCGCCTTTCTCATGATCATGGTTGAAAGGGTGACAGATCAGCGCGGGAGTTGTCCAGTGGTGTTCCAGCCGTCGAGGAGGATCCGCTGGTCCCGCTCGGGGACGCCGTCCCAGTGGACGCGCAGGGTGCGCTCCTCGCCCGGCAGCAGGTCGATGGCGTTGTCGTCCCAGCGCGCCCAGCCCGCGTGGGTGGCGGGGCGGGCGGGAGGGTGAGGAGGTCGCGGAAGTCGGCGCCGGCAGTGAGCAGATACCGATTTGTCGTCGTTCCTGATCCGGTGTGGAGTGAGAGGGCCAGGAAGAACGGCTGCTCGTCCAGCTCGTCGCAGTGGATCTCGCCCACGGCCTGAGGGCGGCCGAGGGTGGTCGTGAAGCGCGCCGCGGTGATCTCCGTGCCGTCCAGGCGCAGGACACGGGCGGTGACCTCCGCCGGGCCCGTCGCGGCGTCCGTCAGGCCCGTCGATGCCGTCGAACTCCAGGAACGCCCGCCCCTCGCCCGTAAACCCGCCCGTGAGCCCGCCCGCGAGCCCGGCGGTGTGCAGGCGTGTGCGGTACACCCAGGTCCGCTGCGGCACCCACTCCGAGAGCATGCTCTGCCGGCCGACGTACGGGTCGGGCACCTCGCCGGCGGCCAGCAGGTCGGCGAGCACGCTGCCGGGGACCCGCGCGGGGATCCAGCCCAGGTCGTCCCGGCCGTCGCGGCGGTGGAGCTGGGCCCGGTGCAGCTGCCAGTCGTCGCCCAGATAGCCGCGCAGCCGCCAGCCCTCGCCGAGGATGGACACCGATGTCATGCGTTCACCCTGACCCCGTTTGTGGCATCGTTCCCACAGGACCCTACAAAGCTCCCGCAGGACCCCGCAAAAGGGGCAGGGCGCCCCCGGTGGCCGGGGGCGCCCCAGAGGGTCACAGGTCGGTGGCGATGATCTTCTCGATGTTGCGCTCGGCCAGCGCGGTGATCGTGACGAACGGGTTCACGCTGGTGTTGCCGGGGATCAGCGCGCCGTCGACGACGTACAGGCCCGGGTAGCCGGCGAGGCGGCCGTAGTTGTCGGTGGCCTTGTTCAGGACGGCGCCGCCGAGGGGGTGGTAGGTGAGGTGGTCGCCCCAGATCTTGTAGACGCCGAAGAGGTCCGTCCGGTAGATCGTCCCCTCCTTGGAGTTGATCTTGTCGAAGATCGTCTTGGCCATGTCGATGGACGGCTGCTTCCAGGCCGTCTGCCAGTTGAGGTCCACTTTGCCGGTGGAGGCGTTCCAGGAGAACTGGGCGCGGTTCGGGTTCTTGGTGATCGACAGGTAGAACGAGGCGAACGTCTCGATCCCCGTCGGCAGCGGCGCGACCTCGGCGAACGCGCCGCCGGCCGCCCAGTTGTCGATGCCGGCGCAGGGGATGGTCGACTGCTGGCTGCCGGTCGGGTCCCACAGGTGGTTCGCCCGGCCGCACATGACGTTGCCGTTGTCGCCCCAGCTCTTGCCGATCTCGCCGTTCAGGTTGGGCAGCGCGCCGGTGGCCTTCAGCTTGACCAGCAGCTTGCTGGTGCCGACGCTGCCGGCGGCGAAGAACACCCGGTCGGCGGTGACGGTCTTGGTGGTCGTGACGTCGCCCGTGGTGTTGAGCTGCTCGATGACGACGGTGTAGCGGCCGCCCGACGCGGGCGAGACCGTGGTGACGCGGTGCAGCGGCGAGATCGTCACCCTGCCGGTGGCCTTGGCCCTGGCGATGTACGTCCTCTGCAGGGACTTCTTGCCGAAGTTGTTGCCGTACAGGATCTCGCCGGCCAGCGCCGACTTGGTGGCGGTCCCGGCGGCCTCCTGCTGCATGTAGTTCCAGTCGTACACGTCGGGCACGAAGACGAACGGGAAGTTCGAGCGCTGGGCGTGCTTCCTGCCGACTCGGGAGAACTGGTACCAGGGGGTGGACTCGAACCAGGCCGGGTCGATGGTGCCGACCCCCAGCTCGGAGTTGGCGCGCGGGTAGAACGTGTTGTACATCTCGTCGGGGTTCACCGACGGCAGGACGGTGGCGAAGTTCTCCCGCTTGGGCGTGACCGCCATGCCGCCGTTGACCAGCGAGCCGCCGCCGACGCCCCGGCCCTGGTAGACGGTGATGCCGCCGAACTCCTCCGCGTCCAGGACGCCGGTGTACTTGGGGATGTCCCGGTCGATCGGGAAGCCGAGGAAGTAGTTGAGCGGGGCCTTGGTCCTGGTGCGCAGCCAGTAGGAGCGGTTGTCCGGCGCGGTCGTGGTGCAGAAGATCTTGCCGTCGGAGCCCGGGGTGTCCCAGGCCATGCCCATCTCGATCATGTGCACGTCCACGCCCGCCTGGGCCAGACGCAGGGCGGCGACGGAGCCGCCGTACCCGGTGCCGATGATCAGGGCCGCCACCTGGGCCCCGTTGGCGATCGGCCCGGCCGCCCTGGCCGCCTGGGCCGGGGTGGTGTGGCCCGCGAGCGCGGCCGCTCCGACGGCACCGGCGATGAATCCACGACGCGAGATACCTGAGAAGCCAGTGTTGTTGTCGCTCATGTACTGTTCCTCACCCTGGGTGATTGTCTGCTCGCGCCTTTGGACGGGTGGAGGGCGATGGACCACTGGGCAGTTTGCACACGGTGTCCAGGCCGAGCACGTGGTTCAGCCGGCCGAACGCCAGCCAGGACCCGATGCTCATGCTCAGCTCCACGATCTCCAGTTGGGTGTAGTGCGCGGTCATCCGTGCCCAGAACTCGTCGTCGAGGCCGTGGTGGTCCAGGGCGTACCGTTCGGCGTACTCGGCGGCCAGCCTTGTGCGGTCGTCGAAGGCGCCGGTCGTGCGCCAGTTGGTCACTGCCTCGTCGAAGTCGTCCTCGACCTTCTGCCCGTCTCGCTCCGTGCGCCAGTCCAGGCAGAAGGCGCATCCGTTGATCTGGGCGATCCGCAACCGCGCGGCCTCGAACTCACGGAGCCCGAGGGTCGTGTGGGCGTACACCGACAGGGAGAAATGCGAGGCGGCGATCCCGATTCCGGGGACCATCTCACCCCATACGTACTCGATCGCGTCCTTTCCCTCGGGGATATCGATGTGCATGGCTGTTTCCTCTGCTGTTTGTGGGTTCTCACCCGGCTTCAGGCCTGTTACTTGCGGCCGAGCTTGCCCACCGCCGGGCGCAACGGGACGTCGAGCGCGTCGTACAGGCCGGGATCGGCGTCCACCAGCCAATCGATGGCGCCCACCAGGCGGCCGACGGCGGTGGCGTTCCCGCCCGCCGCCCGGTTGCCGCCCTCGTCGGCGGCCTCGACGGTGACCTCGATGCGCGGGCGGCCCTCGATGACCACCCGGTGCGCCCCCTCGCCGTCGGGCGGCGCGGGCCAGTCCGGCGCGCAGGACGGGTGGATGCGCGTGACGTGCTCGATGACGATGCGGGGCTCGCCCTCGATGACGCCCTGCACCTCGAAGCGCAGCGCGCCCTGCGTCCCGGCCTCGAACTCGCCCATCCTCGTGGTGGTCACGGTGGCGTCGAGCGCGCGCCGCTCGTGGGTCTCGCGGATCTCGTCGATCTGGACGCCGAGCGCCCTGGCCATCAGGCGGATCTGCCCGCCCCACACCATGGTCGGGATCGTCGGGGCGATCATCGGCGGCTCGTAGTCCATCGGCTGGCCCATGCCGACCAGGTAGCGGACCGTGTCCGGCTGGTCGTAGGTGGTGTAGTCGAAGATCTCCTGGCAGCGGATCACGTCGATGGTCCCGGCGAGGCCGCTGACCAGCAGCGGCAGCACGTCGTTGCCCCAGCCCGGGTCGACGCCGGAGACGAACAGCGAGCCGCCGCCCTCCGCGACCGCCGCCAGCACCGCCTCGCGCATCTCGGGCGGGGCGTTGAGTTGGTCGTAGAGCGCGTACAGCGACGGGGTGACGACCACGGCCCCGGCCCGGATCGCCCTGACGATGTCGGCGAGGGCGTCATCGGGCCTTATGTCGCCGGACGCGGCGTACACCACGGCCTGTGGACGGGCGGCCAGCACCGCGTCGACGTCGGCGGTGGCGGTGATGCCCAGGTCGGACCCGAGGCCGGCGAGCGCGCCCGCGTCGCTGCCGACCTTCTCGGGATTGTTGACCAGCACCGCGGTGAGTTCGAGTGCCGGGTGCGCATCGACGGCGCGGATGGCCGCACGGCCGACGTTGCCGGTGCCCCAGACGATCGTGGAGAGCATGCTCGGAGAGTAGCAAGCGCTTGGTTTGGTGCCTAGCTCTGATCCGCGAGTAATCCCAGGTCTTTCAATCGCCGTAGGCGTCCCGTGGGCGTCTCGTGGGCGTTGGCCATGCACCGCGGCCATGATGGCCCACTCGGGACGGGCTTGTCGTCGGGCACTCGGAGGTGGACCGCGACGAGCACGTGCCGGCCGCCCCGCCACCTTTCGGGCCGTACCTCTTTTTCGGCGCTTTGTCCCTTTTGGTGAACCCGTCCGCCGTTTCGGCCGTACCTTCCCTTGACTGTCTGCGGCCGCATTTCCGAAACAGACAAACTTGTGGATGGGCAGGCGATGGCGCACGGCACCACACACGGCGACCCCGCGACAGGGACAACCGGCGGCGACCCCCGGCGGGTGGGCAGCCATCGCATCATCCGCCGGCTCGGCGCCGGCGGCATGGGCATCGTCTACCTCGCGGAGAGCCGGTCGCGGGAACTGGTCGCGATCAAGGTCATCCACCGGCACCTGGCCGACGACCCGGAGTTCCGCAGGCGGTTCCGCCGCGAGGTCACGACCATGCGGCGGGTGGCCCGCTTCTCCACGGCCCCCGTGATCGAGGCCGATTTGGACGGCGACACGGCGTACGTGGTGACCGAGTACGTGCCGGGGCCGACCCTGTTCCGCGCGGTCGTGGAGCGGGGCCCGATGTCCGGCTCGGAGCTCGAAGGGCTCGCCATGAGCACCGCGGTCGCGCTGGGGGCGATCCACGCGGCGGGCGTCGTGCACCGCGACCTCAAGCCGTCGAACGTGCTGCTGTCCCCCGTCGGCCCCAAGGTCATCGACTTCGGCCTCGCCTTCCACGCCGATTCGACCACCCTGTCCGTCACCCGGATGGGGACACCCGCGTACATGTCACCGGAACAGGTGCGCGGAATGGGGATCACCCCGGCCTCCGACGTCTTCGCCTGGGGCGGCGTCATGGTCTTCGCGGCCTGCGGGCGTCCACCGTTCGGGACGGGGGCGGGGCACGAGGTGCTGTACCGGGTGGTGCACGACGAGCCCGCGCTGCCGCCGCTGGAAGGGTTGCTGGGCGAGCTGGTGCCGCGGGCGCTGAGCAAGGATCCGGCGGCGCGGCCCACGGCGGTGGAGCTGGCGGACGCGCTGGCGGGGGGTGCGACGGTACGCCTCTCGCCCGCCTTCGTCCCGGCCCAGCCCGTCCGATCCGGGCCACCCGTCCGCCCTCAGCCTGTTCGGACCGAGCAGCCCGCTCGATCGGGGGGCGCACCGCCGGGCGAGGTCGCCGCGGCCGGTGGGGGCGGGCGGCGCCGCCGGACCGCTCCGCGGCGATGGGCGACGGCGGGCGCGGCGCTCGTCCTGCTGGTGACCGGCGCCGTCCTCGCCCTCCAGCCCTCCCACCTCCCCACGCCGCCACGCACCCCCTCCGCCGCCCCGGCGAACACCCCCGCGACGACGACGAAGTGGCGCGAACTCCCCGGCTCGAACCCCCTCCGCGCCGACGGCGTCCGCTTCTACCCACAGCCCGACACCGAGGCGGCCCGCCAGGCACAGACCTGGTCAGCCCAGGGCAGAGCAGCCGACGCCGCCCTCATGCGAGCCCTGTCCGCGATCCCCCAGGCCATCTGGCTCGCCGACGCCTCCCCCGCCGACATCTCCCGTACGGTCCGCGAGGCGGCCACCCGGGCGGACCAGCAGCGGACCGTCCCCGTGTTCGTCACCGACCACGTCCCCGGCCGTGACTGCTGGAACGGCGGCGCCCCGGACGCCGACGCCTACCGGGCCTGGATCAACGCCGTCGCCGAGGGCATCGGCAGCCGCCCCGCGGTCGTCGCCCTGGAGCCCAGCTCCCTGGCCCGCCTGCCGGGCAGCGCGGACTGTCCCCAGGGCGGGGAGGGCGCCGCCGCCCAGCGCTACAGCGACCTCTCGCACGCGGTGGAGACCCTCACCAACCTGCCCCGCACCGCCGTGTACCTCGACGGGGGCCTGGCCGGGTGGCCGGTGTTCACGCAGGTCGCCGACCGGTTGGTCAACGCGAACGCGATCCGCGCCGACGGCTTCTACGTCAACGCCGTCGGCTACCGCCCGACCCCGGCGTCCCTCACGTACGCCTCGAAGCTGTCGCGCTGCGTCTACCTGAGGGCTGCCTCCCGTACGGCCTCGTGCGCCGACGCCGCCCTCGCCGCGATCCCCGCCGACGCGCCCGGCCTGCCGCACTTCGTCATCGACACGAGCCGGAACGGCAGGGGCGAGTGGCAGCCCCCGTCCGGCCGCTACCCGTCCCCCGACGAGTGGTGCAACCCACCCGGCAGAGGCGCGGGCCCGCGGCCGACCTCCAGCACCACGAGTCCCCTGGCCGACGCGCTGCTGTGGCTCAACAGCCCGGGCTTCTCCAACGGCCGCTGCACCCGTGGCACCCCTGGGCCGGACGACCCGGCGTACGGCATCGTCACCCCGGCGTCCGGCCAGTGGTGGCCCGACCAGGCCCTCGAACGGGCCCGCAACGCGCTGCCCCCATTGGCGGGATCCGGCTAAGGCAGTTCGCGCAACGAACGGAGCGGCGAAAGGGCCGCGATTCCCGTTCCGGCAAGCATCAAAGCGCTGCCGGCCATCAGCGTTCCTTGCAGGCTGAGCATTGTTGCCAGCATTCCGCCGAGCAACGCGCCGAGAGGCTGCATGCCGTATATGAGAAATCGCCACGTCGCGTTGGCCCGCGAAAGCAGTTCGGGCGCGATCAGCGCCTGCCGGAAGGTCTGCTGGTTCACCCCGAAAAGCGATGGCCCGACCCCGTACAGAATCTGCCCGGCGACAAGTACGGCGAGCACCCACACAAAATGCCGGGGCCGGTCCGCCATGGCGATCGTGACACCGGAGACGGACGAGAGGAACATGCCCGCGATGAACGTCGGCCCCGGCCCCAGCCGACGTGTGATCGGCGACGCGAGAGCGGCGCCCAGGATGCCGGCCGCTCCGCCCACGGCGATGACCACGCCGATCAGACCAGAGGAAAGGCCGAGGTCACGGACCAGATAGAGCACCATGACGACGGCTTGCAGCTGCCCGGCCAGCGCGCCGACGGTGGCCGCGACGGTCACCGCCCTGATGATGTCGTGACCGAGGACCGCGCGCGTTCCCTCAAGAACGTCCCGCCAAAGACGCCGTTCCCGAGGCGGTGCCGAGACCGCCCCGGAATCGCGAATCCGCGCCTTCCAGATTCCGGCGGCCAAGAAAGAGAGCGCGTCGACGAACAGGGCCGCCGGCCCGCCCAGCAATGCGACGATCATTCCGCCGGACGCCGAACCGGTCGTCGCCACGGTGGCATTGCTCAGCATGAGCACGCTGTTGGCCGGCAGCAACTGCCGCCGTGGGACAAGTCTGGGAATGAACGACTGGGCCGCCACACTCTCGAAAAGACCGCCGACGCCGACAGCCGCTGCCACGACGTACAACTGCCACATTCGCAGCCATCCGGCCATGGCCAGAACGGGAATCGCCGCCAGCAGCGGAACCCGTACGAGATCGGCGATCACCAACACCCTTCTGTACGGCATGCGATCCACCCACACCCCGGCGGGCAGTCCCAGAACCAGGTGCGGCAGCAGGGTGGCCGCACCCAGGTACCCCATCTGGGCAGGTGAGGCGTGCAGTTGCACCACCGCCGTGAGCGGCAGCGCCACCGTGGTGACGCTCGACCCGAGCAGCGATATCGAGTTGCCGGTGAAGAGCCTGCGAAAGTCATGGTGCCGGGCGAGAACCGACCGTAAACCGGGCGGACCGCCGTGCTCGTGCCCACTCACCGATGCCACCACCGCCTGGGTCCGCCGTTCGCCGTGACCGTTCGGCAAGAAAATACGCGAGACGGCATCTTGTCCGCAGGGCCGGCTCAGCCCGAGATCGTTTTCCCAGCAGTTCGTCCACCCTGAGAACTGGGAGATTTCCCGGAATCCGTAACCGCGCTCGAATGAAAGCATTCACCGGAGTAACGACCGCGGCGATGCACTTGTCGCCTTACCTGCTGATTCGCCGTACACCTTCCGACAGCGGGACACGATTGCCACGCGTTAGTTTCGAGCACGCAAAGGCAAGTTTGTCCTCCGGGCTGGAGGGGGCGCGAGACTCGGTTGTCCCGCGGGTGATCACGTGCAATATCTCCCTTCACCAGCTCGGTCTGCTGTTTCATGAACTGATGCCGTGCCGGTGTGGAAGGCGATTAAGATCGGAACGGCCATCACGGTGAATGGCGTATTCCGTCACCGCCGGCCGACTCTCTCCACGCCAAGCCAATAATTTCATGAAAAGCGGCCGTACCAGATGGAAGATGGAAAAGTGGCTTATGGCGAATATTCTGGTTGTCGGAGCAGGAGTGGCGGGCGCCGCCGTCGGCCACGGTTTCGGCCGGCACGAGCACAGGATCACCTTTGTCGATCCTGACGCCCGAGGCCCGTCGGCGGGTGGGCACGCTCGGTTTCGTGGCCGTGGAGCCCGACGAGATCAGTCTGGTGGAGACCGACGTCGTTCTTGTCGCGGTGAGCGCTCCGACCGGCGAGCAGGGAGTGGACACCAGTTGCCTGCGGGCGGCCACGCGGACCCTCGGCGAAGCTCTCATGCGCGACTTCCGTACGAGATATCCGGTGATCGTCTATCGGTGCACGGTGCCGCCGGGCATGACCAGGACCCTCACCAGGCTGCTCGAAGCGGTGTCGGGGCTGCGGGCCGGGGTGCATTTCGGGGTCGCCTACAGCCCCGAGTACCTGCGCGCCGCGACCGCCTGCGAGGACTTCCTCCGCCCTGACGTGACGACGGTCGGGGTGATCGGCGACGACGAGCGCGCCTGGCGGATCGTACGGGACCTGTACCAGCGCTTCTCCTGCCCACTGGTACGGGTCAGCCCCGAAGGCGCGGAGTTCCAGAAGTACGTGCACAACCTGTTCAACGCGGTCAAGATCTCCTTCTTCAACGAGATGCGGACGACCACAGCCCATCTGGGCATCCGCGAAGTGGACGACCTGTTCCGGATCGCCGCCCGCAGCGCCGAGGGCATGCGCGACCCGCTGCACGGCATCGCCGACCTCGGCCCGTACGGCGGAAGCTGCCTGCCCAAGGACGCCGCGGCCTGGCTGCTGGAGATGAGGCGGCGCTTGATCGCGTCACCGATGGTCGCCGCGGCGCAGACCGTCAACCACCAGGCCATCAGCCGTCAGACCATCAGCCCTCAGGCCATCAGCGGTCAGGCCGACAGCCGCCAGGTCATCAACCGTCAAGCGGGCCAGTGCCAGGTGCGGAGTCGCTGATGCGGACCGCCGAGTGGATGGCATACGCACAGTGGACATGTCTGGTGTTCTTCTCCATCCCGCTCGTCGAACTCATGCTCATGGTCATCGGATATGTCTGCATGCGAGGCGGTTACCAGTACGAGCCCGGCAGGTTCAAGCGGCTGGTCATCCAGATCACGACGGTGGGCAAGGAGCCCGATCTGGTGCGCGAGACCGTCGCCGCCATCCGGGCCTACGAGCTGACCATGCCGTACGAGATCTGGGTCGTGCTCGAACCCGGGCACGACGAGTTCTATCCGCTGGCCGACCGGGTCATCCCCGTGCCGTCCTGGTTCCGGTGCAAGGCGGTCGACAAGGCGCGGGCGCTGGAGTTCTCCAGGCTGATCCGGGCCCGGCTGGGCTGGAACACCGCCGAGACCAAGATCCTCTTCGTGGACGACGACACGCTGCCGACCAGGGCGTACGTCACCAAGGCCTACGGCGGCGACTATGACCTGTGCCAGGGCGTGACGGTGGTCAACCGGCACTATGCGACACGCCCTTGGACGCACTTCCTGCTGTCGCACCTGGACAACATCCGGGCCCGCAACTGCACGATCTACTGCAGTTGCACACAGGGCATCACCGGCAAACCCCTCTTCGTGCACGGGGAGGGCCTGTGCGTCACCGGCCTGGTCGAGGACGTCATCACCTGGAACCACCCGATCATCGCCTCCGACGACCTGGTCTTCGGCACGAACGCCGCCCACGCGGGCTTCAGCTGGGGCTACTTCCACGAGTACATCCAGTTGGTCTCGCCGTGGAGCCTGATGGACTACTGGAAGCAGCGCAAGCGCTGGACGTGGGGCAACTTCACGGCGATCCGCAGACGGGACATCCTGCCGCTGTCGGTGGCGATCCCGAAGGCCGTCAAGTACGGCATGGGGGTGCTGTCGATCTGCGCGTCCGGGGTGGGCGGGGTACTGCTCGCGATGGGCGTCACCAAGGTGCCGCCCCAGGCGCACACGGTCTTCTGGACGTCGTTCACCGCCTGGTTCGCCTCCTACGGGCTGATGGGATGGATCAACTCGGGCGGCGAGGCCAACCGGCAACGCTTCTCCGGCCGCGGCCGGGTGATGAGCGCGCGAGCGCGTTTCCTGGCCTTCCGGCTCACGCAGACGCTGGTGGCGGTCGTGCTGTGCGTGCCGGCCTCGGTCATGCCCGCCGTCGTCATCGTGGGCAGCGCGCTGAGCGGCAAGCCCAAACGCTTCGTCACCATCGCCAAGACCTGCCCACGCGTCTGACGCGAACCTTCGAAAGGTACTCCCATGCCCGCTGCCCGTGATCTCGCCGATCTACGCTGTCGGCCGGTCCGCCGCTCGCTCGGCGGCGTATTCGTGCTGCTCATGGTGTTGCTGGGGGCGGGGTTCACGCTGTCCCTCGGCACAGCGTGGGTGCGTCCGGACCTGGGCCACGTACGGACCATCACCCCACGCACCGACGAATCGGTCACCGAGCCGCTCCTGCTCGCCGGCCCCGCCACCGCCGGCCCCCTCACCCTCATCCAGCCCACCGCCTTCGGCCCCCTCACCCGCACCCGGCCCACCGCCTCCGAGCCCCTCACACACACCCGGCCCGCCACCTCCAAGCCCCCCGTTCGCACCCGGCCCACCGCCTCCGAGCCCGACGGCCACACGGCCGTGAGTGGCGACGGGGGGCAGTGGCGGACCGACGTCCTGCGCCGGCTGTGGAGCTTCCTCGCCGTCATCTTCGTCAGCGGCTCCGCGGCCATCGTCGTGACCTCGCGCCACAGACTGCTGCGCACGTTGTCCGCCAGGACAGCACGTGAGCGCAATTCAGCCATGCGTACGCGGCTGCGCAAGATCGACATGGGGCGAAGGAATCCTGCCCTGGGATGCCATCGGCGATACGGCGCCCCGGGCAAGCGACTGAGCCGCCTGGTAGGGCCTTAGCAGCCGCCCGTTCCCAAGCGACCCAGCTCCCCGGCGAGCTCCCGCCCCCACGCTGTTCATGCCTGTCGTCCGCGCACAGGAGCCCTGAACAGAGCCCGCCCTCAGGCCCGGTGGGTGACCCGCAGATCGTGAATGATCGACTGACCGAAGTTGCTGGTGCTGCACGGCGCCGACAGGGCGCAGTTGGCGAGGGTGTACATGGCCGCCTTGAAGTACGCGCCGGTGAAGTTCCTGTTGATCGTCACCTGGAGCACGTTGTTGTAGTACGCCTTGATCTGCCCGTCCTCCACCACGAACTTGGCCTCGAACGGCGTGCCCAGCCTGTAGTTGGACGTCACCAACTTGAACTGACTCTGGGTTCCGTTGGTGAAGAAGAGGTTGCTGCCCTCCAGCCGGAAGGCCGCGATCTCGTCGGCCGCGTCGTGGGATCTGCCCCGTCATCACCTGGTCCTTGTCGGCGGGCAGGTGCGTGATGGTCTGCCTGATGACCATGGTGTGGGTGCCGAAGGTGGACGACCAGGCGGCCTTGGCGGTGCCGTTCATCTCACGCAGCTCTGACCGGGGGTAGTACGAGCCCTGCGTGACACCGTTGACCGGGGCGCGGAACTGCACGCCGTCACACCCCGGCGCGACCTGGAAGTAGGGCGGAAGCGCGTAGGTGTCGAGAGCGGGCTGTTTCGTCTCCAGCGGCTACGGTCCCGGCTGCGCCGGGTCGTCGACGGGCAGGGCCACCTTCCAGTTGTGCAGGTCGAGGACGTCGGCGGGGTAGCGGCACGGACCGACGGCGGCGTGCGCGACGGGAACACCCGTCGTCATGGGCGCGACGATCAGAAGGAGAGCGATGCTGACTTTCATGGCAATGTCCCTTTTCGTGTGAAGGCACGGCCCGCCAGCTACATTCAGCGATCATAACCTTACTGTCGGTGACATTGCCTCGAAGGTTGCCGCAATCCACGCAGCTCGCCCCACTCACCTGCCCACGGCGCGTCCCACCCCCAACTGACTCCGGACGGCCTTTGCTACCACCTCTCCTCAGGGATGCGGTAGAAGGGCCGGCTCGAAGTGAACCAGTCCCGATCGAGAAAACGTCCAGTGATCCGACCCGCCACGCACATCATGAGGTGCAGATCTCTCTTGAGGTTCCTGGTGTCGCCGAGCGCCAGCCCTCTCGTGTACGGCAGATATTCCGGCGACTCCATCACCCCGCCCTCGCGATACGGCGGGGTGATATCGCCGACCTGTCGTCCATCCTCGTAGAGACGTACCGGATCAAGCTTCCCCAGTTCCTCACAGCAGAAGATCTCGAACACGCGTCGCGGTCCGAGACCAAGAACGGCTGGATGGCCCGGATAAAGGCCGAAAGCCAGAATGTGCGTCCAGCCGGGCGCGTGCGGGCCCATCCAGACGTCGGCCTTCCCCCATTGTCCCTCGTACATACCCAGGGCCGTTTCCAGGTCGCACTGCCGGCGCGAGTCCGGATCCACCCGGAGCAGCCGGGACAGTTCGTTCAGGTCGTCACTCTCGACCCAGAGGCCATGAAACCCGTTCTGCAGCCCGTGTCCGTGCTCCAGCAACAGGTCCCACTGATTCCGCGCGGGTCTGGAGCGGTGGCCCATCGATGACCTCACACTTCGAACGCCGCCGGCACTACACCACTACGGCCGCCCACTGACCCGTGGTACCGGTCGCCTTCCACCCTTCACCTGCTGCGACATCCCCACCTGTCAGGGAAAGCGCGGGGACGTGGCCAGCCAGGACACGCTCCGGCAGAGCCGAGTTGCCACGACCTCATGCAGACGACGAGACGGGCGTTGCTGCAACCGGTCCTCGAAAACGACTCAGGGAGCCCCTTGTGGTCAAGGAACTCCCTGATCAGACTGTGCGCGGCCGGAGGTACTCGAAACCCCAACCTTCTGATCCGTAGTCAGATGCTCTATCCATTGAGCTACGGCCGCATGTTGTACGTGCCCTGACCTGCCGGTTCGGGCAACGGGGTCTAGATTACCAGAGTCGTACAGTGCTCACTCACCATCTAACCGTTGCCCGAACGTGGCGAGATGAAGCATGATGAAGCAATGCGAAGCACAACCATCGCGCACGCCGTAGCCGACAGGTGAAGAAGGTGGCTGCGCGCATGTCGGACAACGTCATCCATTTGGACACCCGCACCCCCCGCAGGAGGGCCCCGAAATCGTACGCGTCGCAGGCGATCGCCATTCCTCGCGGCGCAGACCTGACCCTGTGCCTGGAGTCGTGGACGCTGTCCCTAGAATCGGCGCACAAGGCGGTTAAGACGATCCGCTCCTACACCGACACGGCGAAATCGTTCATCGCCTACCTGCGCGGAAACAGCCTTCCCTGCGACGCTGAGCGTGTTACCGCCGAACATGTGCGGGCGTTCATCGTCTACGAGCGGAACCGCACCTCCCCGGCGTCCGCCGACACCGCATTCCGCAACCTGCGGGTCTGGTTCAACTGGCTGCGCGCGGAAGGCGAGCGCACGACCGGCTCGCCGGTGCTGGCCGGCGACCGGCCGAAGGTGCCGCGCAAGGTGCGCCGCTACCTGTCCGACGGCGAACAGCGCCAGCTGCTGGCGACCGCGGCCGGCAAGGACTTCGAAGACCGGCGCGACACGGCGCTGATCCGCATCCTTGGCGATTCGGGGCCGCGCCGCACCGGGCTCATGAACGTCCGCTACACCCCACGCGACCCGGCCACGAACGATGTCGACCTGAAAGGCCGGCGGCTGCGGATCGTGCTCAAGGGCGGCGACGAGCACTGGCTGCCGTTGGGGGCGAAGGCGGCCGCCGCTCTGGACCGGTATCTGCGGGCCCGTAGCGGCCACAGGAAGGCCGCAGAGTCGCCGTGGCTATGGCTGGGGGTGACCGGGCGCGGTGTCGGCCACATGACCGACTCAGGGCTTTACCAGATGCTGGAGAGGCGGGCCGGCACGGCAGGGATCGCAGGGAAGGTGACGCCGCACATGTTCCGCGGCACCGCGGCGCACGAGCTGCTGCGGGCGGGGGCGTCCGACGGCGACGTCCAGCAGATCATGGGGTGGCGGACGCGGGAGATGGTCGCCCACTACACGGGAGAGCTGGCCGCCGAGCGGGCGCGGGAAACCCACGCCCGCCTGTCGCCGGGGGACCGCATCTGAGGCTGTGACGGATCCGATGACGGATCCGTCACAGCCTCGAAACCGGTCCTGGCCTGCGGGGATTCACAACAAATCCGCAAGATCATGACGGATGACAGTTTCCGTCGCGTTGACGCCTACACGTGTGCGTGCGCGCGCGTATACGTGCGCGCGCAATCAGGGGAACGGGAGCAAAACTGTCATCCGTCATGATCTTGGCGTTTGTGAGCGCGTTTCCGCTGGTGGGAATACGTTTCCTGGCTGTGACGGATCCGTCATCGGGCGAGGCATGCCGGTTGTGGCGGGTGCGGTTTCTTTCACCTGAGGTGAGGTATCTACCTTGTCGGGGTGGATTATTTACTACTGTCCGAATTAAGGGGTGACTGTGGGCTGTCAAGACGCTACGATGCGGGTTCGAATGGAGCTAAAGCCCTGGTAGGCCCTCAGCACCCGCACGGCGGAGGGGGACAACACCTCGCTAGGGCGGTAGTCCCCTTCCTGCCGTGCGGGGCGATGCACGGGGGACGATCTCGGTCGTGCGAGTTCGAGCCCGTGCAATCCCTGCCACTACCCGCCAATTCCGGCACCTATCCGGCAGGCCACCTTGTGCTTGCCTGCCGTTCACCCGGCAGAGCCGAAAAGCCCGCATTCGTGGGCCTTTTCGCGCGCTTGGGGACGTTGACGGCCATGTCCTCTTTGTCAAGACGGCCGCCCTGTGTCTTCAAAGATGGACAAAGGAGACGTACAGTCGGTCAGCCGCCCTAGCAATCGGCAACCGGCCCGACAGCGCCGTCGGGTCGATGGGGGAAGGAACTGCGTTTGTCCCGACGACACACCTCCATCCCGGCCGCGGCCGCCGGAACGCTCCTGCTGTGGGGGGCGACGGTCGCAACAGCGGTAAACCCAGCGTTGGGAACCGACAGGCTGCACGAGACGCTCAGGTTCGCGTCGCTGGCAGCCGTGTTCGTCACCCTCGCACTGATCGGCATCAACCACATCAACACTCAAGGGGATCGCGTCGAGGCGGCCGTCAAAGCTCAGGCGGACCGTGTCGAGGCAGCCGTCAAGACGCAGGCGGACCGTGTGGGGGCAGAGTTGGACAACGCCGTCCTGCAGGCTGCTGACGAGCTGCACGCCGCGTTCGACCGGACGGGCAAGATTTTGCGCCAGGACCGTCAGGCGATCGTCGCGGTGCGGACGCTGACGGCCGAGCTGCGGGCCGCGAAGATCGAGGCGGGGGATCGGAACTAGGTCGGCTTTTGATGGTTGGCGAGGAACTCCACCGTGAAGAACGGGTCCTCAGAGGTGTTAACGACCTGCTGTTCTTCCTGGTGGAGTTCAAGCTCCTCCACGCCGGCCAGCTCGGTGACGACGAGAATGTCGCCGAGGGTGCGGCCGGCCTCGTCGGCGATGCGGCGCAGCAGGTCGAGCTGCTGCTCGACGATCTGGCGTTTGATGTGCTTGGCCTGGATGACGATGTGGCGGCCGTCGCGGATGACGACGACGTCCATGTTGGGGGTTTCGCCGGCGAGGCCGGCCAGGCGCATCGCCTCATCGATGTCGATGCCGATCACGTCGGCGATCTTTTTCACGGTGCGGGCGATGGGCGGGGACGCTTGGGTGGTGAGCCGGTCGTAGGTGACGCGGCCGATTCCGAGCGTCTTGGCCCACTGTTGTTTGCCTGCTCCGGCGGCGACGCGGGCGCGTTCGGCGGCGAGCCAGAGCGGCAGGCCCGGGGGTCCGGCGGGTGACTGCCCATGGTTCGTCATGTACCGCATTGAACCATGGTGCTTCATAACCCGCCTAGTAAAGGGCTGTAAACCCTTACTGCTCCGACACGCTCCCTAATGCTCCGTATTGCATCATCCTGTTCCCGCGTGTACCGTCTTGCTTCGTAAAGCTTCAAAGACGTTCACGCGAGGTCCCATGAAGTCGAAGCTGCTGACCATCGCCGAGGTGTGCGCCCGCCTCGGCATCCACCGCTCCACGCTGCGCCGCCTCCGCAAGGACGGCCACCTGGCCGGCACCAAAATGCACGCCTGCGGCGCCCCCTGCACCCAGCCCGACGCGTGCCCGGGCGGCCACTGGCTGTTCCCCGAGCAGCAGGTGCAGAACGCGCTCCAGCCGCACCCGGAGGGGGGCGGCGATGGCGGACGCTGAACGTCGCCGGCAGGCCGCCCTCATCGCGGTTCACACCTCGTGGGCCAAGACGCCTGACCGGCAGGCCCGGGTGAGGCCGGCCATCGAAGCGTCCCCCGTCCACCTCCCGTACTGGGAGGCGCGCATCCGGGCGACCGGTCTGGTGCGGGAGGAGGACATCCCGGCCGCGGCCGTCAACGCGCGCGCCGCCGAGATGCGCCGCCGCGCCGCCAAGTCGGCCGAAACCCGCCGCCGGAATCGGGCGGCCAAGCAGGAGGCCGCCCGCCAGGCAGCCGCCTCATAACCCCCAGGAAGGAGAACTTCCCCGTGTCCGAGAACGATGTGATGTTGTCGCGCGGCGAGGTGGCGCGGCAGGCGGGCGTCGACCCGCTCACCGTCACCAGGTGGGCGCGCGCCGGCCAATTGACCGCCGCCCGCACCGCCGGGGGGCCCC
>NZ_JAHKRL010000498.1 GCF_019396405.1 Nonomuraea rhizosphaerae | reverse complement strand
CCCCCCCTCTGCCCGCCCCGGGGCGCGCATCCGCGCCGAACTCTCCGCCGCCGCCTCCGACCTGCGCAGGATCTCCTCGGCGTCGGTCTCGGCCTTGTCACGGATCTGCCCGGCCTCGGCGCGGGCCAGCTCAAGCTCCTCGTGCACGAGCTGCAACTGCTCGGGGCTCGGCTTGCCCTTGTGCGGGGTACCACCTGACGTGCGGCGGACGACGATGAGCAACGCGGCGATCATCCCGAACGCCAGCAGGAGCACCGCCACCGACAGCACCACGACAAGCGGCCCCATGTGCGCCCCGCCCTCCTCGCGTCGTCAACACTCGTAACGCGGCCTCAAAATGGGAGGGGTCACATGCGCGGCATGGATCGCCCAATCGGCATTTTCACTACGATCGATATCAGACCAAGACTGACCGGGCGTCGACCGGGGTAGCCGACACCTCTCCCGCCTCGATCCACCGAGCTCGTTCGTCCGTCAATCACCGGTATGGCAATCCGCACTGCGCGGAGTAACTCCTCACTGCCGTCGAGGTTATGCGTCGAACAGGTCACGAGCAAGCAAACGCGTCATCAAGCGTGTCTTACCACCTTGCATCTCTCCATTCAGGCAGATTTCCCCCTTCTGACCCGAAATAGCCCTGTACGGAGGTGGGGATGTCAGGGGTGTGGGGTGAATGGGGAGCACTCCGCTGGTCAGCGCACTTACCCACAATCCCAACACTCGGCCCCGCCCTCGCAACCACCGTTCCAAGGTCACACTTCGCATCCCGTAGCCTCGGCCGGCGACCGCCCCGTGACCACCGCACCTCCGGTGCCCCTCTCTTCGATCACCAACCCCCTATCATCCGCGCCTCGCTCCCTGGACGCCCGGCCCAACGCGGTCACCCCCACCGACAACCGTCAGGTCGATACCACCAACCACCCACCACTGGCACTCACCACCTGCCACTCACCACGCGTCATCACGCCGCCACCGCCCAGCGCGTATCGCCCATCGCCCGCTGTTTGACGTCCAGCGCCGACGTCCACCGCCCGATGCCGCCCACCGCTCACTGCTCGACGCCACTTACCCTCCGACGCCGCCTACGGCTGGATGCCTGGTGCGCATCACGGGCCTGCCCGGCGAACGGCGGAGGAGGCAACCGGAGACGGCAGTGCGGCTACCTGCACAAACACCATCTCCGTCGCTGCCTGAGCTCCGATCGCCGGACACTCCCCATATCACCCGTCATCCGCCATTGCGAAGCGGAGGGCCGTGAAGCGGAGGGTGCCGCTCTTCTGTGAGGGGCGGACGTCAAGCGGCGAACGTCGAACGTCAGGAGAAGTCGTCCTCGATCTCGACGCCTTCCTCCTCTAACGCCTCACGGATCACCCGGAACGCGACCCCCGCCCCGTACCCCTTCCGGGCCAGCATGCCCGCGAGGCGACGCGTACGGACCTGGGGATCGAGACCGCGCGTGGAGGACAGCTTGCGGTCGACCAGGCGACGAGCGGTCTCGGCCTCCTGATCGGCATCGAGGCGATCCACGGCCTCGTTCACCGTCTCCGAGTCGACCCCACGATGGCGCAACTCGGCGGCCAGGGCCCGTTTGGCGAGTCCACGCCCGTGATGCCGGGAGTCGACCCAAGCCTCCGCGAACGCCTCGTCGTTGATCAGCCCCAGCTCCGAGAACCGGTCGAGAACCGCCTTGGCGGCCTCATCCGGCACGTCCCGCTTACGCAGCGCCTCGGCCAGCTGCGCGCGCGTCTTGGGCGCCATCGTGAGCAGGCGAAGACAGATCGCCCGAGCCACGGACTCCGGATCGGCATGCGGAACGGCGTCAGCGGACGACCCCTCGTCGGGACCGTCGGGCAACCACCCGCCACGGCTCCGAGACCTCGCCGAACGTGCTCCCCTCCCACTGCCCTGACCACCCGATCGACCGCGCCGCCCACTCCCCCGGCGCCCGCCACCCGAGCGCCCTCCGCGCGACTCCCCGCCCTCGGAGCGGCCTCCACCAGGGCTTTCTCCGTCCGGTTGCTGGTGATCCGGCCACTCACCGCTCCACCGCACAGCACTCGACTGCTCCTCGGCGAGCTGCTCACCCCCCGCAGGCCCCGGATCCGGGCGCTCCACATCCAGCCGACCAGCCTCCGACCGACCCACCTCTGACCGGTTCGTGTCCGAGCGCTCTGCGCCCGGACGCTCTGGGTCCAGGCTCTCTGTAGCCAGGCTTTCTGTGCCCGAACGGCTTGCGGCCGAGTGCTCCACGTCCGGACGGCGTAGCTCCGAGCGCTCCTCACCCGAGCGGCCGCCGCCTGACTGCGCGTCCTCTGAAGCATCTCCATCGAGCTGGCCAGCGTCGAAGCGGCGATCTGCGTCTGAGCGCTCTTCTTCTGCGCGCTCTTCTTCTGCGCCGCCTCCGCCCGACCGACCATCGTCTACGCCCACTTCGCCGAGTTGCTCACCATCCCGGCGCTCTGTCTTTGCGTGCTCTTCATCCGAGCGTCCGTCGTCTGACCGCGCGTTGTCCGAGGTGGCCTCAGCTTGGGGCTCCGCCTCTGCATGGCCGCCATTCAAGTGATCTTCAGCGGGTGGCTGGCTGCCGGACTGCTGCTCATCGCCTGAACTATCGCCTCTGTCCGGATCTTCCTCCCCCTTGCGCTGGTCGGCACGTTGACGAGTGTGATGGGAGGCTTCGCCAGCCCTCTGCCCCTTCAAGAGGGAGACCGCAGCTTCGGTCGAGGTTCTGTCCTCGAAGAACGGCGAGGTGGGTGGGGGTGTGGACGAGCCGCTCTGGAAGAACGGGTGCTCACCGCTGGAGGACGGTAGATCGCCTTCGGATGACCAACTTCCCCAGGGAGAAGCTGGCTGCTCTGCCTGGGAGTTGCTGTCCATGGCGAACTGGGCGCCCCAGGTGGGCGGCGAAGCGGCTTCTGGATAGGGCTGAGAAGGTCCGCTGTTGGCGTCCAGGGCGTGGGTGTGGTCGGGCTCAGGTTCGGTTGCCGGGCCGGGGTTCGTCTCGGAAGCCGGGGCGAGGTCCGGCTCAGGAGTGAGGTCGGTGCCCTGCTCAGACGTCTGGTTGATGGCTGAGGCAGGTGTGAGAGCGGGGTTGGTTGCCGGCTGGGGGGCTGGGTCAACCGGGGGCTCGGGGGTGGAGTTGGCCGGTGGGCGGGGGCGTTGGCGCCACTCGCTCAGCGTTGGCCAACCGGCGGTTGAGCTTGAGGTGGGCGGCTCCCGTCTGCGGCCTGAGCGGTCTGATGAGCCGGTTCGGCCGGCAGTAGGCGAATCGGCTGATCGAGGGGAGCGGGCCGAGCGGGAGGAGCCGCTGGCTGTGCGGCCCGAGGAGCGGGGGGCGCGGCCGGAGGCCGGCTCGCCGGGGGTGGCGGGCTCGCCGGTGGGTCGCTTTGCCGGCGGGACGTCGGGCCAGGCGCCCCAGTCGTGGGATTGGGGCGCCTGCGGCGGGTCCGTGTCACTCATGTGGCGGCCGACGTCTCAAGATCACTCATGCGGCAGTCGATCAGACATCACCAGGCTTCGGCGTGGCGGCGGCCTTGGAGCCACGGCCTGAGGGAGCGGCTGCGGCAGCAGGAGCTGCGGCGACGGGGGCGGCCTCGGCGGGAGCGTCGAGGCGGGGGCCGACACCGAGCTTGTCCTTGATCTTCTTCTCGATCTCGTTGGACATGTCGGGGTGGTTCTTCAGGAAGTTACGGGCGTTTTCCTTGCCCTGGCCGAGCTGGTCGCCCTCGTAGGTGTACCAGGCGCCGGACTTGCGGACGAAGCCGTGCTCGACACCCATGTCGATGAGGCCACCCTCGCGGGAGATGCCCACCCCGTACAGGATGTCGAAGTCGGCGACCCGGAAGGGCGGGGCCATCTTGTTCTTGACGACCTTGACCCTGGTGCGGTTGCCGACCGCCTCCGTGCCGTCCTTGAGCGTCTCGATGCGGCGGATGTCGAGGCGGACCGAGGCGTAGAACTTGAGCGCCTTACCACCGGTCGTGGTCTCGGGCGAGCCGAACATGACGCCGATCTTCTCGCGGAGCTGGTTGATGAAGATGGCGGTGGTGCCGGTGCTGTTGAGCGCGCCGGCGACCTTGCGCAGGGCCTGCGACATGAGGCGGGCCTGGAGGCCGACGTGGCTGTCGCCCATCTCGCCCTCGATCTCGGCCTTGGGCACCAGGGCGGCCACCGAGTCGATGACGATGATGTCGACGGCACCCGACCTGATCAGCATGTCGGCGATCTCCAGCGCCTGCTCACCGGTGTCAGGCTGGGAGACCAGCAGGGCGTCGGTGTCGACACCCAGCTTCTTGGCGTACTCGGGGTCGAGGGCGTGCTCGGCGTCGATGAACGCCGCGATGCCGCCGGCGCGCTGGGCGTTGGCCACAGCGTGGAGGGCGACCGTGGTCTTGCCGGAGGACTCGGGGCCGTAGATCTCGACGATCCTGCCACGCGGCAACCCTCCGATGCCCAGCGCGACGTCCAGCGAGATCGACCCGGTCGGGATCACCTCGATGGGGGCTCGGGCGTCGTCGCCGAGGCGCATGACTGAGCCCTTGCCGAACTGCCGCTCGATCTGAGCGAGGGCCGTCTCGAGGGCCTTCTCGCGGTCGTTGATTGCCATGGGAACTCCCCCTGGAGGGTTGTGGTCCGATCAGTCGAGTGAAAGCTACGGCCTGCCACCGACAGTTTTCGCCATGTCGTCGGAGGAGGGCGTGGCCCGGCGGGTTCCATGGTAGCCGAACGACTGTTCGATCACATCAGGAACACGCGGTGTGCCCAAGGAAACCTCGGGTTCGCCCGTTCCCCTCAGGTCTCGCCGGTCTCTCCTCAGGTCTCGCCGCTTTGTCAGAAGTCTGTGGCGCGCAGGCGGGAAAGGCGGGTGAAGGGTCGCCCGGCTCCGAAGTGCCGCCGCTCCCGCCTGAAGGTAGCGGTCGCGTGAAGGTACGGTCGCGTGGAGTTAGCGGTCCGCGTGGGAGTCCGTGGGGCGCTCGGAGATGCGGGGCCGGTCGAGGTTTTCCCGAGGGCGGCGCGGAAGTACGTGAGAAGGTCGCCGTCCCCCCTCCCGTACGAACAAGTGACATTCACCCGCATTGTGCCCAGCGTGTTCCGCGGGCCGTGAGCTGGGGAGACTCACAGGGAGATGCTTGGGAGGCGGCGACGTGGCGAGTGCGTACACCGGGGAACGGCGCACCCATCTTGAGGCCCTCGCCGCGCTCCTGCCCGGCCAGGGGCTGGCGAGCCGCATGATCGGCGGCGAGGAGGCGGTGCTGTGGGTGTGGCATCCGGGCACCGCCCGCCGGACGCTGGTCTTCGCGACGCCGTCGCGTGACGGGTGGCTGTTCCTGTGGTCGCCGGGCGGTCAGAGCAGCGTGGACGATCTGCGCGGCACGGCGCGCGCCCTCGAAGAGGCGCTGAGGAACAGCGCAGGCTGAGGAGGCGGCGGAAGGGCGTTAGAGGAGGCGGGCCGAGACGTTCTCGACCTGGCAGACCGCGCGCCAGACCGTCTTGGCGCTCTCGCCCTCGGCCAGCGCCTGCTCGACGGTCCGGCCGCCGAGGGGCGCGATGATGTAGTCGCGGGCCCAGGACTCGGCGTACTGGTCGCCGAAGTGAGCGCGCATCCGTCTCCAGAACTCGGTCAGGCGCATCAGACAAGTATGGAACCGCCGCGAGGGTGGGTAGGACACCCGCATGGCAAAGACCCCCAAACACGCGCCTCCCAAATCCGCCAAGTGCAAGGCGAACCGGACGAGGCGCCGCGTGCTCCGCTTAGTTCAGCGCGTAGCCGTGCAGCAGGAGAAGGCCGAGCGCGCCGAAAGGCACGAGGGCATCAGGCAGGAGCCCCGGGCGGGCAAACCGCGGACGCGCAGAGCCTCACGAAGGTAGACAGCACGACCTGGAAGTAGACGGCAGGAAACTCACAGCACGCGCGAGCCGTACATCTCACCGAGGTGGTCGGCGAGCAGCTCCAGCCGGGCGCCATCGGGGTCCTTGAAGTAGATGGAGGCGCCGCTCTCGATCTGGTGCGGCACGCCGGCCACCTCAAGCTTGCCGCGCAGCCGTTCCCAGGTGGCGGGGTCGACGGAGATCGCGATGTGGTGCAGCCCGCCGAGCACCTCCTGGTACGGGCCGAGGTCGAGCCCCGGGAAGTCGAAGAAGGCCAGCAGGTTCCCGTTGCCTATGTCGAAGAAGAAGTGGCTGGAGCCCTTGTAGTCGCGGTTCTCGAAGATCTCGGTGAGAGGGAATTCGAGCAGCTCCTGGTAGAACTTGACCGTCCGCTCCACGTCCGACGAGACCAGGGCGAAGTGGTGCAGGCCGCGAGCACTGCTCGACGGGCGGTGCGCTAACAGATAGCGCCGCTTGATGTCCTCGCGGCGAGCGTCAATGGCTGCGTAGTCGGTGCCCACGGTCGCTCTATGTCCGCGAAGGCCCCGCCTCAATCACGCAGCGCGGCCACAATGCGTTTCTGTCGGTGGCGGGAGGCAGTATGAGCTGGTGAGCTCGCTGGACCACTTCACAGACGTCACCAGGCAATGGTTCGACGGAGCCTTCGCCGCGCCCACCGGCGCGCAGGAGGGCGCGTGGGCCTCCATCGCGCGTGGCGACAACACGCTCGTGGTGGCCCCCACCGGCTCGGGAAAGACGCTCGCCGCCTTCCTGTGGTCACTCGACCGGCTCGCCGCAGCCGCGGAGAGCACCGCGGCCGCGGAGAGCACCACGGCCACGGAAAGCGCCGCGGCCCGCAAGAAGGCCGCAAACCAGAAAAAGGCGGATAAGGCAGAGAAGACCACCAAGGTCCTGTACGTGTCGCCGCTCAAGGCCCTGGCCGTGGACGTGGAGCGCAACCTGCGCGCCCCCCTGGCCGGCATCAAGCAGACCGCGCGCCGCCTCGGCAGGCCGGTGCCGGAGATCACGGTGGCGATCCGTTCGGGCGACACCCCGGCCGAAGACCGCAGGCGGTTCGCCGCCAAGCCGTCCGACATCCTCATCACCACCCCGGAGTCGCTGTTCCTGCTGCTCACGAGCCAGGCGCGGGAGGCATTGCGCGGCGTCGAGACGGTGATCGTCGACGAGGTGCACGCGGTGGCCGCCACCAAGCGCGGCGCCCACCTGGCGCTCAGCCTGGAGCGGCTCGACGCGCTGCTGCCGAAGCCGGCGCAGCGGATCGGGCTGTCGGCGACCGTGCGGCCGGTGAGCGAGGTGGCGGCGTTCCTGGGCGGCACGCGCCCGGCGACGGTGGTGCAGCCGCCGTCCGACAAGCGCATCGAGGTCGAGGTCGTCGTCCCGGTCGAGGACATGACGGAGATGGACGGCCGCGGCCGGGACGACCCGGACCAGGACGACCTGGGCCAGGGCGGCGAGCCGGTCAGCAGGTCGATCTGGCCGCACGTGGAGGACCGGCTGTTCGACCTGATCGGGGCGCACAGCTCGACGATCGTGTTCGCCAACTCGCGGCGGCTGGCCGAGCGCCTGTGCACCAGGCTCAACGAGCTGGCCTACGAGCGCGAGCGGGGCGCCGAGACCGTCGACCTGTCGCTGTGGGAGACGGGCGGGCCGCCCGCCGAGGTGATGGCGCAGGCCGGGGCGAGCAAGGGCGCGATCCCGGAGATCGTACGGGCGCACCACGGCTCGGTCTCCAAGGAGGAGCGGGCGCAGATCGAGGAGGCGCTCAAGTCGGGCCGGCTGCCGGCCGTGGTCGCGACCTCCAGCCTTGAGCTGGGCATCGACATGGGCGCGGTCGACCTGGTCGCGTGCGTGGAGGCGCCGCCGAGCGTGGCCAGCGGGCTGCAGCGGATCGGCCGGGCGGGCCACCAGGTGGGCGCGGTCTCCAAGGGTGTGATCTTCCCGAAGTACCGCGGTGATCTCGTGCAGACCACCGTGGTCGCCGAGCGGATGAAGAGCGGCCAGATCGAGGAGCTGCGCTACCCGCGCAACCCGCTCGACGTGCTGGCCCAGCAGATCGTCGCGATGACCGCGCTGGAGGAGTGGACGGTCGACGAGCTGGAGGAGCTGGTCAGGCGGGCGGCCCCTTACTCGACGCTGCCGCGCACCGCGCTGGAGGCCACGCTCGACATGCTGGCGGGCCGCTACCCGAGCGAGGAGTTCGCCGAGCTGCGCCCGCGCATCGTCTGGGACCGCGTGACGGGCACGCTGCACGGCAGGCCGGGCGCGCAACGGCTGGCGGTCACCAACGGCGGCACCATCCCCGACCGCGGCCTGTTCGGCGTCTTCCTGGTGGGCGAGAAGTCCTCGCGGGTGGGCGAGCTGGACGAGGAGATGGTGTACGAGTCGCGCGTCGGCGACGTGTTCGTGCTGGGCGCCACCTCCTGGCGGATCGAGGACATCACGGCCGACCGGGTGCTGGTCTCCCCCGCGCCGGGTCAGCCGGGCAAGCTGCCGTTCTGGCACGGCGACACGCCGGGGCGGCCCGCCGAGCTGGGCAAGGCGATCGGCGAGTTCCTGCGCGAGCAGGCGTCGGGCGGCTCCGCCGACCGGATCACCGCGGCGGGCCTGGACGAGTACGCCTCGGGCAACCTGCGCGCCTACCTCGACGAGCAGCGCGAGGCCACCGGCTACGTGCCCGACGACCGCACGCTGCTGGTCGAGCGCTTCCACGACGAGCTGGGCGACTGGCGCGTGGTCATCCACTCCCCGTACGGCGCCCGCGTCCACGCCCCGTGGGCCCTGGCGATCAACCGGCGGCTGCGCGAGCGCTACGGCGTGGACGTGCAGGCGGTGCACTCCGACGACGGCATCGTGCTGCGCATCCCCGACACGCTGGCCGAGCCGCCCACCGACGTGGCCGCGTTCGACGCCGACGAGATCGAGCGGATCGTCACCGAGGAGCTGAGCGGCTCGGCGATGTTCGCCTCGCGGTTCAGGGAGTGCGCGGGGCGGGCGCTGCTGCTGCCGCGTCGTGTGCCCGGTAAGCGCAGCCCGCTGTGGCAGCAGCGGCAGCGGGCCGCGCACCTGCTGGGGGTGGCCTCGCAGTACGGGTCGTTCCCGATCGTGCTGGAGACGATGCGCGAGTGCCTCCAGGACGTGTTCGACGTGCCGGGGCTGGTGCGGCTGATGCGTGACATCGCCGCGCGCCGGGTGCGGGTGGTGGAGGTGGAGACGTCGCAGGCCTCGCCGTTCGCCGCGTCGCTGCTGTTCCACTACGTGGGCGCGTTCATGTACGAGGGCGACGCGCCGCTGGCCGAGCGCAGGGCGCAGGCGCTGGCCCTCGACACGAACCTGCTGGCCGAGCTGCTCGGCCAGGCCGACCTGCGCGAGCTGCTCGACCCGGACGTGATCTCCGACTCCGAACGCGAGCTGGCCAGGCTCGACCGGCCGCTGCGCGACGCCGAGGACCTGGCCGACCTGCTGCGCTCGCACGGGCCGCTGCTGGCGCCCGACGTGAGCGTACGGGGCGGCGACCCGGCCTGGCTCGACCAGCTCGAACGCGCCCGCCGCGCCATCAGGATCCGCATCGCCGGCGAGGAGCAGTGGGCGGCGGTCGAGGACTCCGCCAGGATGCGCGACGCGCTGGGCGTGCCGCTGCCGGTCGGCATCCCGCACGCCTTCCTGGAGCCGGTCGCCGACCCGCTGGCCGACCTGGTGGCCAGGCATGCCCGTACGCGGGGTCCCTTCCATGCCGACACGGCGGGGGCCAGGTTCGGGCTGGGCGTGGCCGTGGTGACCGACGCGCTGCGGCGGCTGGCGGCGTCCGGACGGGTGGTGAGCGGGGAGTTCCGGCCGGGCGGCAGGGGCGAGGAGTGGTGCGACGCCGGGGTGCTGCGGATGCTGCGCCGCAGGTCGCTGGCCCGGCTGCGCAAGGAGGTCGAGCCGGTCGCGGCCGAGACGCTCGCCCTGTTCCTGCCCGCGTGGCACGGGATCACCGGGTCGGCCAAGGCCTCGGGGGCGGCGCGGGCGATGGACGCCCTGGTCCACAGCGTCGAACAGCTCCAGGGCGCGGCCGTGCCCGCCTCCGCCCTGGAGACCCTGGTGCTGCCCGCCCGCGTGCCCGGCTACCATCCCGCGCTGCTGGACGAGCTGACCTCCTCCGGTGAGGTGATGTGGGTGGGGCAGGGGTCGCTGCCGGGCGGCGACGGCTGGGTCTCCCTCTACTTCGCCGACACCGCTCCCCTGCTGCTGCCGCCGCCCGCCGAGATCACCCTCACGCCGGTGCACGAGCAGGTGCTCGACCTGCTCGGCGGTGGCGGGGCGCTGTTCTTCAGGGGCATCTCCGACCAGCTCCAACTGCTCGACGACACCTTGCTGGCCTCGGCGCTGTGGGACCTGGTGTGGTCGGGGCGGGTCTCCGGCGACACGCTCGCGCCGCTGCGCGCCACGCTCGGCTCCGGGCGTCCCGCGCACCGGCCCTCGACCACGCGCCGGCGGCGGGCGGTGCTGCCAAGCAGGAGCGGGCCGCCGACGGTCACGGGGCGGTGGTGGGCGCTGCCCGCGCCGTCCGAGGAGGCCACCCAGCGGGCCCAGGCGCAGGCCGAGGTCCTGCTCGAACGCCACGGGGTGGTGACGCGGGGGGCGGTGACCTCCGAGCGGCTGCCGGGCGGGTTCACGCCGGTTTACCAGGTCTTGCGGGCGTACGAGGAGAGCGGGCGGTGCCGGCGCGGCTACTTCGTCGAGGGGCTCGGCGGGGCGCAGTTCGCGCTGCCGGGGGCGGTGGACCGGATGCGCGCCATGGCACCCAGCATCGCGCCGTCGGGCGGAGACGGCTCCGGCGGGAACGCCGGCGACCATGCCGGGTCGTCCGGCTACGCCGGGGCAGGGTCATTCGGGCGCGCCGGAGGTGAGCCCTCGTCACGCCGGGCCGTCGTGCTGGCCGCCGCCGACCCCGCCAACCCGTACGGGGCGGCGCTGCCGTGGCCCGCGCACCCCGGCGAGGTCGGCCACAAGCCCGGCCGGAAGGCGGGCGCGCTGGTCGTGCTCGTGGACGGGTTCCTGACCGTGTACGTGGAGCGAGGCGGCAAGACGCTGCTGTCCTTCGCGGACGACGAACGGCTGCAACCGGCGGTCGACGCCCTCGCGCTGGCCGTCCGCGACGGGGCGCTCGGCAAGCTCACGGTCGAACGGGCCGACGGCGCCTCGATCACTGACTCCCCGCTGGCGGCGGCCTTGGAGGCGGCCGGCTTCCACCCGACTCCCCGCGGCTTGCGGCTGCGCGCCTGACGGCGAGGGCGGATCGGCCGCACCGCACCGGCGGTCTGCCTCCCGCCGGAAACAACCGCAACTTTGTATACGATTAACCCTCAAATGACAGATCTGACACTGGGCGGGGCCCACCGCACGCTGCGCGATCAGGTGACGGCCGAGATCCGCCGCCTCATCATCTCCGGCGAACTCGCTCAGGGCGAACGCCTGGTGGAGGACCGGCTGGCGGCACGGCTCGGCGTGTCCCGCAACCCGGTGCGCGAGTCCATCCGGGTCCTCGCGACCGAGGGTTTCGTGCTGGTCATCCCCCGGATCGGGGCCACCGTGGCGCGGCTGTCGGCCGACGAGGCCGAGGAGCTGTTCGACGTGCGGATGGCGATCGAGGGGCTGGCGGCCCGGCTGGCGGCGCGCAAGCGGACCCCGGCGACGGCCGCGCGGCTGCGGCGGGTGCTCGACTCGGCCAAGGAGGCGGTGGAGTCCGGCCGGCTGGATCGCGTGGCGGACCTGAACACCGCCTTCCACCTGGCGGTGGGCGAGGTCGCGGGCAACTCCTATCTCAATCTGATGATGACGCCGATGCTCTTGCGGGCGCAGTGGGTGTTCAGCCAGACGGCCGCCGTCCGAGGGCCGCACTCCTGGTCGGAGCATCTGAGTCTGTGCGAGGCCATCGCGGCGGGCGACGAGGACGAGGCTCAGGCCAGGGCCGTCGCGCACGTGGCGGCGGCAAGGCGGTCGTTCTTGACAGCGATCGCATCAAAGCCGCCGAACAATGAGAAAACGTTCGGATAACAACCCAGGGTGCCGCAACACGGCTGAAATGTAAGGTCTTGTATACAGTCTCCTAAAGCCCGTCCCCCGGAGGCACCATGAGACCCAGGCAGGCCGCGATGCTCGCCGTACTCCCGCTGGCCCTCGCCGCTTGCGGTGGAGGCGGCTCGGGCGGTGCCCCCGCCGCCCCGTCGGTTGCCGACGCCTCTGCCGACCACCGCGCCGTCAAGGGCGGCGGCACGCTGAACATCGCGCTCAACGCCGACCCCGACGTCCTCGACCCGAGCGTGTCCACCACCCTGGTGGGCCGCGAGGTGTTCACGAGCATGTGCGAGAAGCTGTACGACATCGACGCGCAGGCCGCGCTGGTGCCGCAGCTCGCCGCCGCCCTGCCCGAGGTCTCGGCCGACGGCAAGGAGGTGACGATCAAGCTGCGGGAGGGCGTGAGGTTCAACGACGGGACCACCCTGGACGCGGAGGCGGTCAAGAAGTCGCTGGACCGGCACCGCACCTGGGAGAAGTCGGCCCGCCAAGCCGACCTGGCGGCCGTGTCGAAGGTGAGCGTGGACGGCCCGAGCACCGTCAAGCTGACGCTGGAGCGCGCGTTCACCCCGCTGACGGCGCAGCTCGCCGACCGCGCCGGGATGGTCATGTCCCCCAAGGCGATCAACGACGACTTCGGCGCGAACCCGGTGTGCGTGGGGCCGTTCAAGTTCGTCAGCCGCACCTCGGGCAGCCAGATCGTGCTGGAGAAGTCGGCCGACTACTACGACGCCGCCAAGGTCAAGCTGGACAAGCTCGTATACAAAATCATCGTCGACCCCAACGTACGGGCCGCCAACCTGAAGTCCGGCGACGTCCAGGTGGCCGACCAGCTGGCCACCACGACAGTCAAGGGCGTGCAGGCCGACCCGAACCTGACCGTCGTCTCCGGCGGCGGTCTCGGCTACTACGGGATCACGATCAACACCGGCAACGCCAGCGGCTCCACCGAGAAGCCGGGCCCGGTGAACACCGCCCTGGCCAAGAGCCCGCAGCTGCGTGAGGCGTTCGAGCTGGCGCTGGACCGCGACCAGATCAACAAGACCGTCTACAACGGCCTGTACGAGGCCGACTGCTTCCCGCTGCCCGCCGACAGCCCGTACCGCTCCCCCGCCCTCCAGTGCCCCAAGCGCGACCTGGCCAGGGCCAAGCAGCTCGTCCAGGAGTCGAAGGTCCCGACCCCGATCCCGGTCACGGTGACCTCGCCGAACGACGCGACCAACCAGCGCCTGGCCCAGGTCGTCCAGCAGATGACCAAGGAGGCGGGCTTCGAGGTGACCGTGCAGACGGCCGAGTTCGTCAGCACGCTGGAGCAGGGCAAGTCCGGCAAGTTCGACGTCGTGCTGAACGGCTGGTCGGGCCGGGTGGACCCGGACGGCAACCTGACGAACCTGATCACCAGCCGCGGCAGCAACAACTACAGCGGCATGTCCGACCCCGGCATCGACGACCCGATCAAGGAGGCCGCCGCCGCGAGCGACCCGGCCGAGCGCGCCGAGCTGTACGCCAAGGCCCTGCGGAGGGCCGCCGAGCTGCGCGGGGTCCTGTACCTGTACCACAACAAGTACTACCTGGGCATGAGCAAGAACGTCGCCGGCGTCCAGTACTTCAAGGACGGCCTGCCGCGCTTCGTGAGCGCCGGGTTCGCCGCCTGATGGTGTGGTTCATCCTGCGCCGCGCGGGTTCGGCGGTGATCGTGCTGTTCCTGGCCAGCGTCCTGATCTTCCTCGGGATCAGGGCGCTGCCGGGGGACCCGGCCGTGGTCATGGCGGGTGAGGATGCCTCGCCGTCGCTGATCGAGGCCATCCGCCGCGACTACGGCCTGGACAAGCCGCTGCCCGCCCAGTACGTGGACTACCTCGGCCAGACGCTGTCGGGCAACCTCGGCCGCTCCACCCAGGACCAGCTCCCGGTGGCCGGCATCCTGGCCGAGCGCCTGCCGGTCACGCTTGAGCTGTCGGCGCTGGCGCTGCTGGTGGCGATCGTGGTGGGCGTCGGCGCGGGCATCGTGGCGGCCGTGCGGCGCGACCGGCTGCCCGACTACGTCGCCACCGGTTTCGGGCTGGCCGGGCTGTCGATCCCGCACTTCTGGCTGGGGCTGCTCGGCATCCTGCTGTTCGCGGTGACGCTGCGCTGGCTGCCCGCCTCCGGATACGTCCCGTTCACCCAGGACCCGGGCCAGAACCTGCAACGCATGATCCTGCCCGCGCTCGTGCTCGGCACCGGGTTCGCGGCGATCCTGATGCGGCAGACACGCTCGGCCATGCTGGGCGCGCTGTCGGCCGACTACGTGCGCACCGCCAGGTCGAAGGGTCTGGCGGAGGTGAAGGTGGTGGGCGCGCACGCGCTGCGCAACAGCCTGACCACCGTCGTGACCGTGCTCGGGCTCCAGCTCGGCGCGCTGATCAGCGGCGCCGTGGTGACCGAGCAGATCTTCGTCATTCCCGGGTTCGGCAAGCTGACCGTGGACGCGGTGCTGACCAGGAACTACCCCGTCATCCAGGCCGTCGTCCTCATCACGGTCATCGGGTACGTGCTGGTCAACCTGCTGGTCGACATCGCGTACGCGTTCCTGAACCCGCGTATCCGCCTGTCGGGGAGCGGTCATGACTGAGGCGCCCGCACCGCCGAGTGCGGCCGAGGCGCCCCCGCGCCGGGGAGCGGCCAGGGCGTGGCGCCGCTTCAGGCGGCGCCCGATGCCCATGACGGGCCTCGTGCTCGTCGCCGGGTTCCTGTTGCTGGCGATCGCGGGGCCGCTGGCAACAGGAGACCCGGCGGCGCAGGACTACGCCGCCACGCTCGCGCCGCCGTCGGGCGCGCACCCGCTCGGCACCGACGACCTGGGCAGGGACGCGCTGGCCAGGGTCGCGCACGGCGCGCAGGTCTCGCTGCAGGCCGGGGTGCTCTCGACGCTGCTGGCGATGGCGGCCGGCATCCCGATCGGCCTGGTCGCCGGGTTCTACCGGCGCTGGCTGGACCCGGTCGTGATGCGGCTGGTGGACGTGACGCTGGCCTTCCCGTTCCTGGTCTTCGCGGTGGGACTGGCGGCGATCATCGGCCCGTCGCTGAAGGGCGTGGTGCTGGCGCTCGGCTTCTCCCAGCTCCCCGCGGTCATCCGGATCACCCGCGGCGAGGTGCTGTCGATCAGGGAGATGGACTACGTGTCCGCGGCCGTCGCCGACGGCGCGAGCGACGGCTACATCATGCTCCGCTACGTGCTGCCGAACTGCGCGGCCCCGCTCATCGTGCAGGCCACGGTGGCGATCCCGGCGGCGATCATCGGCGAGGCGACGCTGTCGTTCCTGGGGCTGGGGGTGCAGCCGCCGACGCCGTCGTGGGGCGTGATGCTCACCACCGCGCAGCAGTACCTGGACGTCGCGCCGTGGCTGGCGATCTGGCCGGGACTGATGATCGCGCTGGCCACGCTCGGCTTCAACCTGCTGGGCGACGGGCTGCGCGACGTGCTCGACCCGAGGAGCGGCCGATGAGCCTGCTGCGCATCACCGACCTGACCGTCGGCTTCGACACCGACGACGGCCTGGTCCAGGCGGTCAAGGGCATCTCGCTGGAGCTGGCCGAGGGCGAGATCCTGGCGTTGTGCGGCGAGTCGGGCTGCGGCAAGTCGGTCACGGCGATGTCGGTGCCCCGGCTGCTGCCGCCGGAGACCACGAGGTTGTCGGGGTCGATCGAGCTGGACGGGCGCGAGCTGACCGAATTGCCCGAGTCGCAGCTGCGGCGGATCAGGGGCAAGGACGTCTCGGTCGTCTTCCAGGAGCCGATGACCTCGCTCAACCCGTCGTTCACGGTCGGCTACCAGATCGCCGAGGTGCTGCGCAGGCACGAGGGGCTCTCCCGCCGCGCCGCCCGGGACCGCGCCGTCGAGCTGCTGGAGCTGGTCGGCATCCCGCTGCCGGCCCGCCGGGTCAAGGAGTACCCGCACCAGCTGTCCGGCGGCATGCGCCAGCGGGTGATGATCGCGATCGCGGTGGCCTGCTCGCCGCGGGTGCTGATCGCCGACGAGCCCACGACCGCGCTGGACGTGACGATCCAGGCGGGCGTGCTGGACGTCTTCCGCGACCTGCGCGACCGGCTCGGCACCGCGGTCATCCTCATCACGCACGACCTGGGCGTGGTCGCCGACATCGCCGACCGGGCCGTGGTCATGTACGCGGGCCGGGCCGTCGAGCAGGCGCCCGTGGACGAGCTGTTCGCCCGGCCGCGCCATCCGTACACGCTGGGCCTGATGAGGGCGCTGCCGTCGGCCGCCGTGAACGGCCGTCTCGCCGAGATCCCCGGCCTGGTGCCCTCGCCGCTGTCGGACCCCGACGAGTGCGCCTTCCACGCGCGCTGCCCGCGCGCCCAGGCGGACTGTGTGCTGAAGCGGCCCGAGCTGGTACGGCAGGCGGACGAGCACCTGGCGGCCTGCTTCCACCCGGGAGGTCCCTCGTGAACGTGCTGGAGATCAACGACCTGGTCAAGCACTACGGCCAGGTACGCGCCGTGGACGGCCTGTCGCTGAGCGTCGGCCAGGGCGAGGTGCTCGGGCTGGTCGGCGAGTCGGGCAGCGGCAAGTCGACCGTCGGCAAGTGCGTGCTGCGCCTCACCGAGCCCACTTCGGGCTCGATCCGGCTCGGCGGCGCCGACATCACCCACCTGTCGCGCCGGGCCATGCGGCCGCTGCGCCGCGACGTCCACATGGTGTTCCAGGACCCGTACTCCTCGCTCAACCCGCGCTTCACGATCGAGCGGATCGTCGCCGAGCCGCTGCTGCGCCACGGGATCGCCCGCGGGCGCGCGGCGGGCGAGCGGGTCGCGGCCATGCTGGAGCAGGTGGGGCTGCGTCCCGAGATGCGCAGCCGATACCCGCACGAGCTGTCCGGCGGGCAGCGGCAGCGCGTGGGGCTGGCCCGCGCGCTGATCCTGGAGCCCAAGCTGGTGGTGGCCGACGAGCCCGTGTCCGCGCTGGACGTGTCGGTGCAGGCGTCGGTGCTGAACCTGATCACCGACCTGCAGCGGGAGATGGGCTTCTCCTGCCTGTTCGTCACCCATGACCTGTCGGTGGTGGAGTTCCTGGCCGACCGGGTGGCGGTCATGTACCTGGGGCGGATCGTCGAGTCGGGGCCGACGGCCCGGATCTTCGCCGAGCCGCGTCACCCGTACACGCAGGCGCTGCTGTCCGCGGCGCCCGTCGCCGACCCGGTCAGACAGCGCGAACGACGGCGGATCGTGCTGGGGGGCGACGTGCCCTCGCCGGTCGACCCGCCGTCCGGGTGCCGGTTCCACACCCGGTGCCCGCTGGCGTACGAGGAGTGCCGTACGCGTGAGCCCGTGCTGGCCGACCCGCGTGAGGGCGGCCACCCGGTCGCCTGCCACCTGGTGACCGCCGACCACACCCCCGATGCCACCGCAGCCCGATGAGAGGAAGCACCTTGTTCACCACCAGGCCAGAGCTGAACGGGAACTTCGGCATGGTGGCCAGCACGCACTGGCTGGCCTCCGCGACCGGTATGAGCGTGCTCGAACGCGGCGGCAACGCCTTCGACGCGGCCGTGGCCGCCGGATTCGTCCTCCAGGTCGCCGAGCCGCACCTGAACGGCCCCGGGGGTGAGGTCCCGATCCTGCTGTGGAGCGAGGACGACGGGCGGGCCTCCGTGGTCTGCGGGCAGGGCGTCGCCCCGGCGGCCGCCACCGTCGAGCACTTCACCGGGCTGGGGCTGGACGTGGTGCCGGGCACCGGGCTGCTGGCGGCCACGGTGCCGGGCGCGTTCGGCGGCTGGATGCTCATGCTGGAGCGCTGGGGCACCTGGACGCTGGCCGACGTGCTCGAACCCGCCATCCACTACGCCACGCACGGCGTCCCGGTGCTCGACAGGATCGCCGCCACGGTGAGCTCGGTCGAGCGGCTGTTCCTGGACGACTGGCCGACGTCGGCCGCAACCTGGCTGCCCCAGGGCAAGGTGGCGGGCGGCAGGCTGACCAACCCCGTCCTGGCCGCCACGTACCGCAGGCTCGTGGTCGAGTCGAGGGGCGGCACGCGTGAGGCGGAGATCGCCGCCGCCCGCGACCTCTGGTACCGGGGGTTCGTGGCCGAGGCGATCGCCGGCTTCAGCGCCAAGACCGCCTGGCGCGACAGCTCGGGCGAGGTGCACGGCGGCCTGCTCACCGGCGACGACCTGGCGGGCTGGTCGGCCTCCGTCGAGAAGCCGGCGACCTTCGACTACCGCGGGCACACGGTGTGCAAGACCGGGCCGTGGGGTCAGGGGCCCGTGTTCCTGCAGCAGCTCGCGTTGCTGGCCGGGTTCGACCTGGACGCGATGGGACATCTCAGCGCCGACTACGTGCACACGGTGGTCGAGTGCGCCAAGCTCGCCTTCGCCGACCGGGAGGCCTGGTACGGCGACGCCGAGGTGCCCATGGACGACCTGCTCGGCACGCCGTACAGCGACCTGCGCAGGGGCCTGGTCGGCGCGGTGGCCGACATGGAGCTGCGGCCGGGCGCGCCCGGCGGGCGGGGGCGGCGCCC
>NZ_JAHKRL010000497.1 GCF_019396405.1 Nonomuraea rhizosphaerae | reverse complement strand
CCACCCGGCCCGACCGGCCATCGTGGATCGGCTGCTGCTGGGCGACGCCTCTCCCGGCGAGCGGGGAGTGGTGGTGCGCCGCCGCTCCGAAGGCGATCGGCGGCGCACCTACCTGCGTCTGGTGCCGCAGTCCCTGGCCGGCCTGCTGCCCGTCGCGCTGCGGTCGCGCTGGCCCACCGGCACGGGCTCAACCTGGGACGAGCCGCGACCTGCCACGTACAGCAGACGCTACGCCCCGACGACCTGGTCGTGGCCGTCTGCGACGCCGCACATGAACAACTCACCGACTTCGCCGACCGCGTCCAACGGCTGGCACCCGCCGTGCATCCCCAGGGAGTAGCCATGCCCCAGACCTACCGCCACCCGGACCTGTCCACCGATCGGCGACACGCCCTGCACACCAGCTATGACCAGCTCGCCCTGCACGGCAAGATTCCCACTATCTCTCACTCCTGGCCGAACGCTTCGCCCGCCAGCGCCTGCACGCCCTGGCCCGCGTCGAAGGCCGCAGCGACGACCTCGAAATCCCCGCAACCTGAAGAAGGCAGTCACCTGTGAGCAACACTCCCAGCGTCCTGTTCGTCTGTGTTCACAACGCCGGCCGCTCCCAGATGGCCGCCGGCTGGCTCACCCACCTGGCTGGAGATCGCATCGAGGTCCGCTCGGCCGGTTCCGCCCCCGCCGACCAGGTCAACCCGGTCGCGGTCGAGGCCATGCGCGAGGCCGGCGTCGACATCACCACTGAGCAACCCAAGATTCTCACCACTGACGCGGTACAGGCCTCGGACGTGGTCATCACGATGGGCTGCGGCGACGCCTGCCCCATCTTCCCCGGCAAACGGTACGAGGACTGGACGCTCGACGACCCCGCCGGACAAGGCATCGAGGCTGTACGCCCCATCCGCGACGAGATCCGCGCCCGCGTCGAAAAGTTGATCAGCGAACTGCTGCCCGCGCCCTGAAACCCGCCTCCGGAGCGCTACCGTGGCCGAAGACGTGGCCTGTCCGCGTCGGCTGCGGCCGCCGCCGGGCCGGCGATATGGCCTGGCTGGTGCGTGCTTCCGGGTGCACGCCACGATCGCCGGCGTCGCGATGGGCCTGGTGACGCGCACCGGCGCCGCCTGAGCCAGCCGCTGTTCTTCGTGCGGGCCGGGCCGTGGGCGCGGGTCAGCCCTGGCCGGTGATGGCCCGCTGCTCCTGGCCGAGGATCTCCCCGAACTCCGGGAGGTCGTCGTAGTTGCTGAGGACGACGCCGACCCAGCCGGTGTCCAGGTAGATGTTCCAGTTGGCACTGACGCCACCGGTGCCGCCGCCGCGCCCGGACACCGTCTGGCGGCCGTTGACGATGTGGAGCACACCCGAGTACGCGGAGAACGACGTGGGTGTGCGGCCGGGGCGGTTGGCCCCGGTGTACAGGTCGGCATAGGGCCGGTTCAGCACCGTGGCGTTGCGCACCGCTTCGGCGAAACGGACCAGGTCCGGTGCGGTGGCGAAGACGTTGCCGATGAAGCCGCGGCCCGGGTTCTCCCCTGGTCCCTGCTGGCTCAGGCTGTCCTTGTCCAGGTTACGGACGGCGTCGATGCGGCTGCCGTCGGGCTGGCGCATGTAGGGATGCGCGATGTGCTCGTCGGCGAGCCACTGGTTTCTGGTGCAGTAGGCGGAGCCGGTCATGCCGGCGCGTCCGAAGACGTGTTGGTGCATGTAGTCGCCGATATCCGCAGGACGCCGTGAGGCGTGAAGATCGGGTGTGGTTGCTCGCCGACGTCGCCGGTACTTGGGGCTGTGAGCCCGAAATGTAGTCTGAACGCCGGG
>NZ_JAHKRL010000496.1 GCF_019396405.1 Nonomuraea rhizosphaerae | reverse complement strand
GGTCCTCGTTGATGCCGGACATCTCGGCGGCGGCCTCGTCGGCGTCCGCCTGGGTGAAGAGCCGGCGGTAGTACAGGTCGCGGCGGCCGCGGATGCCGACCGACACGCCCTTGCGCACCAGCCCGAAGACGATGAGCTGGAGCAGGTCGTCGTCCTCGCCGAACGTCTGCGCCATGTCGGCCAGCTCACGGCAGGTCTCGGCGAGCACGGGAGCGTTCCGCAGGCTGATGTGCAGCGGGCCGAGCAGCGCGGCGTTGGGCCGGGTCACCGCGTGGGTGGCGGTGCCGACGGAGATCACCCGGGACTTGCCGGCGCGGGCGCGGACCGGCAGCCCCTCCAGCCTGTTGCGGCCGATCTCGGGCTCGGCCTCGTCGATCGGGATGATCTCTTCCTGCGCCTCGTCGACCACCTCCGGCCGCGGCTCCTTGGCGATGAGCGCGAGGGCGCCGCGTTTGGTCTTGGTGATCTGGTAGATCAGCTCGTCGTGGACGACCGAGTTGTCCGGGATCAGGAACAGGGGCTCCGTCGCGGACTCGGCGGCGGCGGCCACGGCGCGCAGGGCGGCGGCCACGTCTCCGGGCTCGGTCACGGCCGGCTGCGGATCCATGGCAAGGATCTGGCTGCGCAGCCGTTCGGCCGCGCTGGGACTTCCGGGCAGCGCGGCCAGCCTCAAGCCGGTCGGAGCGGTGTCAGGGCCGGGCGACGAGCCCAGCAGGACCACGCGGGTCATGACTCCCTTTCGAGGCAGTTCAGGGGGGTTTGGAACTCTAGATGAACAGCGGGTGATGCAGGGACAGACGTCAAAGTCTAATGACGGTTCCGCAAAGTCGCTCCACCGAGCATGACGGTGACACGCCGTAAGATGTGCCGGTGAGTCTCTATCGTGACGAGGGCGTCGTCCTGCGCACGCAGAAGCTCGGCGAGGCCGACCGCATCGTCACCGTCCTGGCCAAGCGCACCGGGAAGGTTCGCGCCGTCGCCAAGGGCGTGCGCCGCACCACCTCGCGCTTCGGCGCGCGGCTGGAGCCGTTCACCCACGTTGACCTGCAGTTGCACACCGGCCGTACGCTCGACGTCGTCACCCAGGCCGAGACGATCAGGCCCTACGGCGAGGCGCTGGCGATCGACTATCCCCGCTACACGGCCGGCACCGCGATGCTGGAGACGGCCGACCGGCTGACCCACGGCGAGAAGGAGCCCGCGCTGCGGCAGTTCCTGCTGCTGGTGGGCGGGCTGCGCACGCTGGCCGAGGGCGAGCACGAGGCCAGGCTGGTCCTCGACGCCTACTTCCTGCGCTCGCTGGCCGTGGCCGGCTACGCCCCGGCGCTCGACGCGTGCGCCAAGTGCCGGGCGCCGGCGATCAGGGCGTTCGCCATCGTGGCGGGCGGCGTGGTGTGCGGGGCGTGCAAGCCGTCCGGCTCCGTGGTCCCGGCGGGGGAGACGATCGGGCTGATGACGGCGCTGCTGCGCGGCGACTGGGCCACGGCCGACGCCTCGCAGTCGCGCCATCGCGGCGAGTGCAGCGGTCTGGTGGCGGCATATCTGCAATGGCATCTCGAACACGGAATACGCTCTCTCCGACACGTCGAAAGGGAGCCCGTGTGAACATCCGACCGCCGTCCCCGCATCCGTCCGGCGCGATCCCGCCGCCCATCCCGCGAGACCTGGTGCCCAGGCACGTGGCGATCGTCATGGACGGCAACGGCCGCTGGGCCAAGGCGCGGGGCCTGTCGCGTACCGAAGGGCACAAGGCGGGCGAGGCGTCGCTGTTCGACGTCATCGAGGGCGCCCTGGAGCTGGGCGTGCCCTATCTGTCGGCGTACGCGTTCTCGACCGAGAACTGGAAGCGCTCGCCCGACGAGGTCCGCTTCCTCATGGGCTTCAACCGCGACGTGATCCGCCGCCGCCGCGACGAGCTGCACGCGATGGGCGTACGGGTGCGCTGGGCCGGCAAGCCGGGCCGCCTGTGGAAGAGCGTGATCTCCGAGCTGCAGCAGGCCGAGGAGATGACGCGCGGCAACAGCAAGCTGACGTTGCAGTTCTGCGTCAACTACGGCGGTCAGGCCGAGATCGTCGAGGCGGCGCTGCGACTGGCCGAGGACATCGCGGCGGGCCGGGTCAAGCCGTCGAAGGTGAACGAGAAGGTGTTCGCCCGCTACCTGGACGAGCCCGAGATCCCGGCGGTCGACCTGTTCGTGCGCTCGTCGGGGGAGCAGCGCTTCTCCAACTTCCTGCTGTGGCAGTCGGCGTACGCGGAGATGGTCTTCCTGGACCGGCTGTGGCCGGACTTCGACCGGCGCGACCTGTGGGAGGCGTGCGAGACGTACGCCAAGCGCGACCGGCGTTACGGCGGGGCGCTCCCCAACCAGGTCTAGGCAAAAGGGGTCTCAGGGGTCGCAGTCATCACATAGCACTTACCAGATTACATTTCATGACCTGTCATGTTTTGTTAGACCCAGACCCTTGCAAAGCTGACAACGGCATCACACTCTCTTCCCCAGAGGCGTAAAGATCAGCTCTACTCCATGGCTGAAGGAGAGCGTGTGCCGACCACCCCCCGCTGGCGTGCGACCTTGATCGCGGTCACCGCCGCCCTCACCCTCGTCCTCCCTCAAGGCGTGGCCCAGGCCGCCCCTGACCCGGACAAAGTTAACAAGACCGTCCAAGCCGACCTGGCCTCCGACGGTAAGGCCACCTTCTGGGTACGCCTGAAGGGCGCCGCCGACCTCAGCGGCGCCCGACGGGCCGTCTCCAAGGACGACAAGGCCGAGCAGGTGTACGAGGCCAAGACCGAGAAGGCCGACAGCTCCCAGGCCGGCCTCCGCAAGCTGCTCGACGACCACAAGGCGGACTACACCCCGTACTGGATCGTCAACGCGGTCAGGGTGACCGCCGACTCCAAGCTGGCCGCGGAGATCGCCAAGCTGCCCGAGGTCACCGCCATCGACCCGATCAGGACCGTCTCGCTGCCCAAGCCGGATCCCGGCAAGGCCGAGGCCAGGATCAACGCCGTCGAGTGGAACATCGACCGCATCAACGCCCCCCGCGTCTGGAGCGAGCTGGGCGACCGCGGCGAGGGCATCGTGGTCGGCCACATCGACACCGGCGCCCAGTTCGACCACCCCGAGCTGGCGGCCTCGTACCGGGGCAAGAACCCGGACGGGTCGCTCGACCACAACTACAACTGGTTCGATCCGGCGCACGTCTGCCCCAGCCCCGCCCCCTGTGACAACAACGGGCACGGCACCCACACCATGGGCACCATGGTCGGCGCCAACGGCATCGGCGTCGCCCCCGGCGCCCGCTGGATCGCCGCCAAGGGCTGCGAGGTCAGCACCTGCACCGACGCCTCGCTGCTGGCCGCCGGCCAGTGGATGGTGGCCCCCACCGACCTGAACGGCGCCAACCCGCGCCCCGACCTGGCCCCCGACATTGTCAACAACTCCTGGGGCGGCGACGGGTTCGACCCCTGGTACAAGGAGATCGTCGAGGCGTGGGTGGCCGCGGGCATCTTCCCGGCCTTCGCCAACGGCAACGAGGGGCCCGCCTGCCGCACCAGCGGCTCGCCCGGCCAGTACGTGATCAGCTACAGCGCCGGTGGCTTCGACGTCAACAACGCCCTGTACACCCGCTCCAGCAAGGGCGAGGGCGAGAACGGCGAGATCAAGCCGAACATCGCCGCCCCCGCCGTCAACGTCCGCTCCTCGGTCCCCGGCAACGGCTACGACAGCTACACCGGCACGTCGATGGCCTCGCCGCACGTCGCGGCCACGGTCGCGCTGATCTGGTCGGCCTCGCCCGCGCTGCAGAACGACGTGGCCGCCACCCGGCCGCTGCTCGACAGCACCGCGATCGACGTCAACGACACCGCCTGCGGCGGCACCGCCACCGACAACAACATCTGGGGCGAGGGCAGGCTCGACGCCTACGCCGCGGTCCAGGCCGCGCCGCACGACGAGCTCGGCGGCCTCAACGGCACGGTCACGGCCGCCGGCAGCCCCGTGCCCGGCGCGACGATCACCATCACCGGGCCGCTGAGCCGCACGGTGATCACCGGGGCGGACGGCACGTACGCCGTCCCGCGCCTGCTGCCGGGCGACTACCAGGTCACGGCCGAGAAGTTCGGCTACGACAACGGCACCGCGACGGCGACCGTCACCGCGAACCAGAGCACCACCGCCGACGTGACGATGACGCAGAAGTCGTCGGGCGTCGTCAGCGGCACGGTCACCACGGCCGGCACGCCCGAGCCCGGCGCCAAGATCGAGGCCGTCGGCACGCCGCTCAGCACGGTGACGGACGCCTCCGGGCGCTACCGCCTCACGCTGCCGGACGGCACCTACAGCCTGAAGGTCACCCCCACCTCCCGCTGCTCGACGGCCGCGACGGCGCCGGTGACGGTGGCCGGTGACGTGACCAAGGACGTCGAGCTGCCGCTGCGCGGCGACAACTTCGGCTACACCTGCCGCAGCGGCGCCGACCCGTACGTGGCCGGCACCGAGAAGCTGGCACTGACCGGCGACGACGAGGCGCAGCAGATCACGCTGCCGTTCGCGGTCCCGTTCTACGGGACCGGCCAGAACAAGGCGTGGGTGAGCACGAACGGGTTCGCCAGCTTCGCCACCGACAAGATCGTCACCGGCAGCAACGGCAGGATCCCGAGCACCGGCACGCCGAACAACGCCGTCTACCCGTACTGGGACGACCTGGTCGCCGACGCCGAGGGCGGCATCTACACCGGCGTCACCGGCACGGCGCCGCACCGGCAGTTCGTCATCGAATGGCGCAACGTCAAGTTCTACAGCGCCACCGACCAGCGCATCTCGTTCTCGGCCCTGCTGGGCGAGGACGGCACGATGAGCTACCGCTACAAGGACGTCGAGAGCGAGCGCGACAAGGGCACCAGCGCCACCGTCGGCGTCGAGAACCCCGGCGGCACCGACGCCTTCCAGTACTCCTATGAGGAGGCGGCGCTGACCAACGGGCAGAGCCTGTCGTTCATCGCCAGCAGGCACGGCCTGGTCACCGGCCTGGTCACCGACGCCAACGACGGCCGGCCGCTGGCGGGCGCGACGGTCAAGATCGGCGACGTGGCCACGTACACGACCGGCGACGACGGCTCCTTCTACGGGCAGGTCCTGGCCGGCGACTACCAGGTGTCGGTGGCGAAGGAGAACTACGGCACCTTCACCAAGGCCGTCACGATCGCGCCGACCACCGTCACCAGGATCGACACGGCGCTGATCACCGGCGCGGTGAGCGCCTCGGTCAGCGAGCTGACCGTGGTGATGCCGGCGAACGCCAGCCGGACCCGTACGCTCCAGCTCACCAACCTCGGCTCGGCCACCGCCTACACCGTCGCCGCCGACCCGGCGCAGAGCTGGATCGGCGTCACCCCGACGTCCGGCAACCTCACCAAGGGGCAGGCGGTGACGCTCAGGGTCACCGTCAACAGCAACGGCGTCGCGGCCGGCACGCTGCGCGCCGGCAAGCTGGTCATCAGGTCGGCCAGCGGGCGGCAGCCCGTCCTGGAGGTCAAGGTGACGGTCGTGGTGCCCAAGCTCCAGGTGGCGCTGGAGGTCGGCGGCACCAGGGCGGTGACCGACGCCGCCGGTGACGCCTGGACGGCCGACAGGAAGTACACCAGCGGCAGCTACGGCTACGTCGCCACCTCCACCGGCACGGTCACCTCGTCGAAGACGATCAAGGGCACCGACGACCAGGCGCTGTTCAAGACGGCGCGGGAAGGGATGCTGGAGTACCGCTTCGACAACGTCCCGGCCGGGACGTACACCGTCGAGCTGGGCTTCGCCGACGTCAAGAACACCCAGATCGGCCGCCGCGTCTTCGACGTGCTGGTCGAGGGGCAGCTCGCGATCCCGGCCCTGGACCTGGCGCTGGAGGCGGGCACGTACACGGCCGTCAACAGGCAGTACACGGTGAGGGTCACCGACGGCCAGCTCAACGTCCGCTTCGCCACCCGGCAGGGCAAGACGATCGTCAACGCCGTCCGCATCTCGGAGCGGCCCGACAGGACCGCCCCGTGACGGGCAGCTCCACTTACGGGTGACTCCACTTACGGGTAACTCCGCTTACGGGTAACTCCCTGGTCCGCCTCTCGGGCGGGCCAGGGAGCCTGAGTGATCGTAATGCAGCCGCCGGGCGTCCGGAAGGTGAATCGGCGGGCCCCGCGCGGCGCTAGAAGTCCGGGTCCCCGGCGCCCCGGGGGGGGGGGGCCG
>NZ_JAHKRL010000495.1 GCF_019396405.1 Nonomuraea rhizosphaerae | reverse complement strand
GGGGGCCGCTGGCCAGCAGCACCCGGCCCGGCGGCAGCCGCACCGGGCCGGCGCCCAGGTTGGAGACGCAGGTCAGGCCGGACTCGCGGGTGAAGGCCAGGACCTCCTCCCCCATCGGGAGCCAGTCGAGCGCGCCGTCGCCGAGCAGGTCGCGGCGGTGGGCGAGGGCGGTGCGGTAGAGGTTGAGCATGGAGTCGAGGTCGGCGGCTTGGGACTCGGCCGTGAGCTTGCGCCAGCTCTCCGGCTGCGGCAGCCAGGTGGCGTCGCCGCCGAAGCCGAACGGCGGCTCCTCCCCCGACCACGGCAGGGGGACGCGGCAGCCGTCCCTGCCCCGGTTCACCCCGCCCGAGCGGTGGTACATGGGGTCCTGCCGCTGGTCGTCGGGCAGGTCCTCGACCTCGGGCAGGCCCAGTTCCTCGCCCTGGTAGACGTACACGCTGCCGGGCAGCGCCATGGCGAGCAGGGCGGCGGCACGCGCGCGCCGGTAGCCGACCTCCGCGTCCGACGGGACGCCGTGCAGGCGGCCGCCGTGCGCGAACGTCGTGTCGGCGCGCCCGTACCTGGTGACCGGGCGGGTGACGTCGTGGTTGGACAGCACCCAGGTCGGCGGGGCGCCGATCGGGGCGTGCGTGGTGAGGGTGAGGTCGATGACCCTGCGCAGCTCGGCGGGCTCCCACGGGCACGACAGGAAGTCGAAGTTGAAGGCCGTGTGCAGCTCGTCGGGGCGCAGGTAGCGGGCGAAGCGCTCCTGGTCGGGCAGCCACACCTCGCCGATCAGGACGCGCTCGCCGTACTCGTCGGCGATCTCGCGCCAGCGCCGGTAGACGTCGTGCACGCCGTCCTGGTCCTCGTAGGAGGTGGCCGACTTGAACAGCAGCGCGGCCGAGTCGATGCGGAAGCCGTCCACGCCCCGGTCGAACCAGAAGCGCAGCACGTCCTCGAACTCCTGGTGCACTTCCTGGTTGTCCCAGTTGAAGTCCGGCTGCTCGGGGGCGAACAGGTGCAGGTACCACTGCCCGTCGGGCACCCGCGTCCACGCCGGGCCGCCGAAGATCGACTGCCAGTCGTTGGGCTCGTCCCGGAACCAGAACCGGTCCCTCTTCGAGGGGTCGGCGAGCGCCTCCCGGAACCAGTCGCTCACGGTGGAGCTGTGGTTCGGGACGACGTCGATGATGACCTTGATGTCGAGCTGGTGCGCCTCCGAGATGAACTTCTCCGCCTCGTCCAGCGTCCCGAACACCGGCTCGATGTCCCGGTAGTCGGCCACGTCGTAGCCGCCGTCGGCCATCGGCGACGGGTACCACGGGTTCAGCCAGATGGCGTCGATGCCGAGATCTCTCAGGTACGGCAGGCGCGAGCGCAGCCCGGCGAGGTCGCCGATGCCGTCGCTGTTGCCGTCGGCGAAACTGCGCAGGTAGACCTGGTAGATCGCGGCCCCCCGCCACCACGTTTGCGACATGCGCTATCCCTTAATGCTCCCGGCGGTGAGGCCCGCCATGATGTGCCGTTGGAAGATGAAGAAGACGAGGATCATCGGGATGCTGGTGATGACCAGGCCGCCCATGATCTGGTTCTGGGTGACCGCTCCGGCGGTCTGTGACAGGCCCACGCTGACCGTCATGTTCTCGGTGTCGGTCATGACCAGCAGCGGGAGCAGGAAGTCCTTGAACGCGGTGACGATCGTGAAGATCGACACGACGCCGAGGATCGGCCTGGAGATCGGCAGCACCACCGACCACAGCACCCGCAGCGGTCCGGCGCCGTCGATCTCGGCGGCCTCGATCAGCTCGCGCGGGATGGAGTCGAAGAAGCGCTTGAGCAGGAAGATGTTGAACCCGTTGGCCGCCGCCGGGAACCACAGGCCCCACGGGTTGTTCAGCAGCTGCAGGTCCACGATCGTCACGTACAGCGGGATGATCACCACCATCGGCGGGATCATCAGCGTCGCCAGCATCGCGCCCAGGATCACGTTGCCGAACATCGGGCGCAGCTTCGACAGCGCGTACGCCGCCGCGACGTCCACGCACATCGAGAACAGCCACGCGCCCGCCGCGTAGTAGGCGGTGTTCCTGAGCAGCACGCCGATGTCGAACAGGTCCCACGCCTCGATGAAGGCGCCGAACGTCGGCTGCCGGGGGAAGAACGTCGGCGGCATCTGGGCGATCTCCTCCGGCGTCTTCATGGCGCCGGTGATCATCCAGTAGAGCGGGAAGACGAAGGCCAGTGTGGAGCCGGTGACGACCAGGGTGAGGACCGTCCAGTAGATCCGCCGTCCCCACCTGCTGTTGAGCTGGTGGGGCGAGACGATCGTGCGGAACTGCACCTCGATCCGCTTGGGAGTGCGTCTCTCCTTCCGGTGGCCGGTCGCCGCTCGCGCCCCGAGCGAGATCATGCTTTGTCCTCACGGGTGAGCCGGAGCTGGAAGGCGGCGAAGGCGAGCAGCGCGATCATGAGCATCATGCCGAGCGCCCCACCGGCTCCGTAGTCCTGGTAGGTGAACGCGAACTGGAACATCTGGAAGGCGACCGTCATCGTGGCGTCCTCGGGGCCGCCGCCGGTCAGCATGTACGGCTCGATGAACACCTGCATGGTGGCCACCACCTGCAGCATCAGCATGAGCAGCAGGATGAGCCTGGTCTGCGGGATCGTGACGTGCCTGATCCGCTTGAAGATGCCGGCCCCGTCCAGCTCGGCCGCCTCGTACAGCTCCGGCGGGATGTTCTGCAGCGCGGCCAGGTAGATCAGCGTCGCGGCGCCCATGTTCATCCAGGTGGAGACGATGACCAGGGACAGCAGCGCCGTCGTGGAGGAGTCCAGCCAGGCCAGCGCGGGCAGGTGGAAGAAGCCGAGCACCTGGTTGAACAGGCCGGGCCCCGGGTCGAAGAACCACCTGAACAGCAGCACCGCCACGATCGGCGGCAGCATGACCGGCAGGTAGACCACGAACCGCAGGTAGGCCCGGCAGTGGCGCAGCTCGTTGAGCACCAGGGCCGCGACGAACGGCACGGCGTAGCCGCAGACCAGCGCGAGCACCGTGAACTCCACGGTGTTCAGCCACGCCTTGCCGAACGCCGGGTCCTGGACGACGGTCCTGAAGTTGTCCAGGCCCACCCAGGTGGGCGGGTTGACCAGGGTCGTCTGCTGGAAGCTGAGGATGAACTCCCTGATCATCGGGTACCAGGCGAACACCGCGAAGCAGGCCAGCGCCGCGCACAGGAACCCGTAGGCCGTCAGGTTGCGCCTGAGACCATGCATCCTGAGAACCTGCATCCAGGTCAGCCCTTGGTCGTCAGCATCGAGTTGGCCTTGGTCTCGGCGGCGGACAGCAGGCTGTCGATGCTGGCGTCCTGGCGGCTGAGCACACCCGACATGGCGACGTCGAGGATGGCGTACAGCTCCTGGGCGTGCGCCGGCTCGGCCTTGGGCGGGACGGTCGCCGCGGCGTCCACGTACGGCTGGTAGTTCGTGACCGGGAGCGTGGCGTTCTTCTCGCGGTCGGCCTGGATCGCCTTGCCGGTGGCCGAGTCGCCGAAGACGGCGTTGTCGGGGACGCCGACGGGGTTGCCGAGCGTCTTGCCGCGGGCGAAGTCGAAGCGGCCCTTGCCGACGGTGTTGAAGCGGAAGTCCACCCACTGCAGGGCGGCCTTGGCCTGCTCCGGCGTCGCCTTCGGGTTGATCATGAACGCCTCGCCGCCGCTCAGCGACGCCTTGGCCTCGGGGAAGCCGGTGATGCCGTAGTCGGCGACGTTGCCCTTGAACTTGTTGACGACGTCGGTGACCACGTCGGGGGCGCCGAGCATCATGCCGACCTTGCCGCTGCCCATCGCCATCATCAGCGACTCCCAGCCGACCAGGAGCTTGTTGCCCATGCTGTTGTCGACCCAGCGCATGTCGTGCAGGTTCTGCAGCACGGCCTTGCCCTCGGGCGAGTTGAAGGCGGCCTTCTTGCCGTCGTCGGTGACCATGCTGCCGCCGCGGCCGTAGATGGCCTGGGTGAAGTGCCAGCCGCCGGTGTTGCCGCCGGAGTACTCGCCGTACCCGACGAAGCCGGAGCCGATCCCGGCGATCTTCTTGGCGGCCTCGCGGACCTCGGCCCACGTCTTGGGCGGGGTGTCAGGGTTGAGCCCGGCCTGGGTGAACAGCTTGCGGTTGTAGACGAGGCCGACGCCGTAGTGGACGTTCGGCACGCCGTACACCTTGCCGTCCTTGGTGACCAGCTCCTTGACGTCGGGGCGCAGGTCGTTCCAGTTCTTGATCTCGCCGGTGTACTGGCTGATGTCCAGCGCCTGGCCCTGGCCGATGACGTCGTTGTAGTTCGTCACCGGGACCACGAAGACGGTCTCCATCTGGCCGCCGGCCAGCTTGGGGCCGAACGTCTTGGGGTCGTAACACGGCTGCTGGTCCGTGCTCTTCACCGTCACCCCGGGGTGCGCCTTCATGAACGTGGCCACGTCGTCGTCCCACGCCTGCCGCTCCTTGGGCGCGGACTTCGCGGGCTGGCAGGCGACCGTGATCGACACAGGGGCGGCGCCGCCGGCCGACGGCTTGGCGGGCTCGCTCGAACCACAGGCGGTGGCGGAGAGGCCGAGAACGGTGACGACTAACAGTCCTGTGGATCTCTGCATGGGCGTGCCCTTCTATTGCGAGGTGCCCACACCATAGGTTCGCCGACCGTTCTCCGCAAGATTACGACTGTGAGTTGCAAGATAACGACTAGATTAAGTACTCCGGGCCGTGGACGTCCGTACGACCAGCTCCGGCTCGAACAGCAGCTCGTCGGCCGGGACCACGGCCTTGTCGATCTGAGCCACCAGCAGGTCCACGGCCGCCCGGCCCATCGCGTCGATCGGCTGGCGGACCGTGGTCAGCGGCGGATCGGTGCAGTTCATCAGCGCCGAGTCGTCGAAGCCGATCACCGACACGTCCCCCGGCACGGCCAGCCCCGCCCGCCGGGCGGCCCTGATCGTGCCCAGCGCGAGCAGGTCGCTGGCGCAGATGACGCCGGTCGCGCCGCGCTTGACCAGCCTGGCGGCGGCCGCGTGCCCGCCCTCCAGCGAGAACATCGTGTGCTCGACCAGCTCCGGGTCGCCCTCGCCGGACAGGAACGTCTCCAGCTTGCGCCGCGACGGCATGTGGTCCTTCGGCCCGAGCACCATGCCGACCCGCTCGTGGCCCAGCGCCCGCAGGTGCGCCAGCGCCATCCCTGCGGCCACCGAGTCGTCGCACGAGACCTGCGGGAAGTCCAGGTGCGGCACGGCCGCGTTGACCAGGACCGTGGGCAGCTTGCGCTCGTGCAGCAGCTCGTAGTGGCCGTGCGTGGCGTCGGCCTGCGCGTAGTGCCCGCCGGCGAAGACCACGCCGCTGACCTGCTGCTGGAGCAGCAGGTCGTCG
>NZ_JAHKRL010000494.1 GCF_019396405.1 Nonomuraea rhizosphaerae | reverse complement strand
GCCCGGTGGACACTCCAGGTAGCTCACACGGGGGACAAAGAGTGTCCACCGGACGGTGACGATCGCGGGACCGTCGATTCTCTAGCGTTGCGGCGTGGCCACTGCGCTTCGGCCGCCTTCCCTGCCGGGTGGCTCAGCTCGGTGTCGGCGCTCTCTCTGGAGGACCTCATGCTCGGCAAGATCAAGGCATCCGCTCTGACCGCACTGTGCTGCGCGGTGCTCGGCGCGGGAGTCGCCGGCTGCGACGGCGACGCGGTGGAGAAGTGGGACCCCTTCGCGGCCGCGACCCCGAAGCCCGCGATCGAGTCGTTCTCCGGGACGAAGAAGCTCAAGGTCGCCGGCCGCTCGGTGAACGTGTCCTGCGCCGGGAACCTGGCCAAGGGCCGGCCGGTCGTCGTCCTGCTGCCCGGGATGGGTGACGACCTGGGCAAGATGGCCGCCCTGCAGAAGACCCTCGGTGAGAAGAACCGGGTCTGCTCCTACGACAGGCTCGGGGCGGGCGCGAGCGACCAGCCCGCCGGCCCGCAGGACTTCGCCGGCACCGGGAAGATCCTCACCGGGGTGCTCGACCAGATCGCCGGAGACCGGCCGGTGGTGCTGGCGGGCCACTCGCTGGGCGGGCTGATCGCCGCCAGGTACACCCCTCAGCACCGGGACAGGGTCAAGGGACTGGTCCTGATGGACGCCACCCCCTCGACCATGATCGCGGACATCTCCAAGGCGATCCCCGAGTCGGCCAAGGGCCAGGCGGCCCAGCTGCGCGCGCAGAACCTGGCCGTGTTCCAGGGGCAGAACCCGGAGAAGCTGGCCATCTCCGACGGGAGGGTGGACTCCGCCGGGAACATCCCGGTCGAGGTGATCCAGCACGGGCAGCCGTACCTCGCGGCCATCCCCACGTACGGCTCCCGCCTGGAGCGGGCCTGGGCGGCCGGCCAGCGCAAGTGGCTGGCGCTGTCCTCCGGCGCCAAGCTGAGCACCGCCGCGAAGAGCGGGCACTACATCTACGTGGACCAGCCCGACGTCGCCGTCCAGGCCGTCCAGCGGGTCACCGCCCAGGCGAACGGCGAATGACCCCGATCCCGGAACCGACGCGAGCGGCCCGCGGCCGTCCCGGACGGGCGGGTGCGCCGTCCGGGACCGGATCCGTCACGCCGGTCAGGCGATCGCGCTGGAGAAGTCCTTGTCGCCGTACGGCCCGATGACCGCCAGCGTGAACGGCCGGGTCAGCACGTCGGCCGCCACCTCGGCGATCTCCTCCGGCGTCACCGCCTCGATCCGGGCCAGCACCTCGTCCACCGACAGCAGCTCGTCGTAGACCAGCTCGTTCTTCCCGATCCGCGACATCCGCGACCCGGTGTCCTCCAGCCCGAGCACCAGGCCGCCGCGCATCTGCCCCTTGCCGCGCCCGATCTCGTCCAGGTCGAGGCCGTCGGTGACGACCCGGGCCACCTCGTCCCGGCAGATCTTCAGCACGTCGTCGATCTTCGACGGCAGACAGCCGACGTAGATCCCGAACTGGCCGGTGTCGGCGTAGGCCGAGGTGTAGCTGTAGGCGGAGTAGGCCAGCCCGCGCTTCTCCCTGATCTCCTGGAAGAGCCGGGAGGACATGCCGCCGCCGAGCGCCGCGTTGAGCACGCCGAGGGCGAAGCGGCGGTCGTCGGTGCGGGACATGCCGGTGGTGCCGAGGACCAGGTTGGCCTGCTCGGTGGGCCGGTCGAGCACCCGGACGCCAGAGTGCGTATGCGCGCCGGGGCCGCTGGTGCGCGGCGGCTCGGACTCCAGAGGGCCGCCCAGGGCGCCGGCCCGCTCGTACGCCTGGGCGACGAGCTCGACGACGTCCTCGTGGCGGACGTTCCCGGCGACCGAGACGACGGTGCGGCGGGGACGGTAGTAGTGCCGGTAGTACTCGGCGATCCGGTCGCGGCCGATCGCGTTGATCGACTCGACGGTGCCGAGGATGGGCCGCCCGATCGGCGAGTCACCGTAGAGCGCCGCCGCGAACTGCTCGTGCACCACGTCGGACGGGTCGTCGTCGTGCATGGCGATCTCTTCGAGGATCACCCCGCGCTCGGACTCGACGTCGTCGGGGGTGATCAGCGAGCTGGTCACCACGTCGGCGAGCACGTCGACGGCGACCGGCAGGTCCTCGTCGAGCACCCGCGCGTAGTAGCAGGTGTACTCCTTGGCGGTGAAGGCGTTGATCTCCCCGCCGATGCCCTCGATGGACGCCGAGATCTCCATGGTGTCGCGCGTGGGGGTGCCCTTGAACAGCAGGTGTTCGAGGAAGTGCGTGGCCCCCATGTGCTCGGGGTTCTCGTCACGTGAGCCGATGCCCACCCACATGCCGACCGCGACACTGCGTACGGTCGGCATGGTCTCGGTCACCACACGCAGCCCACCGGGGAGGACGGTGCGCTTGACGATCCCGGCCCCGTCACGGCCGGGATGCAGCGTGGTGGTGGTCACGGGGCCTCCTTGGCGGGCCCCGTGACAGAAACTCCCTGGGTGCGCTCGGTCACGAGTTGCGGTCGTCCCCCTCGTTGCGGGGCGCGCGCACCCGGGTGCGGGTACGGCGGGGACGGTCCTCGCGCGGCTGCCTGTCGTCCGAGGCGGCGGCCGGAGCGTCGTCGGAGCCGGAGGACTCGCCGGACTCGGCGCGGGCCTCCTTCTCGGCGGCCTCCTTCTCGATGACCTCGACCGGGACCAGGGACAGCTTGCCCCGGCCGTCGATCTCGGCGATCTCGACCTGGATCTTCTCGCCGACGCCCATGACGTCCTCGACGTTCTCGATGCGCTTGCCGCCGTGCAGCTTGCGGATCTGGGAGACGTGCAGCAGGCCGTCCTTGCCGGGCATGAGCGAGACGAACGCGCCGAAGGCGGCGATCTTCACGACCGTGCCCAGGTAGCGCTCGCCGACCTCCGGCATGTGCGGGTTGGCGATGCCGTTGATCGCCGACCGCGCGGCCTCGGCCGCCGGGCCGTCGGTGGCGCCGATGTAGATCGTGCCGTCGTCCTCGATGGTGATCTCGGCGCCCGTGTCGTCCTGGATCTGGTTGATCATCTTGCCCTTCGGGCCGATGACCTCGCCGATCTTGTCCACGGGGACCTTGATGGTGATGATGCGCGGCGCGGTCGGGTTCATCTCCGCCGGGGAGTCGATCGCCTCCTGCATCACGTCGAGGATCGCCAGGCGGGCGCCCTTGGCCTGCTTGAGGGCCGCGGCCAGCACGCTGGCGGGGATGCCGTCGAGCTTGGTGTCGAGCTGGAGGGCGGTGATGACGTCCTTGGTGCCGGCGACCTTGAAGTCCATGTCGCCCATGGCGTCCTCGGCGCCGAGGATGTCGGTCAGCGTGACGTACTCGTCGCCCTCGCCGATCAGGCCCATCGCGATGCCCGCGACCATCTCCTTGAGCGGCACACCGGCGTCGAGCAGCGCCATCGTGGAGGCGCAGACCGAGCCCATCGAGGTGGAGCCGTTGGAGCCGAGGGCCTCGGAGACCTGCCGGATCGCGTACGGGAACTCCTCGCGCGTGGGCAGGACCGGGATCAGCGCCCGCTCGGCGAGCGCGCCGTGGCCGATCTCGCGGCGCTTGGGCGAGCCCACCCGGCCGGTCTCACCGGTGGAGTAGGGCGGGAAGTTGTAGTTGTGCATGTAGCGCTTGGTGCGGTCGGGGTTGAGCGTGTCGATGACCTGCTCCATGCGCAGCATGTTGAGGGTGGTGATGCCCATGATCTGGGTCTCGCCCCGCTCGAACAGCGACGAGCCGTGCACCCTCGGCACCACGTGGACCTCGGCGGACAGCGCGCGGATGTCCTTGGTGCCGCGGCCGTCGATGCGCAGGCCCTCCTTGACGACCCGCTCGCGCATGAGCTTCTTCATCACCGAGCGGAAGGCGGCGGAGATCTCCTTCTCCCGGCCCTCGAACTCGGGCAGCAGCTTCTCCCCGGCCAGCGCCTTGACCTTGTCGAGCTCGCCCTCGCGCTCCTGCTTGCCGGCGATGGTCAGCGCCTTGGACAGCTCGGTCTTGACCGCGCTCTCGACGGCCGTGTAGACGTCCTCCTGGTAGTCGAGGAAGACGGGGTACTCGGCGGTCTCCTTGGCGGCGACCTGCGCGACGCGCGACTGCGCCTCGCACAGCACCTTGATGAACGGCTTGGCCGCCTCAAGGCCCTGCGCGACCGTCTCCTCGTTGGGCGCGACGGCGCCCTCGGCGACCAGCTTGAGCGTGTCCTTGGTGGACTCGGCCTCGACCATCATGATCGCGACGTCGCCGTCGGCGAGCACCCGCCCGGCCACGACCATGTCGAAGGTGGCCCGCTCCAGGTCGTGGTGCGTCGGGAAGCCGATCCACTGGCCGTCGATCAGCGCGACGCGCACGCCGCCGATCGGGCCGGAGAAGGGCAGCCCGGCGAGCTGGGTGGACAGGGACGCCGCGTTGATGGCGACGACGTCGTACAGGTGGTCGGGGTTGAGCGCCATCACGGTGGCGACGACCTGGATCTCGTTGCGCAGGCCCTTGACGAAGGACGGGCGCAGCGGCCGGTCGATGAGGCGGCAGGTGAGGATGGCGTCCTCGGAGGGACGGCCCTCACGGCGGAAGAACGAGCCGGGGATGCGCCCGGCGGCGTACATGCGCTCCTCGACGTCCACCGTCAGCGGGAAGAAGTCGAGGTTCTCCTTGGGCGACTTCGAGGCGGTGGTCGCGGACAGGATCATCGTCTCGTTGTCGAGATAGGCGACGGCCGAACCCGCCGCCTGACGCGCGAGGCGACCGGTCTCGAACCGGATCGTGCGCGTGCCGAAAGAGCCGTTGTCTATGACGGCTTCAGCGGTGTGGACACCCTCCACGGGGGACCTCCTTGGTCGGTCGGTCTCCCGCGCCCTCTTTCTCACCGGCACCCTCGTTAGGTGCAGCGCCGGTCTTCGATCGAAGCGCCCGGTCAGATGTCTTTCTGCTACCGGAAGCCACTACCGAGGACCGGCCCGCATGCGTCGCGGGTCGCATGGTGCTTGTGCGGACGCGGGGGCTCTAAGTGTGTCTCGAATGTTCAGTTGTGCGGCGCTCGACGCGCCGATCTTGCAAGGAAGAAGGGAGCGACGCGAACGCCGCTCCCTCTCACTCTATCGGCGCAGACCGAGCCGCTCGATGAGCGAACGGTAACGCGCGATGTCGACCTTCTGCAGGTACTTCAGCAGGCGGCGCCGGCGCCCGACGAGCAGCAGCAGGCCACGACGGCTGTGGTGGTCGTGCTTGTGCGTCTTCAGGTGCTCGGTCAGCTCGCTGATGCGCTTGCTGAGGAGCGCGATCTGCACCTCGGGCGAACCGGTGTCGCCGTCGGCGGTCGCGTACTCCGCGATGATGGTCTTCTTGGCAGCGGTGTCGAGGGACACGGCTCTCCTTCGAGCTATGGACACGCGCGAATACTTGAGAGTAGCGAACGACCGTGCGTGCCTACAGTCGCCGCGTGAAGGCCATCGGAACAGCGCGCAGCGCCGTCGTCACAGGACCGACATGCAAGGCTATCACCCGCGGCCCCATGCTCGCTCAGCCCTGAACGAGCGGGTCCGCTCAGCCCGCGAGCGGATCCGCTCAGCCCGAGTCCCGCGTCAGCCCGAGTGCCGCGTCAGCCGCCTGGCCTGCTCGACGTCGGCGTGGATCTGGGCGACGAGCGCCTCGATCGAGTCGAACCGGGTGTTGCCGCGCAGCCTGGCGGCGAAGTCGACCGCCACGTGCACCCCGTACAGCTCCAGGTCGTCGCGGTCCAGCGCGTACGCCTCGACGGTGCGCGGCACGCCCTCGAAGGTCGGGTTGGTGCCGACAGAGATGGCGGCCGGCCAGCGCTCGCCCTCGTACAGCGTGGGCAGGTTGGCGACCGGCACGCACTGCAGCCAGCCCGCGTAGACGCCGTCGGCGGGGATGGCCGTGCGGGGCGGGGTCTCGACGTTGGCGGTGGGGAAGCCGAGCTGGCGGCCACGCTGGTAGCCGCGCACGACCACGCCCTCCACCCGGTGCGGGCGCCCCAGGTCGGCGGCGGCGCCCTCGACGTCGCCCGCCATCAGCCGCTCGCGCACCCGCGTGGAGGAGATGCCGTCGAGCAGCGGCAGCGCCTCGACGATGAAGTCGTACTTCTCGCCCAGCGCGGCCAGGGTGCCGGTGTCGCCTGCCGCGCGGTGGCCGAAGGTGAAGTTGTCCCCCACGACGACGGCGGCGGCGCGCAGCCGGTCGGCCAGGACGCTCTGGGCGAACTCAGCGGGGCTCATCCTGGCCAGCTCGGGCGTGAACTCCTCCACGCTCACCGTGTCCACGCCCAGCCCCGCCACCAGCTCGGACCGGTGCGACGGCGTGGTCAGCCGGGCCGGGTGCGAGCCCGGCCGGACGACCTCGACGGGATGCGGGTCGAACATGATGGCGACGGCGCGCAGGCCGCGCTCGCGGGCGACGGTCACGGCGCGTGAGATCACCTGCTGGTGCCCGCGGTGGACGCCGTCGAACACGCCGATCGTGACGACGGACCTCTCCGAACCCTGCACGCCCGGCCCCATTCGTTGTGGCGGATCAACCCCTCAAGCCTGCCATGCGCCGCCACGGGAGCTCCAATCGAGGGGGGCTCGTCGGCGGTACTATCGGTCGCACCATGCCTCAGTACGCACTCCTGATCCTGCCTGCCTTCAACCGCGTCTACGGCGAGAGCTCGGTCCGCCTGACCCTCGGCGAGCTGGCCGTCTTCGGCGACCGGGCCCTGGAGTCGCAGGTGTCGGGCATCGGCGAGGCGGTGATCGGCGGCCTGCCGTACGTGACGTTCGAGACCGGCGCGCCGCTGCCGGCCGGGGACGTCGCGCTGCTGTCGAACCTGTCCTCCGCCTACGCCCTGTTCGGCGTCGAGGGCGAGCTGCTGCGCCCGCTCACGATGGCGCCGCTCGACCGGCTCAGCAGCGACCTGATCACCATCCAGAAGTACGCCGGCAAGACGAACGAGCACTTCACCAAGCTGCTGCTGAACGTCACGGTGCTGGCGAGCGAGCGGCGGCTGGACGAGCGGCTGTCGGTGTTCGACCCGCTGTGCGGGCGGGGGACGACGCTCAACCAAGCCCTCATGTACGGATATGACGCCTATGGGGTGGACGTCGACAGCAAGGACTTCGAGGCCTACACCGGGTTCCTGAAGATGTGGCTGCGCAACAAGCGCTTCAAGCACACGGCCGAGACCGTGCCGGTGCGCCGCGAGCGGGCGCTGGTCGGGCGGCGCCTGAACGTCTCCTTCGCCGGGTCCAAGGAGGCCTACAAGGCGGGCGACACCCAGCAGGTCGCGGTGGTCAACGCCGACACCCTGCGGGCGCGGGAGTTCTTCAGGCCGCGCTCGTTCGACGTGGTCGTCACCGACGCCCCCTACGGGGTGCAGCACGGCAGCAAGGGCGGCGGCGGCCTGTCCCGCAGCCCGCTGGAGCTGCTGGCCAAGGCCGTGCCCGGCTGGGCGGAGCTGCTGCGGCCCGGCGGCGCGCTGGGCATCTCCTGGAACACCTACGGCGGCAGCCGCGAGGAGCTGGGCGCGATCCTCGGCTCGGCGGGGCTGGAGGTGGCGGAGCTGCCGGGGTTCGAGCACTGGGTGGACCAGGCGATCGTGCGCGACATCCTGGTGGCCCGCAAGCCCTGAGCGGGGCCTGGCCGCTCAGGCGAACACGGCCAGGGGCTTGGCGATGCGCCCCTGCTCCTCCACCAGCGCGAGCAGCTCGCCCTCCGGCCCGAACACGCCGATCGGCCCCTTGCCGAGCCCCGCGGCGGGCAGCCGTCCGCCGTGGCTGACCACCCTGGCCTCGTCCGAGGTGAGGTCCCTGCGCGGGAAGGCCGCCGACACGGCCTCGCCGATGGGCAGGACCACGCACTCCTCGGCGAGCTGGTCGATCGTCCTGGCCCGCGACAGTCCGTAGGGGCCGACCCGGGTGCGGCGCAGCGCCGTCAGGTGCCCGCCGACCCCGAGCCCGGCGCCCAGGTCGCGGGCCAGCGCGCGGATGTAGGTGCCGCTGGAGCAGGTCACGGTCGCGTCGACGTCGATCACGCCGTCGTGCGGCCGGACGTCCAGCACGGAGAACTCCCGCACGGTGACGGGCCGCGCGGACAGCTCGACCTCCTCACCGGCGCGAGCCATCTTGTAGGCCCGCTGCCCGTCCACCTTGATGGCGCTGACCTGCGGCGGGATCTGCATGATGTCGCCGGTGAGCGCGGCGACGCCCTTGTGCACCTCGGCCTCGCTCACGGCGGCGGCCGAGGCCGTGGAGGTGACCTCGCCCTCGGCGTCGTCGGTGTTGGTGGACACGCCGAGCCGCATCGTGGCGACGTACACCTTCTCGGTCAGCGCCAGGTGGCCGAGCAGCCTGGTCGCCTTCTCCACGCCGACCACCAGCACACCCGTCGCCATCGGGTCGAGCGTGCCGGCGTGGCCGACCCTCCTGGTGCCGGCCAGCCGCCGCAGTTTGGCCACGACGTCGTGGGAGGTCCACTCGGCCGGCTTGTCGACGATGATCAAGCCGCTTTCGGCCATCAGGCTTCCCCGTCCCGCGTGTTCGTGTCCGGTAGTGGTGATTCAGGCAGTGATGATTCAGGCAGTGGTGCCGGGTCCGGCGGTGTCGCCAGGCCGGGCAGCAGGGCGCGCATGGCCGCCATCGTGTCGTCGACGGTGTCGTGCGAGGTGAACCCGGCCGCGTTGTGGTGGCCGCCGCCGCCCAGCGCCGCGCAGATCGAGCCGACGTCCACCGCCCCCTTGGAGCGGGTGGACACCTGCCAGGCGCCCTGGTCGTCCTCCTTGAGCACCGCCGCCACCTCGGCCTCGTCGGTGCGCCGCACGATGTCGATGAGCCCTTCCAGCTCCGCGTACGGCAGCCCGTACGCGGCCCGGTCCACCCGCGTCACGTACGTCCAGACCAGCTCGCCCTCCAGCCTCACCCGGTCGAGCGCGGCGGCCAGCACCTTGAGGTAGCCGAAGGGGGAACGGTCCCACAGCTCGCGGGCGATCTCGTCCGTGCGCAGGCCGGTGGCCACCAGCCGGGCGGCCATCTGGTGCACTTCGGGCGTGGTCGAGGAGTGGCGGAAGGAGCCGGTGTCGGTCACCAGGCCCGCGTACAGGCAGGTGGCGATGTCACGGTCCAGGGTGCCGCCGAGCCGGTAGATCAGCTGCTCGGCCAGCACGGCCGTGGCGGCGACGTGCGGGTCGATGAGGCTCAGCGTGCCGAAGCCGGTGCCGGACAGGTGGTGGTCGACGACGATGACCTCGCGCGCGTGCGCGGTGCTGTCGCCCAGCAGGCCCAGCCGGTCCAGTGTCGAGGAGTCGAACGTGATCATCAGCTCCGGCGCGGCCGGGAACTCCGACGGCGGCACCAGCAGGTCCTGGGCCGGCAGGAAGCCCAGCAGGCGCGGAACCGTGAAGTGCCGGTCGCCGAACGAGGTGACGACCCGCTTGCCCATCGCGCGCAGCACCGAGCCGACGGCCAGCATCGAGCCGAGCGCGTCGCCGTCGGGCGAGACATGACAGGCCATCGCGATCTCGTCGGCCTCGCCGATCAGGTCGAGGGCCCGCCGCCAGGCCGCCTCCGGGATCACCGACCCGGAGGGCGGCAGCGGGCCGTCCACGGAACCTGCCGCCTCCGCGCGGGGCGGGCGGGCGGTCCGGTCACGCACGTCGGGCGTCACTTGGCCGGGAACCCGTCCTCGTCCGGCCTGCCGTTGCCGTTGGCGCCCTGCCCGCCCGGCCTGAACTCGTCGTCCAGCTTGCCGAGCCCTCCGGCGCCACGCCCTTCGGAACCGAGCCCTTCAGAACCGGGCCCCTCAGAACCGGGCCCTTCGGCGTCCAGCTCGTCGTCCGGCTTGCGGTACGGGTCGGCCTCCCCGGCGTAGGCGGCGCCCTCTGCCTTGCGCGCCACCTCGGCGTCCTTCGCCCTGGCGGCGTTGATCAGCTCGTCGAGCTGGCGCGCGCTGTCGGGCAGCGGGTCGTGCTTGAACGTCAGCGTCGGGGTGAAGCGCACACCGGTCTGGCGGCCCACCTCCGAGCGGATGACGCCCTTGGCGCTCTCCAGGGCGGCGGCGCTGTCGGCCCGCTCGACGTCGGAGCCGAACACCGTGTAGAAGACCGTGGCCTCGCGCAGGTCGGCGGTGATCCGCGTGTCGGTCACGGTGACGAAGCCCAGACGCGGGTCCTTGATCCGCCGCTCCAGCATCTCGGCGACGATCTGCTGGATGCGGTCGGCGAGCTTGCGCGCCCGCGCTGCGTCCACCATGTTCGCTCCCCCTCACGCACGACCGAACGTCGTGCAGTCATTCAGTCTTCGTCGTTGTAGAGCCGCTGCCGCGCCGACAACAGCTCGATCTCAGGGCGGAAGGCCACCATTCGCTCGCAGGCGTCCATCACCTCTTTGCAGTTACCCGCGGAAGCGGAAACCACCGCGACGCCGACCTCCGCCCTGCGATGCAGGTCCAGATGGCCGACCTCGGCCACGGCGATGCTGGGATAACGTCGCTGCAACTCGGCGACCAGCGGCCGCACGACAGAGCGCTTCTGCTTCAGCGACCTGACGTCGCCGAGCAGGATGTCCAGGGTAAGAGCACCCACATACATCGTCGGTAACCACCGCTTTGGCTGGTGTGGAAAGCGCACGCCCGGCCTGCTGCGGTGGGAACCAGGCCGGGGCGTGCGAGAGGCGCCCGGCGGATGGTCCGCC
>NZ_JAHKRL010000493.1 GCF_019396405.1 Nonomuraea rhizosphaerae | reverse complement strand
CTGCTCGATGGCGGTGTCCGGAGCATTGGCGAACACGACAGCAGGGCGCATACTGACCACGACCTCGCCGGGGCAGGAGAGATGGTGTGAGCAACCTCGATCCAACCCCCGGCGAGGCCCTTGTCAATGCCTGTCGGTCTTGACGATCTCACACCCTGTTACGCGCAGAACTTCTGGATACGCGCTTAGCAGAAAGACAAGCGGGCGAGCCGCGTGACCAACACTGATAGGAGTTTCACTGCCTTTCCAGGCCGTGCGAAAGCTCCTATCAGCTTTGGCTTGCCCGGGAACATGGGACAACCACCGTACCTGCGCGCCCCTGCCAGTCGGACGCTTTTGCCCTTGCCAGCGGTGGTACTGGGCGGCAGGGACCGTCGGGACACCTTGCCGGTCTTCTCATCTCGCGCTGAAGCTCGCCCCGTGCGGCACTGGCTTTGCGGGCGTGATCTTCGTCTCGGCAGGCGTACGACGTTCGCCCGTGCTGTCCATCTTCCTGGTTGGGTTGACCACATGACGCAAACGCGACCGGTCCCGGCGCCCGGGTCGGTGCCAGAGGTGGACTGGGTTCATCTCGTGGAAACGAATCCGCTCCAGGCCCTGGAAGCGTTCGTCCTGGGCTGGTTCCCCGCTGAAAAGACGGAGCCAACAGCAGAGGAGCGCACAGCGGACAAACTGGGAGACTTACCGGAGGCTCTGGCGGCCTTCCACCGCTTGGCTCGCCTCAGGCCTGCACTCCACCGATTCCACGACCCGGTGTTGAAACGGCCTGAGCACGCCACCGGGCCGCTCGGCGACCGGCTGATCTTCGCCGTCATGAACGGGGACTCCATGGACTGGTCCATCCCGTGGCCGCCGGAAGGTGCGACCGAAGCCGAGCCGCGAGTGTGGCACACCGAAGACCCTCAGGGGTCAGAGCCGGAGACGACCCTTGAGGAGGAGCCGCTGAGTCGCTTCCTCCTGCAGTTCACCCTCTTCGGAGCCATGAATGCCGCCCCCTGCCAGGCATGGACCTACTGTATGCCGACCGTGCGTCTTAAGCCTTTGTGGAGCACGCTGCGGCCTGTGCCATTGAGTCCCTTCCTACCGACGTACACCGGCGAAAGGTTTTTCATGGCCCCCGGGCTGCTGGCGCAGATCAGCTACGACGAGGACGAGGCCATCGCTGCTTTCGGCGCACCGCACCGCACGGTCCTGACACCGCTGCTGGAACACGGTTTCCGGTGGTCCCGGTTCGACGGGTGAGGCACGCGGGCTGAAAGGGTTTCAGGTGCTCAGAGTGCGTCGGCGAGGTCTCCCATGCTGGTGACGATGGGATCCGCTCCCGCACCATCGAGCCGCTCGTCCTTCTCCGGTCGGTTGACGAAGCCGACGGCCATCACTCCGGCGCGCTTGGATACCTCTACGGCGGTCACCGAGTCCCCGACCGACAGGGCGGACGCAGGATCCGCGCCTGGCCGCTGATGGACAACTCCGCGTGGACGCCAACAGCCGTTGTCGGCTGCTAGGACAACGGCACCGGAAGGCGTCTCAGCTGTCCCAGGTGTCCCCGACCTGGCTCTGACCAGCGAGAACAACTTTTGAGTCTTGCTGCGCTCGACGACACAGCTCTACCGGGTGACCGACGTCATGCGCCTGCTGCGCATGAGCCGGACCATGATCCATGAGCAGATCCGCTCGCGTCGCCTCCGGTCAGTCAAGCAGGGCCGCGCACGGTTGATCACCGCGAAGGGCATCCGCAACTACATCGCACTCCTGAGAAGGAAGCGGAGGAAGCCGCCTCATGACAAACGCCGCAGCAAGGGAGACGGTGGCCTGCACTGGGACGACAAGTGCAAACTCCGGATCGCCACGCTCACGGTCGGCTACACACCTGCCGGGAAGGGCGTCGTCAAGACGGAAAGCGGCAGGACCAAAACCACGACGAAGAACAAGCCCAAAGAGATCATCAAGCACTACGAGGACGGACTACCCATCGCACCGGGGGACTGCACTGGTCTCCACCGAACCCGGAGCGATTCACTCCGCGACGCCTTGCGCGCGTAGGACTCCTACAGCCTGGCGGATGGTCGGCAGGTTGGACTTTGAAGCGTTCCGCCAGAGCCGTTTCCGCTGGTCACCCACTTAGTCACTCAGAAGGCCACCTCCGATCACGGGGGTGGCCTTCTAGCTGGTCGGGGCGACAGGATTTGAACCTGCGACTTCTTGCTCCCAAAGCAAGCGCGCTGCCAAGCTGCGCCACGCCCCGTCGGCGCCGGGTGCGCACGCGCTCCGCGACTCCGGTACGCTTACGCCCTGACGACCGGATGAAGTCTAGACCAGACTTCGACCGGTTCGCGCGGACGTAGCTCAATGGTAGAGCCCTAGTCTTCCAAACTAGCTACGCGGGTTCGATTCCCGTCGTCCGCTCCACCCGCCGAAAGGCCAGGTCGCCGCCACAAGGGGCCTGGCTTTTCGCGATCCCGGCCACGACTTCTTGATCCTCCGTGTCTCCTCCAGCGCCTTGCCGAGTTCTGGGCGATGACTTGATCGCACCCCTCCCTGAACCGGCTGTTGTGGCCTGGTCGCGCAAGGGCAGAGGACGATACGACCCTCTCCACGATCATCACCCAGGTGGGCGGAGCACAACAAGACTGTTTGTCGGCCCGTGCCTTCGCCAAGCTGTGTCCGTGAATGCCACGAGCAGCGAGGTCTGGGATCCGTTCGGCACCCTGCGCAACGCCCTGTGGATCGGAGGCGGGCAGTGGGCCGGGAAATCCACCGTCGCCAGGCTGCTGGCCATCCGGTACGGGCTGACCGCCTATCACTACGACCACCACGACGCACGCGCGCACAATGACCGCCGGATCGCCCGCCGGGTGCGGCTGGGCGAGCCCGTCGCGGACCCTGACCCGGATGCCGTCTGGGTGAACACCACCCCTGAAGAGATGGCCGCCAAGACCCTGGCCGGCTTTCCCGCGCGGTTCGAGTGGGCGTTGGACGACCTGCGCGGCCTGGTGTCGGGGCGACCTGTCATCGCCGAAGGCTGGGGGCTCCGTCCCGAACTGGTCGCTCCCATCATCGACTCGCCCCGCCGGATGATCGTCATGGTGCCGGGCGAAGCGTTCCGCCGTCGCCAGCTCCGCGAACTTCCCCGTGCGGGCAGCCTCAGGCTCCAGGTGAGCGACCCTGAGCGGGCACAGGAGAACCGGCTCGCCCGGGACCGCCTCGTCGCCGACGAGGCCGTCCGTTCCGCTTGCCGCTTGGGCATCCGAGTCCTGGAGGTCGACGGCCGCGACGACGCGGAAGTCGTGGCGGACACCGTGGCCGACCACTTCAGCTCCTACCTGTAGCTCACGTGACCGGCCACGCGGGTTCGATTCCCGTCGCCCGCTCCACGCCCCGCCGATCTTCCGTGCCCGCCAGGCACCGCGACGCGCGAAAGGGAGCAAGATGGGAGGCATGGCCGACGAAGACACCACCGAGACCGGACGGTGCATTTCGTGCAAGCGCACCTTCCGGTACGACCCCAGAACCGTCGAGACCGTCCTCATCGACCCGCAGAGCGGGCTGCCGCCCGGCCTCACGGTGCTGGGGACGCTGCGGCCGGCGACGCCGGAGGCGGTCGCCAGGTCGGCCGAGCAGCCCGTCTGCCCCGACTGCCTGGAAAGGGCCAGGAAGTTCGACCAGGCATGGAACCCGCTCGGCGGGTGAGGGGCGGGGGTAAGGGGGAGGCAAGGGGGTGAGGGATGAATGCGGGCCCGACCGATTTCCCGGGAGGTCCTGGTCGAGGAGGTGGCCGAGCGGATCGCGGGCGCACCCCGTGACGCCTGGGTGCGCGTGGCGGTCGACGGCGCGCCGCCGTCCCACCCCGAGCGGCTGGCCGACGCGCTGGTGGAGCCCCTGAACGTACGAGGGCGGGCGGTTTTGCGGGTGTCCGCGGGTGACTTCCTGCGGCCGGCGTCGCTCAGGCTGGAGTATGGCAGGACCGACCCTGACGCCTTCTACGACGACTGGCTCGACGCCAGCGCCCTGACCAGGGAGGTGCTCGGGCCCCTCGACGAGGGCGGCACCGGCAAGGTGCTTCAGAAGCTCTGGGACAGCCGCGCCGACCGGGCGTACCGGATGCCGTACCAGACGCTGCCGGCGGGGGCGGTGGTGCTGGTCGACGGGACGCTGCTGCTGGGGCGGGGGTTGCCGTTCGACGTGACCGTTCACCTGTGGCTGTCGCAGGGGGCGCTCGGGCGGACCACGGCGGAGGACGAGCGGTGGCGGCTGCCGGCCTACGCCCGGTACGAGGACGAGGCCGATCCCGCGAGGTCGGCCGACGTGGCGGTGCGCGCCGACCACCCGGACCACATGGCGCTCATCGAGTGACGGGAGCAGACTGAGGCGGTGATCCCCAGCAACTGGTACAACATCGTTCCCGATCTGCCCGCGCCGCCGCCTCCGCCCCTGCATCCGGGCACGCGGCAGCCGGTGGGGCCCGACGACCTGGCGCCGTTGTTCCCGATGGAGCTGATCGGCCAGGAGGTGAGCACCGAGCGGTATGTCCCCATCCCGCAGGAGGTGCTCGACGTCTACCGCCTCTGGCGGCCGACCCCGCTGATCCGGGCGCGCAGGCTGGAGAAGGCCCTGGACACGCCCGCGCGGATCTACTACAAGTACGAGGGCGTCTCCCCGGCCGGCTCGCACAAGCCGAACACGGCCGTGCCCCAGGCGTTCTACAACGCCCGCGAGGGCGTACGCCTGCTCACCACGGAGACCGGCGCCGGCCAGTGGGGATCGGCGCTGGCGTTCGCCTGCGCGCAGTTCGATCTGGAATGCCAGGTCTGGATGGTCCGCGCCTCCTACGACCAGAAGCCGTACAGGCGCTCGCTCATGCAGGTGTACGGCGCCACGGTGCACGCCAGTCCCTCGGCCGTGACCGGGGCGGGCAGCAAGGTGCTGGCCGGCGACCCCGGCTCGCCCGGCAGCCTCGGCATCGCGATCAGCGAGGCGGTCGAGGTGGCCGGCGCGAACCCCGAGGCCCGCTACGCGCTCGGCTCGGTGCTCAACCACGTGCTCATGCACCAGACGGTGATCGGCGAGGAGGCGCTGTCCCAGCTCGACGAGATGCCGGACCTGATCATCGGCTGCACCGGGGGCGGCTCGAACTTCGCCGGGCTCACCTTCCCGTTCCTGCGCGAGAAGCTGGCGGGCAGGCTCGACGTGACGCTGCGCGCCGTGGAGCCGGCCGCGTGCCCGTCGTTCACCAGGGGCGTGTACGCCTACGACTTCGGCGACACGGCGGGCTTCACGCCGCTGCTGAAGATGCACACGCTGGGCCACGGCTTCGTGCCCGACCCGATCCACGCGGGCGGCCTGCGCTACCACGGCATGTCGCCGCTGCTGTCGCACATGTACGAGCTGGGCCTGTTCGAGGCGGTCACCAGGTCGCAGACCGAGTGCTTCGAGGCGGGCGTCCGCTTCGCCCGTACCGAGGGGATCGTCCCCGCGCCTGAGCCGACGCACGCGCTCGCGGAGACCATCGCCGAGGCGCTGCGCTGCAAGGAGAGCGGCGAGGAGAAGGTGATTCTGACCGCTCTATGCGGACATGGGCACTTCGACCTGGCCGCCTACGACCGTTACCTGTCAGGGCAGATGGAGGACTACACGCTCCCGCAGGACCGCATCGACGAGGCCCTGAACAGCCTGCCGAGCTGAACCGGACGGTTTCCGCCCCGGCCCCCCGGGCCGGGGCGAGGTCAGCGCGCCGTGGGCCGCTTGCCGTGGTTGGCCTTCTTCTTCTTGCGTGCCTTGCCCTTACGTGCCCGTCTGGCCATGTGGCACCTCCGGCCCCTAACTTCTCTCGCCACGGCGAAGCGCACAAGCGGTTACACCGACCTAACATTCCCCAACATCGGCATGTCATAATTTGGTGGAATCTGTTGGAAGGAGCGGGGACGTGCTCGCACAGCAGCGCCAGCAGGCGATCCTCGAACGTGTACGCAGCAGCGGCGGCGTCCGCGTCGCCGAACTCGTCCGCGAGCTGAACGTCTCCGACATGACGATCCGCCGCGATCTGGAGGTGCTGGCCGAGCGCGGCCTGCTGGAGAAGGTCCACGGCGGCGCGACCGCCCTGGGCCCCGGCTCGACCGAGGAGCCGGGCTTCACCGCCAAGTCCGCCCGCCAGCAGCAGGAGAAGGCCGTCATCGCGCGCCGCGCCGCCCGGTTCGTACGGACGGGCACCGCGGTCGCGCTCTCGGCCGGGACCACGACCTGGGCCCTGGCCCACCACCTCGTCGCCGTCCCCGAGCTCACCGTCATCACCAACTCGATCCCGGTGGCCGACGTCTTCCACCGCAACCCGCGCGCCGACCGCACGGTCGTGCTGACCGGGGGCGTGCGCACGCCGTCCGACGCCCTCGTCGGCCCGGTCGCCGTGGCCGCGATCCGCGGGCTGCATGTGGACACGCTGTTCCTGGGGGTACACGGGATGAGTGTGCGCGCCGGGTTCACCACCCCGAACCTGCTGGAGTCGGAGACCGACAGGGAACTGGTGGCGGCGGCGCACCGCCTGGTCGTCCTGTCGGACCACACCAAGTGGAACACGGTCGGCATCAGCACCATCGCCGAGCTGACCGAGGCCGACGTGGTCGTCAGCGACCCCGGCCTGCCCGAGGACGCGCGCGACGACCTGACCGAACGCGTCGGCGAACTGATCATCGCGGAGGAATCGCAGTGAAACGCACCATCACCCACCTGGCCGACGGCCGAGAGCTGATCTACTTCGACCGGCGCGACGACGCCGACCGGAGCGCGATCGACCGCCGGACGCTCGATCCCAGGCCGGTGGCGTCCGAGCTGCGCTACGACCCGCTCACGGAGGAGTGGATCGCGATGGCGGGGCACCGGCAGACGCGCACGTTCCTGCCGCCGGCCGACGAGTGCCCGTTGTGCCCGTCGTCGGACACGCGGGCCTCGGAGATCCCGGCGTACGACTATGACGTGGTGGTGTTCGAGAACCGCTTCCCCTCTTTTTCCGGAAATTTTGGGACTTATGAGGATGTGGGAGGCTTGAGCAAGGTCCGGCCGGGCGTGGGCCGTTGTGAGGTGGTCTGCTTCACCTCCGAGCACAACTCGTCCTTCTCCAAGCTCTCCGACGACCAGGTCGGCCTGGTCATGGAGGCGTGGGCCGACCGTACGGCCGAGCTGTCCGCCATCGAGGGCGTGGAGCAGGTGTTCTGCTTCGAGAACCGGGGCGAGGAGATCGGCATCACGCTGCCGCATCCGCACGGCCAGATCTACGCCTACCCGTACGTGACCCCGCGCACCAAGCTGCACCTGGGCGCGGCCTCGCGGCACCCGGACCTGTTCGCCGACGTCCTGGCCACCGAGCGCGCCGCGGGGACGCGCGTGGTGGCCGCCAACGAGCTGTGGACGGCGTTCGTGCCCGCCGCCGCGCGCTGGCCGTTCGAGGTGCACGTGTATCCGCACAGGCGGGTGCCCGACCTCGCCGCGCTGTCGGAGGAGGAGCGCGCCGCCTTCGCCCCGCTGTACACCTCGGTGCTGCGGGCGCTCGACGGGTTGTTCGGCGTCCCCATGCCGTACATCTCCGCCTGGCACCAGGCGCCCGTACGGGAGGGCCGCGACCTGGCGTACCTGCACCTGGAGCTGTTCAGCATCCGGCGCGCGCCCGGGAAGCTGAAGTACCTGGCGGGCTCGGAGTCGGCGATGGGCGCCTTCGTGAACGACGTGATGCCCGAGGAGGCCGCGCGGATGCTCCGATCACAGGTAGATCACTAATTGATTTCCGCTTGGAGTCGCGTGACTTCGGTTTTACCACTAATATCCCAACAGCACCGACCGTAACTCGATCGTTGCACGCCTAATCCCGGGTGCGGTGCCCGGGAGCCGGGGACCCAATCGTGTCATGGGGTGAATCCACCTGTGTGTGGACGGGCGGCAGACTCCCTGCCCGAACCCGTCAGCTAACCCGGCCGGCTGAGGGAGAGGAAAGCGTACGTGGCGGCTGCGTCCCCCGCGCGTCTTGCCATCGGTCTCATCACGGCCGCCGCCGCCGTGGCCCTGGGGGCGACCCCTGCCACCGCCGCGCCCAAGCCCAGTGAGGCCAAGCTCCGCGCGGAGCTGAAACAGCTCGACAAGAAGGTCGACCAGCTCATCGAGAGCTACAACCTCAAGCGTGTGGAGCTGTCCAAGGCCAAGCAGGCCGCCGCGAGCGCCAAGGAGCGGCTCGCGGCCGCCGAGACCAAGCTGGCCACCGCCGAGAAGCGGGTCGCCGAGATCGCCCGCCTGCGTTACCAGAACGGCAACCTCTCGTTGCCGAGCCTCATGCTCCCCACCGACAGCGCCAGCGCGGCCGTCCTGGAGCAGATCACCGCCGAGCAGCAGGCGGCCGTGCAGGTCGTGGCCGACGCCAGGAACGAGAAGAAGCAGGCCGTCACCGACGCCACCGCGTTGGAGACGAAGATCCGCGACGAGGCCGCGAACGTGGCCAAGCAGCGCGACGACGCCCAGGACGTCATCAAGGACATCCGGAAGAAGCTCCAGGACCTGGTCCCGTTCGGCCCCGGCCGCCGCTCCGACGGCAGTTGGGCCCCCGAGCTGCCCTCGGGCGAGGACAACATCACGCCGAGGATGCGGATCATCCGCGCGCAGATCGAGAAGAACTTCGCGCTCCCGTTCCCGGTCGGCTGCTTCCGCTCCGGCGGCGGCGGCGAGCACCCGCTGGGCCGCGCCTGCGACTTCATGATGAGCACCGGCGGCGCCATGCCCAGCGCGCTCAACAACGCGCTGGGCGACCGCGTCGCGGACTGGGCGCTGGCCAACAAGGACAAGCTCGGCGTCAAGTACGTGATCTGGAAGCAGCGCATCAACCTTGGCTCCGGCTGGCGCGCGATGTCCAACCGCGGCAGCATCACCGAGAACCACTTCGATCACGTGCATATCTCGATGTACTGAACGTTTCAGCCCGTCTGGACGTTTCAGCCCGTCAGGGCGCGCACCCGTACGTGGACGTGCGGGTGCGTCGCCATCAGCGAGCCCCCCTTCGTACGGCAGGCCACCAGCCCCAGGGCCGGCACCCCGCGCCGCAGGTCGCGCAGCGGGATCCCGCCCTCCTCGTGCACCTTGAGCAGCGCCGAGGCCAGCAGCCCCGGCTGGCCGAGCAGGTCGGCGGCGGCGCGGTCGGCGGCCAGCTCCCTGGAGCGGCTCAGCCAGCGCAGCGGCAGGTGCGCCAGGAAGCCGGCCAGCCCCGCCGCGGCCCCGCCGGCCAGGATCGCCAGCCCGAACAGCAGCCCGAACGGGAACTCCTCGAAGAACAGGCCGGGCGCCTCCACGGCCGCCCGCCCGGTGCCCTTGGCGAAGGCGGCCAGCGCGATCGCGAACGAGCTGGCCAGCGTCATCACCGCCACGTCCTTGTGCCGGATGTGCGCGATCTCGTGGGCGAGCACCGCCGTCAGCTCGTCCGGCTCCAGCCGGGCGCGCAGTCCCTCGGTGACGATGATCGTCGCGCCGCGCCGCGCCGCGTGCGGCCGACCGTGCAGGCGTTCGGGGCGGGGGAGGGGCTGATCGCCAGCCGCGGCTTGTCCACGTCGCTGAGCGCGCAGAGCCGGTCCAGTACGGCGTGCAGCTCCGGCTCCTGCTCGGCCGTGACGTAACGGGCCCTGGTGATCCGGCGGGCCAGCGCCTCCGTGGACAGCCACTGCACGAGCAGCACGAGGGCCGCTCCGAGGGCGACGAACAGAATTGGGACCCCTATTAATACAAGACCGGCGAGCACGGCGCAGTAGATGGCCGTAAGCAGGGTCATGGGGACGAGCATGCGCATCTTGATACCTCCAGCCTGCGGATACATGGGCCGGAAGGTCTTCCTCGCCACGGAGGGCCCGCCTGACCGGGCCGCGCGGGCCGTCATGACGATCAGGCGTGTTCGGAGGTACTCCCCTTCACTCCACGAAAGGGTAATGAATCAGGAGTCGGTGCGAAAGAGGGCCCAGACCGCTTTTCCGCCGCGCGCCAGCGGGTCCCAGCCCCAGCACTGGCTGTAGGTCTCCACGATGTACAGGCCACGGCCGTTCTCGGAGATGAAGTCGGGCTCCTTGGGCGTCGGCACGTCGTCGCTCGGGTCCGCCACGGCCAGCAGCACGTGGGGGACGACCCGCATGAGCAGCAGCTGGATCTCCCGCCGGCCCCTGGCGTACATCGCGTACCGGACCGCGTTCGTGACCAGCTCCGACACCACCAGCGCCGCGTCGTCACCCAGTTCGGGCACGCCCCAGCCGTACAGAGTGGAACGAGTCACGTCCCTTGCGGTCTTCACCGAATCCGCCTGGAACGGCAGCGGACACGAGGCCGTGTACGGCTTGGCCGCGCTCAGCAGGTGGTCGAACCCCACCTCACGGGTGATTTGCAGGCAGTCGGCAGTGGCCAAAGGGTCCTCCACCATCCCGCCGATACCTCCCGGTTGCCATCGCGTTCGTGCATGTTTGGCCCAATATGCACTAGGCCATCATGGGTCACGACTCCCTGTCGCTGCAAGACCCAAATGCACGTGCATGTGCAATGTGCAATCGCATGAGCGGTTACCGGTAGGGGTATCCGAATCGGACACCAGGTTGAGACCTTGTCATACCCGGCAATGTGGTGTCACTGTGTGTGCGGACCTTGATAGGAGGCAGAGTGACGCAGAACCAGCCGGGTTCCGGCCCTACGGCGCTGCGCATTCTCCTGGGCTCCCAGCTGCGCAGGCTCAGGGAAGGTAAGGGCGTCACCCGCGAGGAGGCGGGCCACCTCATCAGGGGCTCCGAATCCAAGATAAGCCGTATGGAGCTGGGACGCGTCGGGTTCAAGGAACGCGACGTGGCCGATCTGCTGACCCTCTACGGCGTCGTCGACCAGCAGGCCCGCGCCGCCGTGCTCGACCTGGTCGCCACGGCGAACGAGCCGGGGTGGTGGCACAGGTTCAACGACATCCTGCCCACCTGGTTCCAGGCGTACGTGGGGCTGGAGGAGGCCGCGGCCCGGATCAGGACGTACGAGGTCCAGTTCGTCCCCGGTCTGCTGCAGACCAAGGAGTACGCGCGCGCGGTCGTCACCGCGGGCTCGGCCGGGATCAGCGCGGAGGAGATCTCCCGCAGGGTGGACCTCCGTCTCGAACGCCAGCGGGTCTTCGACAGGCCCGACGGGCCGGTGTTCTGGGCCGTCATCGACGAGGCGGCGCTGCGCCGCCCCATCGGCGGCGCCGAGGTGATGCGGGCCCAGCTCGACCACCTCATCGACCTGATGCGCCAGCCGAACATCACGATCCAGGTCATGCCGTTCAGCTTCGGCGGCCACAGCGCCGAGGGCGGCGCGTTCAGCGTCCTGCGCTTCCCCGACCACGACCTTCCCGACGTCGTGTACGTCGAGCAGCTCGCCAGCGCCCTCTACCTGGACAAGCGCGAGGACGTCGATCGCTACACCGAGGTCATGGAGCGCCTTTGCGCCGTCAGCACCACGCCTGACGAGACCGTGGAGCTCCTGCGTGTGATCGCTGACGAGTTCTGACCCTCGTCACGTCGTTGTTGGGTACGCATCTGCCCTAGACTGGCCAACGGCGCTTGGATCCCGCCATGGCGGAGCATGCCCAGCGCCGATCACGTGGGCGCGGCGCGTGAGCCGTAGCGACAACCGGACGCGCCCGCGATCACTCGAAGCTTGATCAAGGAGACCACCCCGTGAAGACCGCTGTCGAGGAGCTCAGCCCGACCAGGGTGAAGCTCACTGTCGAGGTGCCGTTCGACGAGCTGCGCCCGAGCCTGGATGCGGCGTACAAGAAGGTCGCGCAGCAGGTGCGCGTCCCCGGGTTCCGCCCTGGCAAGGTTCCGGCCCGCATCATCGAGCAGCGCTTCGGCCGCGCGGTGGTGCTGGAGGAGACCCTCAACGACGCGGTGCCCAAGCTGTACGGCCAGGCCGTCGACGAGGTCGACGTCTTCCCGGTCAGCCAGCCCGACATCGAGATCACCAAGATCGAGGACGGCGAGCAGGTCGAGTTCACCGCCGAGGTGGACGTCCGGCCCAACTTCGAGGTCCCCGACTACGCGGGCGCCGAGGTCACCGTCGACTCCGCCGAGGTCTCCGACGACGACATCAACGCCCAGCTCGACGCGCTGCGCCAGCGCTTCGCCACGCTGACCGGCGTCGAGCGTCCCGCCGCCACCGGCGACTTCGTCGTGATGGACCTGCGCGCCGAGATCAACGGCGAGAACATCGAGGAGCAGCAGGCCAACGAGGTCTCCTACGAGGTCGGCGCCGGCTCCGTGCTGCAGGGCCTCGACACCGCACTCGAAGGCATGTCCGCGGGCGAGGAGAAGAGCTTCACGACCGAGCTCGTCGGCGGCGAGAACGCCGGCGAGGAAGCCGATGTGATCATCAGCGTCAAGACGGTCAAGGAGAAGGTCCTGCCCGAGCTCGACGACGAGTTCGCACAGCTGGCCAGCGAGTTCGACACCCTCGACGAGCTGAAGAACAGCATCAAGGAGCAGGCCCGCCGCAACAAGCTGATCGACCAGGTCATGCAGGCCCGGGAGAAGGCGCTCGACACGCTGCTCGACAAGATCGACATGCCGATCCCCGACAGCGCGCTCAAGGCCGAGGTCGACGCCCGTAAGCACAACCTCGAGCACCAGGTCGCCGAGAGCGGGCTGAGCCGCGAGGCGTTCTTCCGCCTCTACCAGACGACCGAGGAGGAGCGTTTCGCCGAGTTCGAGACCAACTCCGCCAAGGCCATCAAGGTCGGCTTCGTCCTCGACAAGATCGTCAAGGCCGAGGAGCTGGGCGTCTCCGAGCAGGAGCTGACCCAGTTCGTCGTACGCCGCGCCATGGAGATGGGCGTCCAGCCCAACCAGCTGGCCCAGCACCTGGCCGACAACGACCAGCTCACGCTGGCCATGGTCGAGATCGTGCGCGACAAGGCCAAGTCGGTCGTGGGCGACGCCGCCAAGGTGGTCGACAGCGACGGCAACGAGGTCGACCTCAAGGCCATCTACACCGAGATCAACGGCGAGGAGCCCACCGAGGAGACCGACGAGGCTCCCGCTGAGGAGAAGGCCGACGCCTGAGACTCCTGAGCGTTCAGCCCCCGTTCCGGATGGTTCGGGGGCTTCGCGCTGCTCTGACGGGCCTTACCTGCGCCGTCAGCGAACAGTCCGTGGACGGGGCATGACCGGTGGGCGGCGCGCGTTAAGGTCACAAGCAAAGCCAATCGATTACGACGCATCGGAAGGTGAAGCTGTGACCAGCCCGCCGACCTTCTATCAGCCTGAGTCGCGAGGCCGTGAGAACGGCTCGTCCTTCCGGCTTGAGGACCAGCTTTACCAGCGCCTGCTGCGTGAGCGCATCATCGTGCTCGGCCAGGAGGTGAACGACGAGATCGCCAACCGCATCTGCGCGGAGCTCCTGTTGCTCGCGGCCGACGACCCCGACCGTGACATCTGGCTGTACATCAACTCGCCTGGCGGGTCGGTGACGGCTGGGATGGCCATCTACGACATGATGGAATACGTGCCCAACGACGTGGCGACGGTCGCCATGGGGCTGGCCGCCTCCATGGGGCAGTTCCTGCTGTCCGCGGGCGCCAGGGGCAAGCGCTACGCTCTGCCCCACGCGCGCATCATGATGCACCAGCCGTCCGGTGGCATCGGTGGCACGGCCGCCGACATCGCCATCCAGGCCGAGCAGATGCTCTACGTGAAGAAGACCCTGGCCGAGCGGATCGCGCACCACACGGGTCAGCAGCTCGACCAGATCGAGGCCGACTCCGACCGGGACCGCTGGTTCACCGCCGAGGAGGCCCTCGACTACGGCTTCATCGACCACGTTGTGCGCAGCGCGAGGCAGGTGCCCTCGCAGGGCGCCGTGTCCTAAGGGGAGTTGAAGTGAACATCGAAAGCCGTTACGTTCTCCCCTCCTTCGTCGAACGCACGTCCTACGGCGTGAAGGAGATGAACCCGTACAACAAGCTCTTCGAGGATCGCATCATCTTCCTCGGGGTGCAGATCGACGACGCGTCGGCCAACGACGTGATGGCCCAGCTGCTGACGCTGGAGTCGCTCGACCCCGACCGTGACATCAGCATCTACATCAACTCGCCGGGCGGGTCGTTCACCGCCATGACGGCGATCTACGACACGATGCAGTTCGTCCGGCCGGAGATCCAGACCGTCTGCCTCGGCCAGGCCGCCTCCGCGGCGGCCGTGCTGCTGGCCGGCGGCACCCCGGGCAAGCGTTTCGCGCTGCCCAACGCCCGGGTCCTGATCCACCAGCCCTCCACCGAGGGCGGCGGTCAGGGAAGCGACATCGAGATCCAGGCCCGCGAGATCCTTCGTATGCGCTCCCTCCTGGAGGAGATCGTGGCGAAGCACTCGGGGAAGCGTCCTGCTGACGTCCGTAAGGACATCGAACGCGACAAAATTCTCAACGCGGACGAGGCAAAGGCGTATGGTCTGATCGATGACATCATCCCATCCAGGAAGAAACGAGCTCAGGCCGTCGCTTCCTGATGAGATGTGACGCACCGGGGCGCTGCCCAATAGGGCACGTTCCGGTGCGACTCGCCGCCAGGGGGCTCACTGAGGGCCCAGAAGACGGTAACGTCGAAACCTGAGCGGTTCGGACCGGGTCCGGAGGATACGGATCGCGGGAGCAGGGCGGTCCCACGCAAAGGAGTATCTGGAGTGGCACGCATCGGCGACGGGGGAGACCTGCTGAAGTGCTCGTTCTGCGGAAAGAGCCAGAAGCAAGTCAAAAAGCTCATTGCCGGTCCAGGCGTCTACATCTGCGATGAGTGCATCGATCTCTGCAACGAGATCATCGAGGAGGAGCTCTCCGAGTCCTCCGAGCTCAAGTGGGACAACCTGCCCAAGCCGAGGGAGATCTACGAGTTCCTCGACGCCTACGTCATCGGTCAGGACAAGGCGAAGAAGGCGCTCTCGGTGGCGGTCTACAACCACTACAAGCGGGTGCAGTCCGGCGACCGAGGCAGAGACGACGGCCTGGAGCTGGCCAAGAGCAACATCTTGTTGCTCGGTCCGACAGGCTCGGGCAAGACATTGCTCGCGCAGACGCTGGCGAAGATGCTCAACGTTCCCTTCGCCATCGCCGACGCCACGGCCCTGACCGAGGCCGGCTACGTCGGCGAGGACGTCGAGAACATCCTCCTCAAGCTGATCCAGGCCGCCGACTACGACGTCAAGAAGGCCGAGACCGGCATCATCTACATCGACGAGGTCGACAAGATCGCCCGCAAGAGCGAAAACCCGTCGATCACCCGCGACGTCTCCGGTGAGGGCGTCCAGCAGGCGCTGCTGAAGATCCTGGAGGGCACCACCGCGAGCGTGCCGCCGCAGGGCGGGCGCAAGCACCCCCACCAGGAGTTCATCCAGATCGACACCACCAACGTGCTGTTCATCTGCGGTGGGGCCTTCGCCGGCCTGGAAAAGATCATCGAGTCGCGCATCGGCAAGAAGGGCATCGGCTTCAACGCCATCATCCGCTCGAAGGAAGAGGTCGACACGGCCGACATCTTCGGCGACGTGATGCCCGAGGACCTGCTCAAGTTCGGCATGATCCCCGAGTTCGTCGGCCGTCTGCCGGTCATCACCTCGGTGCACAACCTCGACCGCGAGGCGCTCATCCAGATCCTCACCGAGCCCCGCAACGCGCTGGTCAAGCAGTACCGCAAGCTGCTCGAGCTCGACGGCGTCGAGCTGGAGTTCACCGACGGTGCCCTTGAGGCCATCGCCGACCAGGCGATCCTGCGTGGCACCGGCGCCCGCGGCCTGCGCGCCATCCTCGAAGAGGTGCTCCAGTCGGTGATGTACGAGGTGCCGTCGCGCCAGGACGTCGCCCGCGTGGTCATCACCCGCGAGTCCGTCCTCGAGCACGCCATCCCGACGCTCGTACCCCGCGACCAGCTCGCCGCCAAGCAGCAGCGTGCGCCGCGGGAGAAGTCAGCCTGACCCATCCCGAAACGGCAAGCGCCCCGGCGGAGGAAACTCCCTGGGGCGTTTCGCTTTCCGTCCTCTCTCTAGAATTGGTCACCGTGACAACGCCAGAGCTGCCCACCCAGTACACCCCGGCCGACGTCGAGACCCGGAGCTACGAGCGCTGGGTATCCGAGGGCTACTTCGGCGCGGACCCCGGCAGCCCGCGCGAGCCGTACAGCATCGTCCTGCCCCCGCCGAACGTGACCGGCGTCCTGCACATCGGCCACGCCCTCGACCACTCCGTCCAGGACGCGCTCACCCGCCGCGCCCGCATGCAGGGGCGCGAGACGCTGTGGCTGCCCGGCATGGACCACGCCGGCATCGCCACCCAGAACGTCGTCGAACGCGAGCTGGCCAAGCAGGGCCTGTCCCGCCACGACCTGGGCCGCGAGGCGTTCGTCGAGCGCGTCTGGGAGTGGAAGGAGGAGTCCGGCGGCCGGATCCTCGGCCAGATGCGCAAGCTCGGCGACGGCGTCGACTGGTCGCGCGAGCGCTTCACCATGGACGAGGGGCTGTCCCGGGCCGTCCAGACCATCTTCAAGCGGCTCTTCGACGACGACCTGATCTACCGCGCCGAGCGGATCATCAACTGGTGCCCGCGCTGCCTGACCGCCCTGTCCGACATCGAGGTCGAGCACAGCGAGGACGACGGCGAGCTGGTCTCGATCCGCTACTCCGACGAGATCGTGGTCGCGACCACCCGCGCCGAGACCATGCTCGGCGACACCGCCGTGGCCGTGCACCCCTCGGACGAGCGTTACGCCCACCTGGTCGGCACGCTCGTCGAGCTGCCGCTGACCGGGCGGCAGATCCCGGTCGTCGCCGACGAGCACGTCGACCCGGCGTTCGGCACAGGCGCGGTCAAGGTGACCCCGGCTCACGACCCCAACGACTTCGAGATCGGCCGCCGGCACTCGCTGCCGTCGATGACCATCATGGACGAGCGCGGCGTGATCACCGCCCATGGGCCGTTCGAGGGGCTCGACCGCTTCGAGGCGCGGCCCGCCGTGGTCGCCGCGCTGCGCGAGGAGGGCAGGATCGTCGCCGAGAAGCGCCCGTACGTGCACTCGGTCGGCCACTGCTCGCGCTGCAAGACGGTGGTCGAGCCGCGGCTGTCGCTCCAGTGGTTCGTCAACGTCGCGCCGCTGGCCAAGGCGGCCGGCGACGCGGTGCGTGACGGACGCACCCGCATCCACCCGCCGGAGCTGGCCAAGCGCTACTTCGACTGGGTCGATGACATGCACGACTGGTGCATCTCCCGCCAGCTCTGGTGGGGACACCGCATCCCGGTCTGGTACGGCCCGGCCGGCGAGGTCGTGTGCGTCGGGCCCGACGAGGACCCGCCCGCCGGTTACGTCCAGGACGCCGACGTGCTGGACACCTGGTTCTCCTCCGGCCTGTGGCCGTTCTCGACGCTCGGCTGGCCCGACTCGACCCCCGAGCTGGCCCGCTTCTACCCGACGTCCGTGCTGGTGACCGGCTACGACATCCTGTTCTTCTGGGTCGCCCGGATGATGATGTTCGGCCTGTACGCCATGGACGGCGAGCCGCCGTTCCGCGTGGTCGCGCTGCACGGCATGGTCCGCGACCAGTACGGCAAGAAGATGTCCAAGTCGTTCGGCAACGTCGTCGACCCGCTCGACTGGATCGAGCGCTTCGGCGCCGACGCCACCCGCTTCACGCTGCTGCGCGGCGCGAACCCCGGTGCCGACGTCGCGGTGAGCGAGGAGTGGGCGGCCGGCTCGCGCAACTTCTGCAACAAGATCTGGAACGCCACCCGCTTCGCGCTGATGAACGGCGCGGCCACCGGCTCGCTCGACGGGCTCGACCTGACGGCGGCCGACCGGTGGATCCTGTCGCGCCTGCAGAGCGTGATCACCTCGGCCGACGCGGCCTTCGAGGAGTTCGAGTTCGCCAAGGCGTCCGACCTGCTCTACCACTTCGCGTGGGACGAGGTCTGCGACTGGTACCTGGAGCTGGCCAAGATCCAGCTCGGCGAGGGGCTGGAGCACACGCGGCTCGTGCTCGGCCACGTGCTCGACACGTTGCTGCGGCTGATGCACCCGCTGGTGCCGTTCGTCACCGAGGAGCTGTGGCGCGCGGTGACGGGTGGGGCGTCGGTCGCCGTGGCCTCCTGGCCCGTGGCGGACGAGCGCCGCTCCGACCCGGCGGCCGAGGCGGAGATCGAGGCCCTTCAGGAGCTCGTGACGGAGGTCCGCCGGTTCAGGTCGGATCAGGGGCTGAAGCCCGGCCAGAAGGTGGCCGCACGGCTCGGATTGGCCACCACGCCGCTCGAACGGCAGGAGTTGGCTGTTCGCTCGCTCCTCAGGCTCACCGAGCCCTCTGAGGCGTTCTCAGCGACTGCGCGGCTCTCGGTGGGCGGGGTGAGCGTCGAGATCGACACCGCCGGCGCCATCGACGTGGCCGCCGAACGTAAGCGCCTGGAGAAGGATCTGGCGGCCGCGCGCAAGGAGGCGGCGCAGGTCGCCGCCAAGCTGGGCAACGAGCAGTTCATGGCCAAGGCGCCGGAGGACGTGGTCACCAAGGTCAGAGGGCGTGCGGAGCAGTCCGCGGCGGACATCGCGCGGCTGGAGACCCAGCTCGCCGGTCTGGGTGTTTGAGCTCCACCCACCAGGGGAAGGCCTATTCGTTACCGAAGTTCGGCCTTCCCCGGCGTCGGGGGCTGCTACAGTTTTCAACGCAGGGCACTTAGCCCCGACCACCCACTGATCTGACCCGGGCTTCGGGCTGTGTCTGCGTGTGATTGGACATGGGCCAGAAGTTCGAGTAAGTTCGTGGAGTTGCCCGAAACCAGCCGGGTCGGCCGATTTGACAAGGATCGTCCGGATCTGCTAAACTGGGCAAGCGAAATGTGCGCCTCCTGCAGTTTGAGGAGTATGCGTCCGTTTCTTGAGAACTCAACAGTGTGTTAAAAGCCAGTGCATGATGCACAAACCCCGTCATGTTTCATGATGACGGATTCCTTTTTCAGTTGGGA
>NZ_JAHKRL010000492.1 GCF_019396405.1 Nonomuraea rhizosphaerae | reverse complement strand
GCCGGGGGGGTGGCTGGGGCGGTTCGCGTCGCTGACGTACTCGTGCCGGATCGGGGTGGCCAAGCCGGATCCGCGCGCGTACGAGATCTGCGCCCGGCGGCTCGGGGTGCCGCCGGGGAAGGTGCTGTTCTTCGACGACAACGAGGCCAACGTGGTGGCGGCGCGGGAGGCGGGGATGAAGGCGGAGCTCTTCACCTCGGCGGCCCAGGTACGCGCCCTCACTCTCTGAGCCCTCCGCGTTCCCCGTAGGTGGGTCGTATCGTCCGGACAGGGTTCACCTGCGACTTCCCGCCAGCTGGAGACCCGGCTCACGGACATGGGCGGGACAGTTTGTCCGGTCGGGCGGCAGTCTGCGAACGCCCGGGCGAACCCCGATTTGACGTACGGCGAACGGCCGCCTAATCTTCACTTCGCCCCGGGAGTGAGCCGGACGCCGGTCAGGCGGACGGGCCCCAGGGCAAACCCCTTGAGAAACGAGCCACTCGGCTGAGGCGCTTCGACGCGCTCTTCGGTACGAGTCGTCTCGGGTGCGCTCAGATCACCGGAAAATCGGTTGATTCGACAGGCTCAGGATGACACGGTAAGTTGCGAGGGTTGCCCCGGAGACGGGGCGCACCATCTTAGCCAGGCAAGCTCCATCTGATCAAGTCGAAGATTTGACAGAGAGCGGTCGAGCTTGATAAGATGGAAGACGTGAAGTGTGCGCCTCCTGCAGTTTGAGGAGTATGCGTCCGTTTCTTGAGAACTCAACAGTGTGTTAAAAGCCAGTGCATGATGCACAAACCCCGTCATGTTTCATGATGACGGATTCCTTTTTCAGTTGGGA
>NZ_JAHKRL010000491.1 GCF_019396405.1 Nonomuraea rhizosphaerae | reverse complement strand
CCCACGCGCCGCGGGGGCCCCGACGTGGCCGGGCCGATCAGGCAGGCGCAGGTCACCGCGGCGGTGTCGGCGGTGGCGGCGGTGCCCGAGGTACGGGCGCGGCTGGTCGCGCTGCAGCGGGAGATCATCGGCGCCGGTGACATCGTGGTCGAGGGCCGCGACATCGGTACGGTGGTCGCGCCCGGCGCGGCCGTCAAGGTCTACCTCACGGCCAGCGCCGAGGCCCGCGCCCAGCGGCGCACCGCGGAGCTGACCGGCGCCTCCCAGAGCACCACGGTGGAGGCGCAGCAGGCCGCGATGGCCAGGCGTGACACCCTGGACTCCACGCGTAAGGCTGATCCACTCTCGATGGCGGATGGCGCCGTCGAGCTCGACACCACGCCGCTGACCTTGGAAGAGGTCATCGCGGAGGTGTTGGGTCTGGTCAAGGAGCGCACCTGACGAACCAGGTGCGGTACTCACAAAGGATGAAAAATCGTGTCAACGGGGGATTGGGTCGAGGCTGAGCTCGGCGATCTCGAAGTAACCGACCACGACGAGAGCGGCCCGCTGCCCGTCGTGGCCATTGTCGGCCGCCCCAACGTGGGCAAGTCCACGCTGGTCAACCGCATCATCGGCCGCCGCGAGGCGGTCGTCGAGGACGTTCCGGGCGTCACCCGCGACCGCGTCACCTACGACGCCAACTGGCGCGGGCGCCGCTTCACCGTCGTCGACACCGGAGGCTGGGACCCCGAGGCCACCGGGATGAACCTGCGCATCGCCGACCAGGCCAAGGTCGCGGTCGAGCTGGCCGACGTGATCGTGTTCGTGGTGGACGCCACCGTGGGCGCGACCGACGCCGACGAGACGGTCGGCTCGGTGCTGCGCTCGTCCGGCAAACCGGTCATCCTGGCCGCCAACAAGGTCGACAACCAGCAGCTCGAACTGGAGGCCGCCGCGCTCTGGTCGCTCGGCCTGGGCGAGCCGCAGCCGGTCTCGGCCCTGCACGGCCGCTCCAGCGGCGACCTGCTCGACGTGGTGCTCGACGCGCTGCCCGAGACGCCCGAGGTCCGCTTCGACGCCGAGCGCGGCCCCTACCGGGTGGCCCTGCTCGGCAAGCCCAACGTCGGCAAGTCCTCGCTCCTGAACAAACTGGCCGGCGAGGAGCGCGTCCTGGTCGACCCGATGGCGGGCACCACCCGCGACCCCGTCGACGAGCTGATCGAGCTGGGCGGCAAGACCTGGCGCTTCATCGACACCGCCGGCATCCGGCGGCGCGACCGCGAGCTGCAGGGCGCCGACTTCTACGCCGCCATGCGCACCCGGGCCGCCCTGGAGCGCTCGGAGGTGGCGATCGTGCTGATCGACGCCAGCGAGGTGCTCACCGAGCAAGACCTGCGCATCATCGGCCTGGTGATCGAGTCGGGCCGGGCGATGGTCGTCGCGTTCAACAAGTGGGACCTGGTCGACGCCGACCGCCGCTACTACCTGGAGAAGGAGATCGACCGGCAGCTCGTACGGACGCCGTGGGCGCTGCGCGTCAACATCTCCGCCAAGACCGGCCGTCACATGGACCGGCTCGTGCCCGCCCTGGAGAAGGCGCTCGACTCCTGGTCCACCCGGGTGCCGACGGCGCGGCTCAACGCGTTCCTGACCGAGCTGGTGCAGCAGACGCCGCCGCCGGTGCGGGGCGGCAAGCAGCCGAAGATCCTGTTCGCCACGCAGGCGTCGGTGGAGCCGCCCAAGTTCGTGCTGTTCACCTCCGGCTGGCTGGAGGACACCTACCGGCGCTTCATCGAGCGGCGCATCCGGGAGGAGTTCGGGTTCGCGGGCTCGCCGATCGACGTGTCGATGAAGATCAGGGAGAAGCGTAAGGGCGGCGGCGCCCAGGCGAAGAAGTAGCCCCCGCGCGGCGCGACCAGCCGGCCGGCGCGGGCGGGCCGGCGGTCGTCAACCGCGTTGCGGCCGTACTGACAGGGGCGTTAGCATCGGCGGCAACGCGTGGACGGAGACGAGTAGCCGAAGGCCCGCACGGGCCCGAGAGAGCCGCCGGAAGCTGTGAAGGCGGCCCCGTGCCCTTCAGGTGAAGACACTCCCGAGTGCGGGGAGGAAATGCCCCGCCGGCCTGACCCCCGTCATCGGGTCCCGAGGCCGCCCGGAGACGGGCGGCGAAAGTGCGGTGGCACCGGGAGCTCCCTTCTCCCCCGCACTCCCAAGGGGTCATGCACTTCCATGAGGAGTTGTGATGATCTCTCGTGTCATGTCGGCGGAGCTCGCTGAGCACGCCGGGCAACGAGTGACGATCGCCGGTTGGGTCCATCGCCGGCGGCGGCTGAAATCCGTGTCCTTCCTGATCGTCAGGGACCGCAGCGGGCTCGCCCAGGTCGTGGCGGCCGAGCCGGAGTCCGTCCTGCCGGTGGAGGAGACGGTCGTCCGGGTGACGGGCGTCGTGAGCGCCAACCCGCAGGCGCCGGGCGGCGCCGAGCTGGTCGGGCCGGAGATCGAGGTGCTGGCCGAGCCGGCCAAGGCGCCGCCGTTCGACCTGTACCGGCCGGTCGTGCCCGCCTCGCTGCCGACGGTCCTCGACCACGCGCCGGTGGCGCTGCGGCACCCGCTGCTCAAGGCGGCGCTGCGGATCTCGGCGGCGAGCGTGGCGGGCTTCCGGCGGGCGCTCGACGGGCTGGGGTTCACCGAGATCCACACGCCCAAGATCGTCGCCTCGGCCACCGAGTCGGGCGCGAACGTCTTCGGCATCGACTACTTCGGCCGGCCCGCCTTCCTCGCCCAGTCGCCGCAGTTCTACAAGCAGGCGATGGTCGGGGTGTTCGAGCGGGTCTACGAGGTGGGGCCGGTCTTCCGGGCCGAGCCGCACGACACCGTCAGGCACTTGGCCCAGTACACCAGCCTGGACGCCGAGCTGGGCTTCGTCCGCGACCACCGCGACGTGATGGCGGTGCTGCGCGAGGCCGTCCACGGGATGGTGGAGTCGGTGCGCGGCCTCGCCGTGGCGGTGCCCGAGGTGCCGGAGGAGATCCCGGCGATTCACTTCACCGAGGCGCAGCGGCTGACCGGCCAGGACGAGCCCGACCTGTCGCCCGAGCAGGAGCGGTGGCTGTCGGAGTGGGCGGTGCGCGAGCACGGGTCGGAGTTCCTGTTCGTCACCGGGTACCCGATGGCCAAGCGGCCCTTCTACACCCACCCCGACCCGGACCGCGAGGGCTACTCCAACGGGTTCGACCTGCTGTTCCGGGGGCTGGAGCTGGTGACGGGCGGGCAGCGGCTGCACCGGTACGAGGACTACCTGGCCGCCATCGAGGGGCCGCTGGAGCCGTACGAGGGGTATCTGCAGGCGTTCGCGTACGGGATGCCGCCCCACGGCGGCTTCGCCCTCGGGCTCGAACGGTGGACCGCCCGCCTGACCGGTGCCGCGAACATCCGTGAGGTCACGGCGTTCCCCAGAGACCTGCACCGGCTCTCGCCATAGCCTCCAGGTCGGCGTCCATGTCGGCGTCCAGCGGCTGGATCGTCAGCCGGTGGACGCCCAGGTCGGCGTAGCGCCGTACGCTCTCCCGGTCGACGGGGCCCGGGGGCGGGGTGATCGTGATCTCCAGCTCGCCCATGCCCTCGGGCCTGCCGTACGCCTTGACGGCGTCGCGCAGGCCGGACAGCGCGCCGGCGGCCTCGTCGGGCGTCAGGTAGACGCCGTACCAGCCGTCGGCCGAGCGGACCGCGCGGCGCATCGCCGCCCGGGAGTGGCCGCCCACGACGATCGGCGGGCGCCGGGACGGGCGCGGCCGCTGCACGACATCCGCATAAGTCACGAAATTTCCGGAGAAGGGGTGGTCGTCCCACACCGCCCGCATGGCCGCCAGGTACTCGTCCGTACGCGCGCCCCGCTCGTCCAGCGGAACCCCCATGGCGGCCAGCTCCGGCTCCACGTACCCCGCCCCGACGCCCACGATCAGGCGGCCCCGCGACAGCAGGTCCAGGGAGGTGAGCTGCTTGGCCAGCAGCACCGGCTGCCGCTGCGGCAGCACCAGCACGCCGAAGCCGAGCCTGACCGTGCTCGTCAGCGCCGCCAGATGGGCGAGCGCGACCACGGCCTCCAGGCGGCCCGGCTCGTCGGGGGAGTCGGGCAGCGCGATGTGGTCACCCACCCAGAGCGACTCGAACCCCGCCTCCTCCGCCGTCCGCGCCCGCCTGGCCAGCACGTCCGGATCGACGTTCTCGCCCCGATGCAACCCGTAAAGTCCCACGTCCATGCGGCCACCGTAGGGGCCCGTGCGCCAGGATGACCAACGAAGGTCCGGCATGGCTACCATTCGAGTCCCGCATACCGGAGGGAGGCCCATGGACGTCGCGTGGCTGGAGGTGTTCACCGAGGTGGCCGCCAGGAAGACGTTCACGGCGGCCGGTGAGGCGCTCGGTTACACCCAATCCGCCGTCTCCCGCCAGATGGCGTCCCTGGAGAGCGAGCTGGGCGTCGCGCTGTTCGAGCGCCACGCCCGCGGCGTCGAGCTGACCGAGGAGGGCCGCCGCCTGCTGCGGCACGCGGTCGTCGTCCTGGACCGGCTGGCGGCGGCCCGGCATGACCTGCGCGAGGCGGGACGGCTGCGCGTCGGCGCGTTCGACACCGCCGGCGCCGACCTCGTACCCCGCGCCGTGGCGGCGTTCAGGAAGCTCCGCCCCGGGGTGACGGTGTCGCTGGTGGAGAAGACGACCGGGCCGCTGCTGGCCGGTCTCGGCGCGGGCGAGGTCGACCTGGCCGTGGTGAGCGCCTACCCGGGCAGGCCGCTGGAACAGGACCGGTTCGTCCTGCACCACCTCATGGACGACCCGCTGCTGGTCGCCATGCCCGCCGGGCACCGGCTGGCCGGCCGGAGCGGCCTGCGCCTGGCCGAGCTGGCGGGCGAGCCCTGGATCGAGGGCTTCCCCGGCGGCTCGCAGACCCTCATCGACGTCCACCGGCGGGCGGGCCTGCTGCCCCGGATCGACTTCGCGGCCAGGGAGTGGACCGCCAAGCAGGGCTTCGTGGCCGCCGGGCTGGGCCTGGCCCTGGTGCCCTCACTGGCGGCGGGCGCCATCCGCCCCGACCTCACCCTGCTCACCCTGGTCACGCTGGAGGACGAGCCCGTCAGGACCGTCTACGCCGCCACCAGAAAGGAAAACCCGCCGCCCCGAAGTCCTCCGCCCTACGACTCAGCGCCTCACGGCTCGTCCCTGTGCCGTGAGCTCATCGACTGCCTGCGGGCGAGTGCCGCGGCAGGAACACCGCCACCGCCGCCCCCACCAGGCAGATGACCGCGGTGACGAAGAACATCTCCGTGTACTCCAGATGCAGCGCCGCGTCCACCTTGGCCAGGTACTCGGCGATCTGCTTGGCGTACGTGGCCGGCTCGACCCCCACCGGCAGCGGCGTGTCCAGGTCCGCCGTCAGCGACTGGAACCGGTGGAACCCCCACGCCGACACGCCCGCGATGCCGATCAGCATGCCCATCATCCTGGCCACCACCACGGCCGAGGAGGCCACCCCGTGCTGCGCGGCGGGCATCAGCCGCAGCACCGCGCCGGACACCGGGGCGATCACCAGCCCGAGCCCCAGCCCGGCCACGATCAGCGCCACGTCCACCGACAGGCGCGCCTCGGCCAGCTCCAGCGGCCACCGGCTCATCAGCCAGTAGCCTGCCGTGGCCATCACCAGGCCCGCCACCGCCACCCAGCGGTCGCCGAGCCGCCGCGCCAGCAGGCCGCCCAGCACCGCCCCGACCGGCAGCGCGACCAGGAACCTGGCCAGCACCAGCGCGGCCTGCAGAGCCTCCAGGTCGAGCAGCGTCTGCGCCGCGAACTGCACGAACACCATCGTGATCAGCAGCGCCGCCCCGGTCAGGAAGCTCACGCCCAGCGTGGCCAGCAGCGGCCCCTTCCTGATGCCGGTCAGGTCGAGCAGCCGCACCGGCGAGCGCCTCTCCCACCAGACGAACACCACGCCCGCCACCAGACCGGCCGCGATCACCGGCGGCCCCCACGGCGGCAGCACCATCGTGGCCGGCTCCGGGTTGTACAGGCCCACCACCAGCAGCGCCAGGCTCAGCGCCAGCAGCGCCCCGCCGACGCCGTCCACCCGGCCGGGCGAGCGCCCCCGCCCCGCCGGGACGGTCCGCTGCACGGCCAGCGCCGCCAGGGCCGCCAGCGGGACGTTGATCCAGAAGATCGCGTGCCAGCCGCCCAGCTCGACCCCGAGCACCACGATGCTCGGCGTCAGCGCCACCATGCCGCCGTACAGGGGGCCCAGCGCGCTGCCCAGCTCCTGCGCCGCGCCGACCGCGCCCAGCGCCACCGGGCGCTCGCGCTCCTCCCACAGGTCGCCGATGAGCGCCATGGTGATCGGCAGCAGCGCGCCGCCCGCCACGCCCTGCACCGTACGGCCGGCCACCACCATCACCTCGCCGGCCGCCAGGGCGGTCAGCACCGAGCCGAGCGCGAACGCCGCCAGGCAGGCGTGGATCAGCGGCCGCCTGCCGTAGCGGTCAGAGAGCTGGCCGAGCAGCGGCATCGCGGCGATGTAACCGAGCAGGAACCCCGTCACGATCGGCGTCGCCCGCTCCAGGCGGTTGTCCGGGATGCCGACGTCGGAGGCGATGTCGAGCAGGACCGTCACGACCACGTACGCGTCGAGCGCGGCCAGCAGCACCACCGCCCCGCCGACGCCGAGGGCCACTCGCCTCATGTGGCGGGGGGCGGGGTGATCGTCACCGGCGCGTCGTAGTCGCTCAGCGACACCGTCACCGTGCCGTCCTGCAGCGGCAGCTCGATCTTCGTCAGCCGGCTGGAGGCCTTGTCCACCCAGACCTTGCCGTTGACGCCCTGCGTGACGCCCGGGACGAGCGCGCCGAGCACCTGGCCGGAGAACGCGGTCGCCACCCGGTAGGCGCCGTTCTCCTCGGCCTCCACGCGCGGGTCGCCGGCCGTGCCGAGCAGCTGCGCGATGCCCTTGGACGGGTCGAGGATCAGCGACGGGTCGTAGAGCTGGGCCAGGTCCTTCCTGGTCATCTTCTGGAACCCGCCGGTCGGGCCCTTGAAGTGCACGGTGTCGCCCACCAGCGCGAAGGTGATCTCCTGCAGGCTGCCCAGCACCTCAAGGGTGATCGTCCCGTCGGCGTCGCCCGCCGAGGTGAGCCGGCCGTCGGCCTTCTTCACCGGCACCTTGGGCTTGCCCTCCGTGGCGATGGAGAACGAGGCGGACTTGACCGCCTTCATCGCCTCCGTCGCCTTCTTCAGGAGGTCGGGCCCGGCGGGCAGCTCGCCACCACCGCCGCCGGACGAGCAGGCGGACACCAGCGCGAGAACGACTACGAGCAGCAGCTTTCGAAGCATGAGGGGAGCGTAGCGAGCGCCCGGAACGATCGCGCGCGCTCGCCGATATCGGTTGGGTGTCGGCTCCGCCCCCGGCTCAGCGCAGCTTCTTGAGGTGCTCGACGATCGGCTCGTAGGCGTCGTCGAGCAGCTTGAGCTGGTCGTCGGTGAGCCGGTCGATGAAGTGCTCGCGCACGCTGGAGACGTGGTCGGGCGCGACCCGCTGGATCGTCTGCCAGCCCTCGTCGGTGAGCACGGCGAACGTGCCGCGACGGTCGTCGCGGCAGTCTTCTCGCACCACCAGTCCCTTGGCCTCCATGCGGGAGATCTGGTGCGACAGGCGGCTGCGCGACTGGATGGTGGCGTCGGCCAGGTCGCTCATCCGCAACCGGCGGTCGGGGCTCTCGGAGAGATTGACGAGGATCTCGTAGTCGTTCACCGAGAGCGCGTGCTCCTGCAGCTCGCGGTCGAGCCGGTGCATGAGGAGCTTGTGCAGGGCGAGGTGGGTACGCCAGGCACGCTGCTCAGCGGGGGATAGCCAGCGAGGCGCGCTCATGATCTCCAATCTAGCGCACGCGGTCATTCATCGAGTGACACGTGGTCATTCACAGAGTGACAGGTGGTGAGTCGTAGAGTGATCGGTTGTGGCGGACAATTCTGAGGAGAGCCTGGCGACGGTTCTCGTGGCTGGCGGCGCCAACCTGGCCATCGCCGTGGCCAAGCTGGTCACCGGCCTGCTCAGTGGGTCGGCGGCCATGCTGTCGGAGGCGGCGCACTCCGGCGCGGACACCGTGACGGAGTTGCTGCTCCTGGTTTCCGTACGCCGCGGGCGTAAACCAGCCGACCAGCGCCATCCTTTCGGGCACGGCAAGGCCGGGTTCTTCTGGGCGATGATGGCGGCCGTCGCGACACTGGTCGGCGGGGCGGGCTTCTCCATCACCCACGGATGGCACGAGATCTCCCACGGGGAGGAGCTCGGCAACCTGACACCCGCGTACATCGTCCTGGCCGTGTCCTTCCTCATCGAGGGCGTGTCGTTCACCAGGGCGTACTCGCAGCTGCGCGCGCAGGCCAGAAGGTATGACGTGAGCCCGGCCCGTCTGGTTTCGATCACCTCCGACACGGCCCTGAAGGCGGTCGTGTACGAGGACGCCGCCGCGCTGGTCGGGCTGGTGATCGCGGGCCTGGGCCTGCTCGGGGCGCAGGTGACGGGCTCGCCCGTGTGGGACGGCGCGGCGTCGGTGGTGATCGGCCTGCTCCTGCTGGCGGTCGCGCTCACGCTGATCAGCTCGAACCTGTCGCTGCTGATCGGCCAGTCCGCCACGCCGGGCGTCGAGGAGCGGATCAGGGCGGTGCTCACCGAGCAGCCCGAGGTGGTGGAGGTCGTCGAGCTGCTCACTATGATCCTCGGTCCGGGCAGCCTGATGGTGGCCGCCAAGATCGACTTCCGGGACGAGGCGAGCGCCGCGGGTGTCGAGGTCGCCTGCGACGAGCTGGACCGCAGGCTGCGTGAGCGCTTCCCCGGCATCTCCCAGGTGTTCCTGGACCCCACGCCGACCCGCCGCCGGCTCTAGCCCCATGCGGGGATGCCGACGCGCGTGGCGGGCGTGTCGGTGACGACGGCCACCACGACGTCGCCCTCGGCGCTCCATTCGAGCAGGTGCCGGTCGGCCAGGTCGGCGTCGGCCGAGCGCAGCTGGTCGATGGTCAGCTCGCCGCGCTTGATCAGCGACTCCTTGCGGGCCCAGCGCCTGATCAGCTCGTCGTTGGTGGTGACCACCGCCAGCTCCCGCTCCGACAGGGCCCGGCCCGCCAGCAGCTCGTCGAACGGCCCCGGCGGCACCCGCTCGGCGTCGATGCCGACCCGGCCGGCGCCGGCCACCGCGCAGACGTAGCCGCGGGTGTGGCTGAAGGCGACGCCCAGGGACGGGGCCTGCTCGATGGACGGGACGCCGTGGCCGGGGCCGTGCATGTAGCAGTGCTGCAGCAGCGTCAGCTTGTCGGGGCCGGTGCCGAGCGCCTCGGCGGCGCACAGGCGTACCAGCAGGTGGGCCGCGACGAACGCGCGGCGGTCGGCCTCGAACGCGAACCGGGCGGCGCGCGCCCGCTCGACGTCGGTCAGCCATTCTTCTGGGGCGAGCACCTCGTCGGGACGCCCGCCCATCGCCACAGGGCCGATCTCGTCAGTCCTTCGTTTTTGTACCGCTGTCCAGTTTGTACTGGTCTTCCTTGGCCGCGCCGAGCACGGTCACGTCGTTGACCTTCCAGACGCCCTTCTCCTTGACCAGGCTGATCTTGAGATGGGAGTCCTTGACCGAGCGTATCGCCTCCGGAGTGGTCACCTGCTGGTCGACCACGACGATCGCGTGGGCGGTGGCCTCGTCCACGTCGGACAGGTAGACCTCGCGGATGTTGGCCTGCGAGACGGCCTTCAGCTTGACGATCACCTCGGCCATCGGGCCGCCGAACGCGTCGTCGTAGGTCGCCAGGAAGTCGCCTGTGGCCTGGGCGGTCAGGGTGGCCCTGGTCGTCTGCAGGTCCTTGTAGTCGTAGCTGAGCAGCGCCTTGCCGAACGAACTGGCCGCGCCGGACACCTCCAGGCGCAGGGCGCGCTCGGACTCCAGGCGGGCCAGCGCGTCGCGCGACTGGCTCGCCGAGAGCCACTGCAGCGCCGCGGTGGCGGCCAGGGCGGCCACCAGCAGGCCGGCCAGCGCCCCGAGCAGCCGCCGCCGGCCGAACCACGCCTCCTTGCCGCCGTCCGGGACGTCGGCCGCCTTTTTCGCGGGCTCGGGGACGTCCGGCGCGTCGGCCGCCTCCTTCCGGGAGGCCGGCGTGCCGGGGGCGTCCGGCGTGTCGTCCGGCGTGGACGCCGGAGGGGTGTCCTCGGCGAGGGACTGCTCGGTGGTCATGAGTCCTCCTCACGGCGGCGGGCGGCCCGGCCCACCGCGATCCACCCCAAGGCGCCACCGGCCGCCGCCACCACGAGGAAGATCGCGACGATCAGCGGAACGGTGCTCACCGGGGTCGGCGACGCGGGCTCCGCGGCCGCGGCGGGCGTCTGCGCGCCCGCCGTCCGCGAGGTCCGCTCGGGCTTGGCGGTGGCTGAGGACCGGTCCTGCGGCCGCCGTGTCTCCTGGGGGTCGGAGTCCCGCGGGGCGGCCCTGGCGTCCAGGGCGGCGTCCTCCACGGGCTCGGACGGGTACGAGTACGACTTCTTCGGGCACGACCGCAGCGCCGGGACGGTGGGCGGCGCCACCGGCCCCGCGTACTCCTCGGCCGGCCGCGGCCCGCCGGGGACGCTGAAGACGAACGACGCCTTGCCGTACACCGTGTTCCCCTCCCTGACGCTGATGTCGTCGGCCAGGCTCAGCGCGGTCGGCATGATGCTCAGCAGGTGGTGCACGTCACGCTCGGTCGCCGCCGAGAACGCCGGCTTGTGCGGCAGCCCCAGCGCGGTCAGCAGGCACGACAGGCCGGGGCGGGCCCGCTTGATCGCGGTGTCGAGCTGCGCGAACACGCCCGGCCCCTGGTCGAGGAAGGCGTTCAGATCGGCGCGCGACTCGCGCAGCGTGCCCGTCACCGCGTTCAGGTCCGTGATGCCCTGGGCGAGCTTGTCCTTGCGGCCGGCGAGGGTGTGGGTGAGCGTGGTGAGCTGCACGGACAGGTCGTCGAGCACCTGGGCGTTGTCGGCCAGCGTCCCGGTCAGGTCGTGGGCGTTCTCGATGACGTCCCTGATCGAGGTGGAGCGGCCGTCCAGCGCCACGGCCAGCTCGTGGGTGATCGTCTTGGCGTCCTTGGGCGGCACCGCGTTCAGCAGCTTGCCGACGCCCTCGAACAGCTTCTTGTAGTCGAGCGGCACCGACGTTTTAGCCAGCGGGATCACGTCCCCGGCGGCGAGCGTGGGGCCGTTGACGCCGGTGGCGGGCGGCGACAGCTCCACGTACGGCTCGCCGATCGCGGACTTGCGCCGCACCTCGGCGCTCAGGCCCTTCGGCAGCCGGATCTCCTTGTCGATGTCCAGGCCGACGACGATCTTGCCGGGGGCCAGCCGCACGTCCCCGATCCTGCCGACCCGCACGCCGAGGTAGGCGACGTCGAAGCCGCGGATCAGCCCCGGCGAGGAGACGAACTCCGCCGACACCCGGTACGGCTTGGTGATCGCGTCCAGCTTGATGATCGTGCTGAACGCCCAGACGGTCATCACGACGCCGAGCACGACGAAGAAGCCGAGGTTGAGGTAGATGCGGCGGTTCCTCATCGGGGCGGCTCCCACAGCAGCCGGAAGTCCTGGAGGCGGTCCGGCAGCACTCCCGTGGTGACCGGCCCGGTGCCGCTCTTCTGCTTGGGCAGCAGCAGCCCCTTGAGCCACAGGTAGATCAGCACCTGGCCGTTGACGGTGATCGGCGGCGCGTCGATGAACGCCTGGAGCTTGGCCACCAGCGCCTTCAGGTCCTCCTTGCCGCGCAGCATGGCCAGGGTGATGCCGTCCAGCTCGCGCAGCAGCGTGCGCAGCCGGGCCGCGTGGCGCGGGTAGATCGTCCGGTTGGCCTCCTTGGCCAGGCCGGTCAGCGCGACGAGGGCCCGCTTGATGTGCTTGCGGCCGTGCGCGAGCCGGGTCGTGGCGGCGGCCAGCGTAACGGGCAGCCGGTCCAGTTCCTTGCTGCCCTTGGCGAGGTCGTCGCCCAGCTCGGCGAGGGCGTCGATGGTGGTGGCGATGTCCTGGCGGGCCGCCGCGTACGTGTCGGTGACCTCGGCCGTCTGCCTGATCAGCTTGTTGACGTCGGCGCCCTTGCCGGCGAAGGCGGTGGAGGCGGCGTCGAGGATGGCGTTGACGTCCTGGGTGCCCAGCGCCTCGATCAGCGGCCCGGCCTTGGCGGTGACCTGCTCGATGTCCGGCTCGACGGACGTGTCGGTGATGGTGGCGCCATTGCCCAGGAACGGGCCCTGCGACAGGTCCTTGCCGGGCGGCGGGCTGAGCAGAACGTAGTTCTCGCCCAGGACCGACGTCTTGGCCACGGTCGCGGTGCTGCCGGCGGGCACCCGGTGGGCCGACATGATCGACATGGTCACCCTGGCCCGGTAGCCCTGCAGCCGGATGCCGGTCACCGTGCCCACGCGCACGTCGGAGATCTGCACACTGTGCCCGGCCACCAGGCTCTGCACGTCGTCGAACGTGGCGTTCAGCGTCAGGTCGCCCGCGGGCGCGCCGAGCGTCTGCAGCGAGCACGAGGCGGTGATGCTCAGCGCGAGCAGCCCGGACAGTAATCGCGCCCTCATCGCCGCCTCCCCTGCTCGAAGGGGCAGTTGCTGAGCCCGGCGGGCAGGCAGGGCACCTTGCCCAGGTTCAGGGACTCGAACAGGGGCGTCAGCCAGGCCCTGGTCAGCGCGTTGAGCACCACGCGGATCTTCAGCACGTGCTGCTTCCTGTCCCACGAGTCGATGATCACGTCGGCGAAGTCGGCGGCGCCCTTGATCGCCTGCGCCGCCGAGGCGCTGTTGGCCCGCAGCGTCAGCACCAGCTCGGCCAGCGTGGTCGTGGCCTGGGGGAGCCGGGCCGAGTAGGCCTCGATGATCACGTCGCCGCGGCGGACGAAGCCCGCCATGTCGGCGACGAACGTCCGCAGCCGCCGCCGCTCCTCGGCCAGGATCG
>NZ_JAHKRL010000490.1 GCF_019396405.1 Nonomuraea rhizosphaerae | reverse complement strand
GTGAGCGCTTCCGCGTCTACCGTCCCGAACAGATCGTCGCCATGGCGACGAGCCACCGCCCCGCCTTCCGGCCCGGCACCCGGTGGGCCTACTCCAACACCAACTACGTCCTCGTCTCGATGATCATCGAGAAGGTCACCGGCACCCCCTGGCAGCAGCAGCTCCACGAACGCGTCATCGAACCCCTCGGCCTGCGCCACACCTTCACCCCCGGCACCTCGCCCTACCTGCCGCGGCCGCACCTCAGGACGTACAGGCGGCTGACCCCCGGCGCCCCCTTGACCGACGTGACCACCTACGCCGCCGGGCAGGCCGACGGCTCCGTCATCAGCACCCCCCACGACGTCAACCTCTTCTACCGCGCCCTGCTCGGCGGCCGCCTCCTGCGCCCGGCCCAGCTCGCGCAGATGAAGCGGACCCGGCCCGCGACGCCGTTCAAGGAGCTGTGGCGCGACGCCGGCTACGGGCTCGGGCTGATGAAGCGCCGGCTGCCCTGCGGCGGCTGGGCCTGGTTCCACGCCGGAGGCGGCTGGAACGCCGTCACCGACAACGCCGTCACCACCGACGGGCGCGCCGCGGTCACCGTCGCCTACGCCAGCACCCTCGGCCCGGACCAGTCCCCGGTCCAGCAGATCAAGACCTCGGCCACCCTGATCGACCACGCCCTGTGCGCCGCCCGTTCTGCGCCCAGGCGGCCGTAGGACATGTCGTGCGCTCCACATCCGACTGACAATGCTGACCAGTTTCCAGCCTATATCAGAGAGTTTTCTTCCAGAACAGGCATAAGATACGGGCGGATGCTGGATCTGGCTGAGAGGTGCGACATGCTTGTCGGGTTTCGCGCCGCGAACGTCCTGTCGTTCCGGGAGGAGTTCGAGCTGTCGCTGCTCGCCCCCGAGGGCAGTGATCACAGCGCCCGGTCCGTCGGCGGCTTGTGTCTCTCCCCGGTCGCCGCGGTGTTCGGGGCCAACGCGTCGGGCAAGACCAATGTGCTGAGCGCCATGCGGTGGATGCGGCACGCCGTTCTCGATTCGGTGGCCGACTGGGCGCGCGCCAAAGGCGTACCGAGGCGGCCCTTCGCCCTGGAGCGGGGAGCCCTGGACGAAGCCTCGCTGTTCGAGGTGGACGTCGTCCTCGGTGAGCACAGGTATGTCTACGGGTTCGAGGTGTCCGATGTACGGGTGGAGACGGAATGGCTTCATGTGTACCCGCACGGGAGCCGTCGTCGACAGGTGTGGTTCGAGCGGGACGCCGAACGTCCGGGGCGCGGCGAGTCCGAGTACCGCTTCCCCAGTGACTGGCTCAAGGGCACCAAGCGGCCCGTCATCGACTACACCAGGCCCAATGCATTGTTCCTCACGGCGGCGGGATCACTGAGCCTGAAACAGCTGGCGCCTTTGCACGCCTGGTTCAAGGACAACCTCTGGCTGGCCGGTCCGCTGGACGACCCGCGGAAACGCGATGCGCACACGCGATGGGAGCTGCTGAGACCAGGGTTCCGCGAACGGGTCGAAGGGCTGCTCGCAGTCGCCGATCTGGGGGTCATCGGGGTCGAAGTCGACGACAGAGGAGACGAGACGCCCGAGGTCTCCCTCGTTCACCACGGCAAGGACGGGCCGGTTCCGTTGGACATGAGCCATCAGGAGTCGTTCGGCACACTCGCCTGGTTCGCCTTTCTCGGGCCGCTGCTCGAAGCGCTCGACGATGGAGCGGTGCTGCTGGTCGACGAGCTCGACTCGAGCCTTCACCCGCTGCTGGTCGCCGAGGTCGTACGGCTCTTCGAGGACCCCGTCGCCAACCCGAAGGGAGCGCAGCTCGTCTTCACCGGGCACGACGTGACCTTGCTGAGCAAGGCGCACATCGAACGTCCGCTGGACCGTGAACAGGTGTGGATCACGGAGAAGCGGAAGACGGGGGAGTCGGAGCTGTATCCGCTCACGTCGGTCGGCGTGCGGGCGGACGAGAGCCTTGAACGCGGCTACCTGCGCGGTCGCTACGGCGGAGTGCCCCGCATCGGGCTCGGCGGGGTCGCGGTGGAGGTCGAGCGACGCTCGTCCAGGGCGGGCGCGTGAGCGGCGTCAGGAGGAAGGGGCCGCCCACCGGCGGCCCCCGGGTGCCACGTGTGGTGACCGAGGGCAGGAAGCGCAAGGTCATCTACGCGGTGGTCGAGGGCGAGAGCACCGAACGTGACTATCTCGGGCATCTGGAGGAGCGGTTCGGCGGCGATCCTCGGAGGTTCGAGATCCACGTCCTCTGGAAGCGCAAAGGGCTGAAGCCGGACGAGGTCGTGAACTGGGCGCTGGAGAAGGCCAGTGAGCTGGAGGATCCACGGCGTGAGCAGGTGTGGGCTCTCTTCGACAGGGACGACCACAGTCGTGTCGAGGAGTCCTGCAGACGCGCCGAGAGGGCGGGAGTGCGGGTGGCCTTCTCTCACCCGTGTTTCGAGCTGTGGCTGCTGCTGCACTTCGTGGCGGGAGTGCCTGGGGCGCCCACGTCAAAGTGCATCCAGGATCGGCTGAGAGCGGCTCACCAGGCCTTTCGTACCTTCGACAAGCGGCTCGACGGTGCTCCGCTGGCGGCGCTGAACGGCAACGAGGCCGATGCCGTCAACCGGGCCAGGTCGTTGGTCACCAACTGTCCGAGCATGGCGTGCACCGCCAGGAACGGGCACGGCGCCGACTGCAGGGTTCTCGACCGCACGCCTTCGACGGACGTGTGGCGCATCCTGGTCGAGCTTGGGATCGTGACCGTCTGAGCGCTGTGCTCAGTAGCGGGGGCCGCAGCTGCCGCGGACGATGAGCTCCGTGGGCAGGACCACGCTGCGGGGGCGGCGGGTGCCCGCGCGCAGGACCAGCTCGGCCGCGCGGTAGCCGATGTCGCGGCCGGGCTGGGCGATCACGGTCAGGGGCGGGGAGCAGAGCTCGGCCCAGGGGACGTCGTCGTACATCACCAGGGACACGTCGCGCGGCACCCGCAGGTCCAGCTCCCTGGCGGCCAGGACGGCGGCCTCGCCGAGGACGTTGCCGCCGGTGACCACGGCGGTCAGGTCGGGGCGGCTCTGGAACAGGCCGGAGGCCGCCGCGTAGGCGGAGTCGCGGCTGCCGGTGGCGAACACGACCAGTTCCTCGTCCACGGGCGCCCCCACCGCCTCGCGGAACGCGGCCACGCGCCTGCCGTGTCCCGGGCCGCCGAGGAAGGCGATGCGGCGGTGGCCGAGACCCCTGAGGTAGCGGACCGCCGTACGGATGCCCGTCCTGTCGTCGGCCAGGACGGCGGGGACGTCGAGCGGCCGGGTGCGCGCCGCGCCCTCGCGCGCGCCCCCGGAAGCCGTACGTCCCCCGGAAGCCGTACGTCCCCCTGAGCCCGTACGTCCCTCGGGCAGGGGTACGCCGTCGAGGGCCATGAGGTCGGCGACGGCGGCCCGCTCGGGCATGTCGCCGGTGGGGTCGTCGGCGGGGTCGTTCCGGGCGGGGGAGGTGTCAGGGGCGGGTTCGGCGGGGAGGCGGTCGGCGAAGACGATCGTCATGCCCGCCTTGAGCGCCGGCCCCCACGTGTCCGCCCCTCCCGACGGCACCGCGATCACCCGGTCCACGCTCTGCTCCAGGAGCATGCCGATCAGCTCGGCCTCCTGCTCGGGGTCGTCGCCCGTCGAGCCGAGCACGACCGGCTCGCCCGCCGAGCGCGCGCACGCCAGGACGCCCTCGGCGAGCTGGCCGTAGAAGGTGTCGGTGAGGTCGGGGACGAGCAGCCCCATGCCGCCGGTGCGGCGCTGGCGGAGGTTGCGGCCCAGCGCGCTCGGGCGGTAGTCGAGCTGGGCCGCGACGGCCAGCACCCGCTCGCGGGTGCGCGGGCTGGCCGAGCCGCCGGACAGCACGCGGGACACCGTCGCGACGCCCACTCCCGCCGCCTCGGCCACGTCCTTGATGGTTGCCCGCCTCGATTCCATGGAAACGATTCCATCATGGTTTCCGTCCCGCCGGTAGCCCGCGGGGGCAACACGGGCTGGTCCCTTGACAGGTGGTGTCCGTTTCGGGTGAGATGCTTGAAAACGTATCCACGAGTGTGGCTACCCGCACAACATCCGGGTCACCGCCCGGGAGCGTGAAGGAATGTCATGGCATCCATTGTTCTGACCAATGTCGACAAGATCTACGCCGGTGGCGTGAAGGCCGTGAACGGGCTCAACCTTGAGATCAAGGACGGCGAGTTCATGGTGCTGGTCGGCCCCTCCGGTTGCGGTAAGTCGACCGCGCTCCGGATGATCGCCGGTCTGGAGGACATCAGCGGCGGCGAGATCGCGATCGGCGAGAAGGTGGTCAACCACCTGCCGCCGAAGGACCGCGACATCGCCATGGTCTTCCAGAACTACGCCCTCTACCCCCACATGACGGTGGAGGAGAACCTCGCCTTCGGCCTCAAGCTCCGCAAGATGCCCAAGCCGGAGATCCAGAAGCGCGTCAACGAGGCCGCCAAGATGCTCGGCCTGGAGACGTACCTCAAGCGCAAGCCGGCCGCCCTGTCCGGTGGTCAGCGCCAGCGTGTCGCCATGGGCCGCGCGATCGTCCGTGAGCCGCAGGCCTTCCTCATGGACGAGCCGCTGTCCAACCTCGACGCCAAGCTCCGCGTGTCCATGCGCGCCTCGCTCAACCAGATGCACGAGCGCCTCGGCGTCACCACCGTCTACGTCACCCACGACCAGGTCGAGGCCATGACGCTGGGCGACCGCGTCTGCGTCCTGCGCGACGGCATCCTCCAGCAGGTGGACACCCCGCAGAACCTGTTCGACAAGCCGGTCAACCTGTTCGTCGCCGGCTTCATGGGCTCGCCGTCGATGAACTTCGCCACCGCCGAACTGGTCCGCGACGGCGGCGCCGCGGTGACGTTCGCCGACATCAAGCTGAACATCCCGGACTCCGCGTTCAGCGAGAAGCCGGGCCTCGACCAGTACATCGGCAAGAAGGTCATCCTCGGCATCCGCCCGTCGGACTTCGAGGACGCCACCTCGGCCGGCAACCACGCCAACGGCTGGGCCACGCTGCCCGTCAAGGCGGAGGTCACCGAGGAGCTCGGCTCCGAGATCAACGTCCTGTTCCTGATCGACGCCCCGCCGGTCGAGCACAAGGACACCGTCGCCGCCGCCGACACGGGCGACGATGAGGAGGCGACGCTGCCGCTGTCGGGCGACAAGTCCCTGTGGACCGCGCGGGTGAACGCGCGCAGCCACGTGCGGCCGGGCCAGAACATCGAGCTCGTGGTCGACACGCACAACCTGCACTTCTTCGACCCGACCTCGGGTCTGTCCATCGGCCACGAGGCGAACATCGGCAAGTGACCGAAGTCCCGCTCCCGGGTTCTTGGGCGTGAGCACCGCTCACGCCCGCTCCGGCCCCCACCGCGACCCCCTCCCTCCCTTCTAGTGGTCGTCGCAACACCCCATCTTGGGGAGTTCGATGGCTTTCGAAATACGCGACAACCGGAGCCTGTCCCAGGGCCGCGCGCCGTTGACTCGTGAGCGGGAGGAATACTTCCGGCTTATGGATCAAGGTGTCAGCAGCCGTGAAGCGTGCCGGATCGTCGGGATCAACCTGCGGACCGGGAAGCGGTGGCGCAACGGCAGGGCACCGAACAAGTCGGACCGAAGGGGGGCGCCGCCGGTCAGACGAC
>NZ_JAHKRL010000489.1 GCF_019396405.1 Nonomuraea rhizosphaerae | reverse complement strand
AGGCACCACCCCACCACCCCTCCACCGCTCCGCCACCCCTTACCCCCACCCCCGCCGCCGCTCCACAGGCCCACAGGCCCACCGGTCCGCCGGTCCGCCGGTCCGCCGCCAGCTCTGCCCCACCACCGCTTCGCTCTCCCACCCGTAGGCGAGACCCGTGGGAGTGTTCAGCGCTCGTAGGCGGATCGCCAGCCGAAAGATCGTTTTCCCTAGAAGTAGCACGCTCGCCGCCCTCCGCAGACTGCAGATCCACCGTTCTCCGGTCGGCCCAGACCCGCAGACGGCTAGCCGATATCGAGATATGTCTTGACCAGTCCCTCCGACGCGACATATCGTGTCGCACGATCGATAACGCGATATGTCGCGTCGTGTCGTGCCGTACCGGAGGTGGAGAGATGCATGAGCGAGTGCCCGTCCTGGTGGTCGGCGGAGGCTATGCCGGGCTGAGTGCGGCGACGATGCTGGCGTGGCGCGGGGTGCCCGTCATGCTGGTCGAGCGGCATCCCAGCACGTCGATCCAGCCCAAGGCGTTCGGCATGGGGCCGCGAGCCGTGGAGCTGCTGCGTCCCGTGCCCGGGATCGAGCAGGAGCTGCGGGAGATCTGGGCGGGCATCGGCGACGGCATGCGCATCGCGATCGGATCCAGCCTGAGCGACCCGAACCCGCACATGATCATCACCGACGAGCAGGAGGAGATGTCGTTCCTCGCCGACATCACGCCCGCCGCGCAGGTGGGCGCCCCGCAGGCCGAGGTGGAGCGGGTGCTGCGCGCCAAGGCCGAAGAATTGGGCGCTGACCTGCGCTTCTCCACCGAGCTGATCTCGCTGGAACAGGACCCCGAGGGCGTCACCGCAGTGATCAGAGCCGACGGCGTCGACAGCGTCGTACGAGCTGACTACGTGGTGGCCGCCGACGGGTACCGCAGCCCGCTCCGCACCCAGTTGGCCATCCCCACCGCGGGCAAGGGCGAACTCGGGCAGATGTGCTCGATCATGTTCGACGCCGACCTTTCCGGCTTGGTGCGGGAGCGTGAGGTGACGCTCTGGTACCTGCAGAACGACGTGTTCACCGGCGTCATCGTGACCGGCACAGGCGTCGGGATGCACGTGGTGGGCGTCAACTTCGATCCCGCCAAGGGCGAGAGCGCGGCCGACTTCACCGAGAAGCGCTGCGTCGAGCTGGTACGGGTGGCGACCGGCATCCCCGACCTGGACGTGCAGGTGCTGGACACGGCCACGTTCGCCATGGCCCACATCACGGCGGACCGCTACCGCGACGGCCGGGTGTTCCTGGCCGGCGACGCGGCGCACACGATGCCGCCGACCGGTGGTCAGGGCGGGAGCACGGCGCTCCAGGACGGCTGCGACATCGCCTGGCGGCTGTGGCTGGTGGCGACGGGGCAGGCCGGGACGGGGTTCCTGGACACGTACGACGCCGAGCGCCGCCCGATCGGCACGCTGACGGCCGACGCCCAGCTGGCGAACCTGGGGGTTCGCATGCCTCCCGCGATGCGCACCGACTACCCGGAGCCGCTCGAAGACCCCATCGCGGCCATGATCGGATATCGCTACCACTCCACCGCGATCCTGGAGGAGCCCGGAGACGACGGGTCGCTCCTGGAGGATCCACGCGTGCCGATCGGACGCCCCGGCAGCCGCGCGCCACACGTGGAGCTCGACTGGGACGGGCAGCTGATCTCGACGATCGACCTGTTCGGAGCCGGGTTCGTCCTGATCGCCGGGTCGGCGGGGCAGCCGTGGATGGACGCGGGACGGCTGGTGAAGGAGCGGCTGCGGGTCGGGCTCACCCGCGTGCTGGTGGACGAGGAGCTGATGGACGTCAACGCCCAATGGGCGGACAGGTACGGCGTGAGCAGGGGCGGCGCCGTCCTCATCCGACCGGACGGGTACGTCGCCTGGCGCTCCCCCGACGCCGTCGCGGATCCGGCGAGCACGCTGGAACAGGTCCTCAGGCAGATCCTCAGCCGCTGAAGGACCCGACGAACCCAACGGGCTCGACGGGCGCCTGAGCGGCCTCACCCGCAACCGCCCCGATCCGCTCCTTCGCGCCTCTTACGCTCGAACGATCACATATCTGGCCAGGCTTCGTTCATGGCTCCTCCGCTCGGAGGAGCCGTAACTGACCGGTCCACCGGACGCTGATACCCGTAGCTGACCGATCCGCCGCCCCCGGACCTCTCCCGTCTGCAGCGCGACAATTGCGCGGGCAGCAGCGGTCCGGACTGCGCGCGACCAGTGCCGGCGACTCCCCCGACCAGCTCACCCACACCCCAGCCGTCGTGGGACCGCAAACCTGCCCCCACGCCCCACCCCCGCCCGCCCGTCCCCGAAGAAACACCCCCCGTATCAGTAGCTGGCGATCAGTTGCTCCCGTTCATCCACCAAAGCCCTGTACTGCCCCTCCAACTGCGTCCGACGCCGGGACAGCCTCTGCAACGCCTCGTCCACCCACTGGGCCATCGCGGCGACCGCGTCGCGGGTCCGGTTGATGCGCTGGTGCTTGAGTGCGTCCGTGATGATGTTGTCGAAGAACGTGTCCGCGAACCAGCGCGTGTCCACCTTGGGAAGCTGCAGGTCGGTGGTCCACCCGATGTCCGCCAGCTCCCGCGAGAACACGTCCAGCGCCCGCTGGGCGTGCCAGGCCGCCTGGTCGGCCCTGGTCAGATGGCCGTGTTCGACCATGTCGGCCAGTCCGCCTCCGCCGAACAGGTCCCAGGTGGATGCGCCCTGCGCCTTGCCCAGCAGCCTCAGCACGATGCTCAGCGCCTCGCCCGCCGCCGTGCCCGCGCGGATGGCCTCGCCGTACTCCCGCAGGTCGGCCTGGGTGTCGGCCAGCTTCTGCGCCGTCCTGGCCAGTTGCAGCCCGCGCGGGTCGCCCACATCGATCAGCAGCCGCTCCTTGTCGGCGAGGATCTTCCTGTACGCCTCGGGCGCGCCTGAGACGGCGGCCAGTTCGCGTTCGGTGGTCTTGAGGTCGGCGGTCAGCTCCTCGAGCCTGCGCCGCTGGCCGTGGAGCCGGTCCAACGCCGCCTCGGCCTCGGCCCGTTCCCTGGTCAGGCGCTCGTCCCTGGGCCCCGAGAACGGGCTCATGATCCCGGCCAGGAAGCCGCCGAGCCTGCCCTCCAGCCGGGCGACGTCGCGCTCTTCCTTGACCGATTGGGTCTCCAGCTCACCGATCAGCGCAGTGACCTCACGGGCCTGGAGGGTTATGGTCTTCCGCCTGGAGGCCAGGTGCTCGAATTGGCGAACCTGCTCGCGTGACTCTCGCAGTTTGCGGTCAATGTCGTCGAAAGCGTCCACATGGGTTCTACGAATGGCGATCGTACGGTGTTCCTGGCACGTGCCACGTTCAGGTGCGTCCATTGCCGTTGCCCCTGCCGGTTGCCGCCTTGCCCGTCTATGCGGCCAGGACGGATGAGGGGTCGGTCAGGTCGTAGCCGGCCGCGTGGGAGGCGGCGGCTGCGGGGCGTTGGGTGGCGCAGAGCCAGTCGTTGAGTGAGCCGGTGAACCCCAGCGGCGGGCCCACCTTGAGGTGGGTGACCCGGCGAGCGGGAGGGGGTGTGGCGAGGGCGAGCGGGCTGGTGATCTGTGGCGATCCAGGGGCCAGGGCCACACGGGCGAGCCGGTCGGGGCCCGTGCGGGGCGCCGGGACGCGGCGGGCGGCCTGGGCCGTGGGCGGTGGGGCGACTTTCAGGCGGGTGACGCGGCCGTGGGCGGCCGGGTCCGTGTCGCAGGGGGTCAGGCGGACGGTGAACGGGGAGCCGGCGCGCTCGTCCGGTGAGAGCGGGGCTTCTATGCGCAGGTGATCGTCGATCAGGCGCTCCCCGGTGTCCGGGTGGGTGGCGAGGTAGGACAGGTGGTCGGTGACCAGCCGGTGGGCCACCCGGCGCAGGAGGCCGGTGGCGCACAGGCTGTGGGCGCAGGCCGCGCCGTCGAGGGTGATCTCGGGCAGGGCGAAACGGTGCAGGCCACGGGAGGTGACCCGGAGGCAGTCGCAGGCGCCCGTGTCGGCCGGGTCCCACGGCGGGCAGGTGGCGTCGGCGTGCACCTGGACGTCCCAGCCGAGCCAGTCGTCGGCGAGCCGGAAGCCGTGCGGCTCATCCGCCATGTCGAAGGGAAGAGGGCCGGCCGGCCGGGAGCTCGGTGGCACGGGGACGACGGCGCCGGCGGCGGTGAAGGAAGAGGACGAGCATGGGGGGCAGCCGCGGAGCGTGATCCCCGTCAACGGGTCGATGACCAGGCCGCCGCACTCGCGGGCGAGCGCACGAGCCGTGGCGCGGGCCAGTTGGACGCTCGTGGGAAGGCCGGGCAAGGGCGCCGTCGATGACACCACCACGTGCTCGCGAGCCCTCCGCAGCAGATGCCGCTCCTCGACGCTGAGCGTGACGCCGTTCGGTTTCCAGGGGGCGGGGTGGTGGGTGACGGTCAGAAGCGCGGTGCCGAGCACGGCGTTGGCCGCCCGTCTGTACGGCACGCCGACCCGCCATGGCACGAACGACTCGACGTCGAAGGGGCCACGCTCGACGGGCACGACGAAGTGCGAGGTCAGCCGGGCGGGAAGAGGAAGAGCGATCTTCATGGGTGCCTCCGGGAGTGCGGTGAGGCACTCAGGATCCGCGATCGGGGCCGGACGCCGAGCAGCCGAACGCGGTTCTGGGGACAAGCAGCGAAATCCACGCCGCCCCTGTGGATAACCAGGGGGTTGACGCCCCGATCCTGTGGATAACTCCAAACTCTGTGGATAACTCGGCAAAAGAAGGTCCCGGCCAGGCGACCCAGCCGGGACCCACCGGACAGACGGTCAGCCGGTGAACCCGACCCCCGTCCAGTCGATGCTCGAGAACCCCTTGGCCCCGTAGTTGGCCAGGGTCTGCTTCACCGCCACGATCTGCGGCCGCTGGTAAAGGGGCAGCGTGTGCACCTCGTCCCAGATCATCTTGTCCGCCTCGTTGGCGTACCCGATGGCCTTGTCCGGGTCCATCTCGCCCCCGGCCTGCGCCATCTTGGCGTCGAGCTCGGGCGTGCCGATGCGCGGGAAGTTGCTGCCGAAGTTGTCCTTGCTGGCCGGCGTCTTGTAGATCTGCGCCAGGCCGGGGATCGGGAACGGCGTCCCCAGCCACGAGAACGGCGCGATGTCGAAGTCACCCGGGATCAGGTGGTCGACGTCCCACGTGTCGTCCGGCACCGAGTTGATCGAGACCTTGACGCCGATCTCCTTCAGCATCGCCTGCGTCAGCTCGCCCTCCTGCTTGGCGGAGGTGGAGGAGGCCGGGATCATGAAGTTGAGGTTGAGCTCCTTGCCGTCCTTCTTGCGGACGTCACCGTCGAGCTTCCAGCCGGCCGCGTCGAGGAGCTGCTTGGCCTTCTCCGGGTTGTACGCGCCGAAGTCGCCGGAGTTGTCCACGTACCCCTTCTGCGTGTTCATGAAGATGTGGTTGTTCAGCGCCTGGACCGGCCAGTCCATGTCCTTGAGGTCGGACTGGATGATGGCGTCCCGGTTGATGCCGTAGTACACGATCGCCTGGCGGACGTTCTTGTCCTTCAGCAGTTCGCTGGAGCCGTTGATGGTGAAGTGACGCCAGTCGGGGCCGGCGGCGGTGCGGATCTGGGCGTTCGGCACCTCTTTGGCACGCTTGAGGTTGGCCGCGTTGACCGACACCTTGTAGGCGTCGATCTCGCCGTTGGCGAAGGCGTTCGGGGTGGCGTTGTCGTCCAGCGCCCGGAAGATGACCTTGTCGAGCTTGGCCTTGCGGCCCCACCAGTTGTCGTCGCGGACGAACGTGACGGTCTTGGACGTGGCGTCGATCGAGTCGAACTTGAACGACCCGGCCGTCGCCGGCATCTTGCTGATCCAGCCCTTGTTGAAGGCCTCGGGCGTCTCGTTCGTGGCGGCCGGGTAGAGCGGGCTGAACAGGCCCTTCCAGTCCGGGTACGTCTTGTCGAAGGTGACCACGACGTCCTTGTCGGTCGCGCCCTTCTCCACCGAGGAGATCCGGTCGTAGCCGTCGGTCGAGGACACCTGGTACTTCTTGTCGGACCCGTTCAGCGCCTTCCACTGCGCGACGAGGTCCTTGTACGTGATCGGCGTGCCGTCCGACCAGGCGGCCTTCTCGTTCAGCTGGTACGTGACGACCTGCTTGCCGCCGGTCGTCCCGACCTTCCACGAGGTGACGTAGTCGGGAGCGTTCGTGACCGTGGCGTTCTCGTCCGCGAGACCCATCGTCGGCATGATCAGCTCGACCACGTCGCCGACGTCGGACTGGGTGCCGTTGACCTGGTTGTAGTTCCACTGGGTCTTGAACTGGGTCATCGCCAGCTTGAGCGTGCCGCCGTCCTTGACCTGGGCGTAATCGACGTCCCCCATGGAGCGCTTGGGCAGGTTCGCGGCCTGCTCCTGCGCCTGCTGGGACGACTCGGCGTCCGGCTTGGACGAGCCGCCGCCTCCACCGCCACAGGCCGCGACAGCCAGAGCCAGCACGGCGATCCCCGCCGTGGCCTTGTACCGAACCTTCACTTTTCCTCCTGATCGTCCGAGGCCGTGATGACCTCGATCTCCTCCGCGTAATGGCAGGCGGCACCGTGATCGCGGGCCTGCCGTACGACCGAGGGTTCTTCCTCCACGCACCGCCGCCGCTGCGACTCCGGGAGCCGCGCGAAAAGGGGGCAACGGGTGCGGAACCGGCAGCCCGACGGCGGATCGGCCGGGCTGGGCAGGTCTCCTTCGAGCAGGATCCGCTTGCGGGAGCGTTCCATCGCCGGATCGGGCAGCGGGATCGCCGACAGCAGCGCCTGCGTGTACGGGTGCGCGGGCCGGTCGTAGACGTTCTCCACCGTGCCGATCTCGGCGATCCTGCCCAGGTACATGACGGCCACGCGGTCGGCGAGGTGCCGCACCACGGCCAGGTCGTGCGCCACGAACAGGTACGACAGCCCGAGCCGCGCCTTCAGCGAGTCGAGCAGGTTGATCACGCCCGCCTGGATGGACACGTCGAGCGCGGACACCGGCTCGTCGAGCACGAGCAGCTTGGGCTCCAGCGCGAGCGCGCGGGCGATGCCGATGCGCTGGCGCTGGCCGCCGGAGAAGTGCTGCGGGTAGCGGCCGGCGTCCGCGGGCGACAGGCCGACGAGTTCGAGCAGCTCATCCACCCTGTCGGGGAAGCCGTGCGCGCGCAGCGGCTCGGCGATGATGTCGCCGACGGGCATGCGCGGGTCGAGCGCGGCCATCGGGTCCTGGAAGACGATCTGCAGATCGCGCCGGAGCGCTTTCCGAGCGCTTCTGTCCAGGTTCGCGCTGTCCTTGCCGAGCACGACGACCCGGCCGTCCTGGGGCGCCTCCAGCTGCATGATCTGCTGGAGCGTGGTGGTCTTGCCGCAGCCGGACTCGCCGACCAGGGCCAGCGTCTCGCCCTCGGCGATGTCGAAGGAGATGCCGTCCACCGCGTACACGGTGCCGACGCGGCGCTTGAAGACCGAGCCCTTCATCAGCGGGTAGTGCCTGACGAGGCCGTCGAGCTCCAGGACGGTGGACCGTTCGGCGCGCGGCACCCGTACGAGCTCGTCCGCGGGAATCACCGGCACCGGGAACACGTCCGCGCCGGTCAGCCCCTTGTCCTCGATCTCGCGCGAGCGGATGCAGGCGACCTGCCGGCCGCCGCCGACGGCGGTCAGGTCCGGCTCCTCGTCGTCGCACGCGTCCACCTTCATCGGGCAGCGCGGCGCGAACGGGCAGCCGGGCGGCAGCGCCCTCGGCGAGGGCGGGCTGCCCTCGATCGGCACGAGCGGCCCCTCCTCGCCGTCGATCCTGGGGATCGAGGCGAGCAGCCCCATCGTGTACGGCATGCGCGGCCGGTAGTAGATGTCGTCCACCGGCCCCTGCTCGACCGGTCTGCCCGCGTACATCACCAGCACCCGGTCGGCCATCCCCGCCACGACGCCCAGATCGTGGGTGATCATCACAATGCCGGCGCCCGTCTCGCGTTGAGCGGTCTTGAGCACTTCGAGCACCTGTGCCTGGATCGTGACGTCGAGCGCGGTGGTCGGCTCGTCGCAGATCAGCAGGTCGGGGTCGTTGGCGATGGCCATGGCGATCATCGCGCGCTGCCGCATGCCGCCGGAGAACTCGTGCGGGAACGACCGGGCCCGCACGTCGGGGTGCGGGATGCCGACCAGGTCGAGCAGCTCGACGGCCTGGCGGGCGGCCTTGTCCTTGCCGATCCGCTGGTGAACGCGGACGGCCTCGGCGATCTGGTCGCCGATGGTGTAGACGGGGGTGAACGCGGACAGCGGGTCCTGGAAGATCATGCTGATCGCCTTGCCGCGCACCTTGATCAGGTCGTCCTCGCGCATGCCGAGCAGCTCGCGCCCGTGGAGCTTGACCGAGCCGCTGACCTGGGCGTTCTCCGGCAGCAGGCCCATGACGGCGAGCGAGGTCACCGACTTGCCCGACCCGGACTCGCCGACGATGCCGAGCACCTCGCCGCGCGAGACCTCGTAGCTGACGCCGCGCACGGCCTCGATGCCGCCAGCGAACGTGACGGTCAGGTCCTTCACCTCGAGCAGGCTCATCGGGTGCTCCCCGGGTCGAGTGCGTCACGCAGGCCGTCGCCGATGAGGTTCACGCTCAGCACCAGCAGCACGAGCAGGCCCGCGGGGAAGAAGAACAGCCATGGGTAGACCACGGCCTTGTCGCTGCCGGCCGCGATGAGCGTGCCGAGCGACACGTCGGGCGGCTGCACGCCGAAGCCGAAGTACGACAGCGAGGTCTCGCCGAGGATCGCGCCGCTGACGTTGAGGGTCGCGTCGATGATCAGCAGCGAGGACAGGTTCGGCAGCACGTGCCGCAGGATGATCCGCCAGCCGGGGATGCCCATGTAGCGGGCGGCCAGGACGTACTCCCGCTCGCGCAGCGACAGCGTCATGCTGCGCACCACGCGCGAGGTGATCATCCACCCGAAGACGGCCAGCAGCACCACCAGCCACAGCCACGAGGCGTTCTTCAGCCGGGGCGAGATGACCGCCACGACCAGGAACGACGGCAGCACCAGCAGCAGGTCCACGCACCACGTCATGGCCCGGTCGAGCCAGCCGCCGAAGTACCCGGCCGACGCGCCGACCAGGGCGGCCAGGCCGGTGGAGATCACCGCGACGAGCAGGCCGATCACGATCGACTTCTGCATGCCGTGGAGGGTGACGGCGTAGATGTCCTGGCCGATCTGGTTCGTGCCCCACCAGTGGTCGGCCGAGGGCGCGCTCAGGAAGCTGAGGAAGTCCTTCTCGCTCCAGTCATGGGCCCCGATGTACGGACCGAAGTACGCGAGCACGACCAGCAGGGCGAGTGCGATCAGCCCGTACCGTGCCTGGCGGTTGGCCAGCAACCGCCGCAGAACGACCTTGTTGCGCATCTAGCTCACCCGCACCCGGGGGTCGAGCGCGGCCACGATCACGTCGGACAGGAAGCCGGCGATAAGGATGCAGACGGCGGCGAACAGGTTCACGGCGGCGACCGAGTTGACGTCGTTGGTGTAGATCGAGTCGACCAGCCAGGCGCCCATGCCGTGCCAGCCGAAGATCTTCTCGGTGAAGGTCGCGCCGGTCAGCAGCGTGCCGAAGGCGAACGCGAAGTACGTCGCGGCCGGGATCAGCGCGGTGCGCAGCGCGTGCTTGAACAGCGCGGTGCGGCGGCGCAGCCCCTTGGCCATGGCCGTGCGGACGAAGTCCTGGCCGAGCACGTCGAGCATCATGTTGCGCTGGATGCGGCTGTAGTAGGCGATCTGTCCGAGACAGAGCGAGATCGTGGGCAGGATCAGGTGGTTGAGCCGGTTCGCGAGCTGGTCCAAGCCGGTCAGCGTGGGGTTGTACTCGCCGGTGTACTCGATCAGCGTGCTACCGGCGGCCCGGTTGAGCCCCACGACGCCGATCATGAGCATGGTGGCGACCACGAACACCGGGATCGCCATGATCACGAACGAGCTGACGCCGATCACCCGGTCGCTGACCCGGTACTGGCGGATCGCCGCCCACGCCCCGACCATGACGCCGAGGGCGGAGCCGAGCACGGTGCCGATGAACAGCAGGCGCAGGCTGACGCCGATCCTGCGGCCCATCTCGTCGTTGACCGAGCCGCCCTCCCAGGTCTTGCCGAAGTCGCCGTGGACGACTCCGGCCGCCCAGGTGCCGTACCGCTGCAGCAAGGGGGTCTTGTCGTTGATGTTCGCGTCGTCGAGCGCCGCGTCCACCACCTCGACGGCGGGCGCCGGGTTGCGGCCGGCGAAGTTGGCGCGAGGGTGGAGGCTGCTCGCGGCCAGCAGGTACGCCAGGCTCGCCGCCACGGCGACCAGGATGAGATTGACCGCGAACCTGCGCAGCAGGTACTTCCCCATCACCCTCCGTCCGGAATGAACGGGGGTCAGAAATGGAGGACGCCCCCGCGACGAAAACGCCCGCAGCCGAGCTCACAGCTGTTTCGGGCGACCGTTGCGAGAATATCGGGCAAAACGTAACGCTGAGTTACGTTTGACTTTGCTGGTCAACCACCCGATCTGAAGATGGCCAGACTTTGACCAGGCAGCCTGACACCGTCTTGACCAGCACTAACAGGCTCGTCCGAGGCCAGCAGAGCGACTCCGACGGACAGCGGCAATGCCACAGAATCTGGACAAAAATTTACGGTAACGCACAGTGACCCACGCCACATGACCAGCCATTTCCCGGCCGGATCGAACTCTACCCGGACGTTGTCAAAGCGCGGGTCAGACAGTTCGGGCAGCGCTTTACGCAACGCGATGAGATCCCGGTACCAGCACAGCAGGGACCAGTGGATCTCCTGCTTCAGCTCGTCCCAGTCGAGCTTCGAGCGCAGGAACGACTCCTCGTGCGACGGGTCCGGCGCCTCCCACGCGTAGCCGAAACCGTCGAACTCCTTCTCCCTGCGCCCGCCCTCGCTGTCGCGCAGGTGCGCCTCGACGTGGTCGGAGAAGAACAGGAAGGGCGAGCTGGCCCCCCACTCCTCCCCCATGAACAGCATCGGCGTGAACGGCGAGGTCAGCAGCAGCCCCGTGCCGAGCTTGAGCGCCGCGAGCGGCAGCCGGTCACCGGCGGGCCGGTTGCCGATCTGGTCGTGGTTCTGCAGGCAGGCGACGAGCCGGTGGCCGGGGATCCCGCCGTACGGGGCGCCGTGCGAGCGGCCGCGGAAGCTGGACCAGCCCCCGTCGTGCACGACGCCGTGGGTCAGGACCTTGGCCAGCGCGGACAGGTCGGCGAAGTCCTCGTAGTAGCCGTGGCGCTCGCCGCTGACCGCGCAGTGCAGCGCGTGGTGGACGTCGTCGTCCCACTGCGCCGTCATCCCGAGGCCACCGGCGTCCAGCGAGGTGACCATACGCGGATCGTTCAGGTCGGACTCGGCGATGAGGGACAGCGACCGGCCCACCGCGCACGACAGCGCGTCCACCTCGCCGGACAGCTCGGCCAGCAGGTGGGTGGCCCGCTTGTCGTGCAGCGCGTGGACGGCGTCGAGCCGCAGCCCGTCGATGTGGTAGTCGCGCAGCCACTGCAGCGCGTTCTCGACGAAGTAGCGGCGCACCTCGTCCGAGCCCGATCCGTCGAGGTTGACCGCCTCGCCCCAGTAACTCCCGGCGAAGCCGGCGAAGTACGGTCCGAACGGATGCAGGAAGTTTCCCGAAGGTCCGAGGTGGTTGTAGACGACGTCCAGGATGACGCCGATGCCCGCTCTGTGGCAGGCGTCCACGAATGCCTTGAGGCCGTCGGGGCCGCCGTACGTCTCGTTGACCGCGTACAGGTCCACCCCGTCGTAGCCCCAGTTGCGCCCGCCCGGCACGGGGGCGACGGGCATGACCTCGGCGAAGTCCACGCCCAGCTCGACCAGGTGATCCAGCTTCCCGATCGCCGCCTCGAACGTGCCCTCCTCGGTGAACGTCCCGATGTGCAGCTCGTAGATCACCGCGCCGCGCAGGTCACGGCCCTTCCAGTCGTGGTCGGACCAGGTGTAGCGGTCGTGCTCGTAGACGGCGCTCGGCCCGAAGACGCCCTCGGGCTGCCTGAGCGAGCGCGGGTCGGGGTACGGGCCGTCGCCGTCGAGCACGTACCGGTAGAGAGTTCCGTGCCCGGCCTGCGGCACCTCGGCCTTCCACCAGCCCCTTTCGGTGGCCGTCATCGCGTGGCGTCCGTCGAGCGCTTCGAGCTCCACGGACGTGGCCTTCGGTGCCCAAACCTCAAAGATCATGTCTCTCCAGCAACGCGACAGGATGGCGGCCCAGCAGGTGGGCCAGCGGGATGCGGCCGGTGTAACGGCCGCCGGTGAGCAGGTCACGCCAGCTTCCCGGGGGCAGGGTGAGCGTGGTGCCGCCCCAGCCACCGGCGCGGCGGGCCAGCCGTACGGGGAGCCGCGTGGCGACCGCGACCGCCTGCGGGGCGTCGCCGCGCGCGAAGGCGATCATGTGCTCGGCCGCCTCCCCCTCCGCCTGGAGCGGCGTGTACGGGGCCTCGGGGTCGAGCCGGCGGCGCAGCCTGAGCGCCTGGGTGGTCACCGCGAGCTTGGCCTCGTCCCAGGCGGAGGCCGGAGTCCGCTCGAACGTGACAGGTCGCCTGTTGTCCGGATCGACCAGGGAGAAGTCGGTCATCTCATTGCCCTGGTAGACGTCAGGGACGCCGGGCATCATGAGCTGGACCAGCTTGGCCCCGAGCGAGTTGACCATGGCGAAGCCGTCGACGCGCTCGGTGAACTCGCCGACCGGTTGCTTGACGGCCGCCACCGCGAAGTCGCGTAGCCGCTGCTCGTACCCCGGATCCGGATTTATCCAGGAAATGGCGGTCTTGGCCTCCCGAGCGGCCTTGAGCAGGTACTCCGTGAACCGCTCGCAGGAGATCGGCCACGCGGCCATGAGGTTCTGCCAGGCCAGGTAGTCGAGCTGAGGATCGAAGGGCACCGCCGCCGACCACTCCGACACCGCCCGCTCCCACTCCTCGGGCATCTCCGACAGCACGGACAGCCGGGCGCGCACGTCCTCCGAGCGCTTGGTGTCGTGCGTGGAGAGCGTGGTCATCGTGTACGGCCGCAGGTCACGGCAGAAGTCGTGGAAGTGCTCCACCGGGACGCCGAACCGGTCGGGCTCGCCGCCCACCTCGTTCAGGCAGGACAGCGGGTACCACCGGTACAGCGCCGTGTCCTCGACCCCCTTGGCCATGACCGGGCCGCAGGTCTGCTGGAAGCGCGTGATCGCGTCGGCCGGGCCGTACAGGACCTGCTCGACGAGCGGCCGCACGTCGGACGCGCAGGTCGCGGCGGCCTGCTCGACGATCGCCACCGACTCGGGCGGCGGCGGCTCGCCCGGCCCCACGTACGCCCGGTAGACCGGCATCGCGGCCAGCAGCTCGGCGATCGCCTCCGGCTCGCAGCCCGTCGAGCGGGCCAGGCGGCGGATCTCGGCGCCGAAGAACAGGTCGATCACCTCGCGCTTGGCCCGCGCCATCACCGGGGCGTAGTCGCCGGGCTGCCCCGTCAGCCGGGTGAACAGCTCGACCAGCGGCTCCTTGCCCGCCGGGTCCACGAACAGGCCGTTGACCCGGTTCAGCACGTCATAGCCGGTGGTGCCCTCGCAGGCCCAGTCGGCGGGCAGCTGTTCCTCGCCGATCAGGATCTTCTCGACAACCGTCCACGCACCGCCCGCCCTGGTACGCAACCGATCGAGGTAGCCACGCGGATCGGCCAGCCCGTCCGGGTGGTCGACGCGCAAACCGTCGACCAGGCCCTCGTCGAGCAGCCAGAAGATCACCTCGTGCGTGGCGAACAGCACCGCCGGGTCCTCGACCCGCAGCCCGATCAGCGTCGAGACGTCGAAGAAGCGCCGGTAGCCGGGCCCCTGCCGCCAGTCGACCAGCCGGTAGTGCCCGGGATAGGGGAAGACGTGCTCGTGGTAGCGCAGCACGTCGCCGTCCACGACCGGCTCCACGTCGTCGCCGACGACCGGCAGCGCCACCTTCCCGTCCACCCACTCGATGTCGAACCAGCTCGCATAAGCAGAATCCGGGCCATCGGCGAGTACGGCCCAGAACTGGTCGTTCGTGGTGTTCATGTGATTGGGCACGATGTCGAGGATGACGCCCAGATCCTGCGCGGCCAGTCGCTCGGCCATCTCGCGGAACCCCTTGGCGCCGCCGAACTCCTCCCTGATCCGGGAGTGGTCCGTGACGTCGTAGCCGTGCAGGGAGGCCGGCGTGGCCTGGAGGATCGGCGACAGGTAGACATGGCTGACGCCCAGATCCCGCAGATACCCGGCGATCTCCCCGACCTGGGCGAACCCGAAGTCCGGCGTCAACTGCACCCGATAGGTCGAAACCGGTCTAGACACGGCGGAGCACCCGCACACTGCGACCAGGCACCGCGACCCCTTCCCCTGCTCGGCACATCCGGACGTCCACGGTGATCGGCATGGCGGTGTCGATCTCCGTGTGCCACATCTCCCCGTAGTCCTTGGGAATCGTGAACCTGATCGTGTCGTGGTGGGCGTTGAACAGCAGCAGGAACGAGTCGTCCCTGATCGGCCGGCCGCGCCGGTCCGGCTCGGTGATGGCCTCGCCGTTGAGGAAGACCGCCAGCGACTTCGCGTAGCCGACGTTCCAGTCGCCGTCGGTCATCTCCTCCCCTGCCGGGGTGAGCCAGGCGATGTCGGCCAGGCCGCGTACCGGTTTGCCGTAGAAGAAGCGCCTGCGCCGGAACACGGGGTGCTTCTTCCGCAGAGCGGCCAGTTTCTGGGTGAACTCCAGCATCAGCCAGTTCTCCCTGATGTCGGACCAGTCGACCCAGGTGAGCTCGTTGTCCTGGCAGTAGCCGTTGTTGTTGCCCTGCTGGGTGCGGCCCAGCTCGTCGCCGTGGGAGAGCATCGGCACGCCCTGCGACAGGAACAACGTGGTCAGGAAGTTGCGTTTCTGCTGCTCACGCAGCGATTCGATGGCGAGGTTCGCCGGGCCCTCCGCGCCGCAGTTCCACGACCGGTTGTCGTCGGTGCCGTCGCGGTTGCCCTCCTTGTTGTCCTCGTTGTGCTTGTCGTTGTACGAGACGAGGTCCTGGAGGGTGAAGCCGTCGTGGCAGGTGACGAAGTTGATCGAGGCCGCCGGGCGGCGGTTGTCGTCCTGGTAGAGGTCGCTCGACCCGGTGAACCTGGAGCCGAACTCCGGCAGCGTCGCCGGCTGCCCGCGCCACAGGTCGCGGATGGTGTCGCGGTAACGGCCGTTCCACTCGGTCCATCTGGAGGGGAAGTTGCCGACCTGGTAGCCGCCCGGCCCGACGTCCCAAGGCTCGGCGATCAGCTTGACCTGCGACAACACCGGGTCCTGCTGGACCAGGTCGAAGAACGCGCTCAGCCGGTCCACCTCGTGCAGCTCCCGGGCCAGGGTCGAGGCCAGGTCGAAGCGGAACCCGTCGACGTGCATCTCGATGACCCAGTAGCGGAGCGAGTCCATGATCATCTGAAGGGCGTGCGGTGAGCGCATCAACAGGCTGTTGCCCGTGCCGGTCGTGTCCAGGTAGTAACGCCTGTCCCCGTCGACCAGCCGGTAGTAGTTCGCATTGTCGATCCCCCTGAACGACAGCGTCGGCCCCAGATGGTTCCCCTCCGCCGTGTGGTTGTAAACCACGTCCAGGATGACCTCGATGCCCGCCTCGTGCAGCGCCCTGACCATGGCCTTGAACTCCGGCACCTGGCCGCCGCGCTGCCCCTGGCTGGAGTAGCGGTTGTGCGGGGCGAAGAAGCCGATCGAGTTGTAGCCCCAGTAGTTGGCCAGCCCGCGCTGCTCCAGGATGTCGTCGGTCACGTACTGGTGGACCGGCATGAGCTCGATCGCGGTCACGCCCAGCTTGGTCAGGTGATCGATGATCTCCGGGTGGCCGAGCGCCGCGTACGTGCCGCGGATGCGCTCGGGGATCTTCGGGTTGCTGATCGTCAGGCCGCGCACGTGCGCCTCGTAGATCACCGTGTCGTGGTACGGGGTGGCCGGCGGCCGGTCGTGCCCCCAGCCGAAGAACGGGTTGATCACGATGGAACGCGGGACGTACGGGGCGGAGTCCTCGTCGTTACGCGCGTCCGGCTGGCCGAAAGGGTAGCCGTACACCGCCTCGTTCCAGGTGACGCCGCCCTCGATCGCCGTGGCGTACGGGTCGATCAGCAGCTTGGAGGGGTTGCACCGCAGCCCCTTCGAGGGCTCGTACGGGCCGTGGACGCGGTAGCCGTACCGTTGACCCGGCCCGATGCCCGGCAGGTAACCGTGCCAGATGAACCCGTCCACCTCGGTGAGCGGCACCCTGGACTCGACGTTGTCATCGTCGAACAGACACAGCTCGACCTTGTCCGCGACCTCCGTGTACAGCGAGAAATTCGTGCCGGCCCCATCGTAGGTAGCCCCGAGAGGGTAGGGGTCTCCCGGCCAAGTTTCGATCATCGAGGCTCCCTCGCCGCTTTTCCCCATGTTCTGTTCCCCCGCTTCACCGGACAAGTCCGGCCTCTCTGATCATGGGGTCCTGCCCATCAAAAGATGAAACACGCCCTTTGTGATGGTTTTCACGACGGGAGCTACGGCAAGGCAGAGCAGGAGTTCCGGCAAAATTCACAGCGGCGAGCCGCCCCTGACGGCGCGGTATCAGAGGCGGCTCATGTTCTACAGCATCCCCCGGGCTGACCGAGGCTCATCCGGCACAGTCCTGTACGCACGGCCGCGCCGGACGATCTCCAGCAGCACCCAGTGCGGACTGTCGGCCTTCGGCCGCACGATCACCTCCGTGGCCCAGCAGGCGGTCGCGATGACGTCCCGGCCCTTCTCGACGGCCGACGCGGTGGTCCCGGCCCGGCACCACAGCCACACCCGCTCACCGAACGGCGCCGGAGCGCACCAGACGATGACCGGGATCTTGCCTCGCCGGCTGACGACGAACGCCTCGACGAGCCCTACACGGATCCGGTGCGCGGTGACCACGCACCGGATCCGCCCCCACGCCTCCGACCGCGCGGACGGCCAGAGGAGCGCCGCGGCGGGAACGACCACCACCGCCAGGGAGAAGGCACCGAAGGAGTCGACGACAGTGTTCGCGAGGAGTGGCAGCAGCGCGACCGCCGCGGCCTCGTACCGCCACCGCCAGAGCACGACCAGGGGGTTCGGCCGGGATATGGGGGTGGTGGCGCGGTTCAGCTCGTCGAGCAGGCGCCGCTCTACCATGGCCGCACGCGTCCCCGCCCCAGGCAGGCGCGGCACGTCCCCTGACCGGTGTGGCCATCGCCCTCGCAGGCGTCGCAGAGTACGTAGGCGTCGAACTCGGGTGCCCGATAGACCCGCGTGAGCAGCGCCGGTCGGCGCACCTGCAACCCCAGGCCACGCGCTCGGTCATCGAGGTCGGCGAACGCCCAGGAGTCGAGAATCTCGAGGAGGTTGACGAGGAGGCGACTGAAGGTATTACGAACCGTCGGTTTTCTGGCTATGTTGCTAACATCCACGGTGGATCGTCCTTTGGCTCTGGCAGCGTTGGATGATCGATCTTCAGCGGGGCCGGTGCGGCTACACCGGCCCCGCTTCGCGTCTCGGCCTGGCGTCGTGAGACCCGGGCGGCTGGAACCCGGGGCGCTCTTCCTACGGGCATCACGTCCTCCTTGTGTCTTTAGCTCCTCATAGCGGCGTTGTACCCGTTGATGGGAGTGCCTATGGCAATTGCCAATGGAACGTGTCGGTGACGTTTGCCTTACTGATATGCCACAAGCAAACACAGAGGCATAAGCTCTCGACACGCCCCTATGCATGAGGGGGATCGGTCATGAGCGAGGGCAATGGCGCCGAAGGCAACCGCGCGGCCGCTACGGTAGGCGGGACTGCGCAACATCCTGACCTGTACGCCAGGCCGGTCCTGGACACCGCGGCGCAGAAGGACACTCGATGACTACGCCGAACCCCACCCTCAGGCAGAGGCAACTCGCTGCCCGTCTACGCGACCTACGTCACCAGGCAGGACTGAACATCGCCGACGTCGCCGAGAGACTTCTGTGCTCACCCGCCAAGATCAGCCGGATAGAGACCGCTCAGCGCCGCGTCAGCCTGCGCGACGTCCGCGACCTTTGCAACCTCTACAACGCCGACCCGTCACCCCTGATGGCCCTCGCCAAGGACGCCCAGCAGAGGGAATGGTGGCAGGAGTACGACGACCCCGAATTCCGGGACATGATCGGCTTGGAGGTGGAGGCGTCGGCGATCGTCGAGTACGAGACCACCACTGTGCCCGGTTTGCTCCAGACGGAGGACTACGCCAGGGCCATGATCCGGGGCTGGCTACCCCGCATAGCCGGCGACATCCTGGACGATCGCGTGGCCGCGCGTATGAAGCGTCAGGACCTGTTGCACAGACTCGACCCCCCGCGATACTGGGTGCTGCTCGACGAGTCAGCGCTCTGGAGACATGTCGGCGGCGTACAGACGATGCACGAGCAGCTGGATCACCTCGCCCGGATGGCCGAGCTGCCGCAGATCACGATTCAGGTGATCCCCTTCACTGTGGGCGCCCACATGGGCTTCGACAGCGCTTTCAGGCATCTCGCGTTCGACAACAAGTCAGGCATCGCCGACACCGTCTTCGTGGAGCACCAGATGGGCCACTTCTATCTGGAGGGCTACCGGGTCGACCGATTCAAGGAAATCATCGATTACCTGCGCGCGATGGCGGAGAGCCCGCAGGACTCCAGGAAACGGATAACCGATATGGCGACAAAATTCCACCCCTAACTAATGTCGCCCCGACCTACGGCTTCAGCGTATTATGCGAGGCGGCGCGTCTCGCCATATGACAATGCCTGGAACTGTGAAGCGGAAATTTATCTCACCGGATGGCCGACAGCACACACAGGCCACCGTTCCGCACGCTCTCATGGCGGCGGTAAACGAGCAGATTCGCACACCAACATATTCGATCACCGACCGGCCGATCACTGCTTTCTTTCTGTTGCGGCAAGCAGACTGCGACCTCGTAACGCATTGGAGGAGAAGCACGTGCCGATCGGCCTGTCCCGAAGGGTCGCTGCAGGGACTTGCGGCGATCACCACTCGTTGCCGTCGCACGGGCTTCGATCCCGCACCAAGCTACCCGGACTCCCCCAACGTGTCACGAGTCTGCTGCTATGGGAGGCTCTGAGCGCCTTTGTCCAGGTAAAGCGTGCAGAAATACCTCCAAGGCAAGCGCCACTGGCAAGTGCATGAGTGATAAAGTGCGTCTCTCACGTCTACTGGAGAGCGCAATCTCCAGCCGATCGGGCACAGGGGGTTCTTCTGTGCCCGATCGCCCATTTCACCTTGCTTCTGCTGCACGTCGCCCGACCTGAGCGTGCGGCTATAAACGTAGAGGAGGCACCGTGCCTAATCCGTCGAATATTGAAACGGATATTCAGTGGCGCACTTCATCACGCTGCAACAACGGAAACTGCGTAGAGGTCGCCCGCATCTCCGACAACACCATAGGCGTTCGCGACAACAAAGTCCAGAACGGCCCTGTACTAACTTTCACCATCGCCGAGTGGCGTAAATTCGTCAACCGGCTTCAGGGCGGCGAATAACAGACTCGAGCTTTACGTGAAGCGGGGTGGGCATCAGCAGATGGCCACCCCGAAGCGACCCGTTCTCCACATGCTCCTCTTGAATCACAACGGCCACAAACGCCCTCTCGGCACAGTAGTAAAATCGCGTCGGCGCAAACCCCTATAGCCGACTCTGCGGGAGGTAGCGCATGAAACCCCCACCTGGCCTAAGCCGCGCCGTCTGGCACTCGTGTAACAACGGCTCATGCGTCGAAGTCACCGTGCTGGACAACCGGGTTTGGGTGCGGGGCAGCACGGACGTCACCGGCGCCGTCCAAGCGTTCACGTACGAAGAGTGGGATACCTTCATCGAAGGAGCGAAGAAGGGTCTCTTCGATCGGGAACAGCTCGCTTCCAGGCCTGACCAGCGGTAACGTTCCGCACATGGCTCTGTGCAAGATCAAGGTTTCACCACGAGCCCCGGCATATGCCGACATCAGGACCGCGTAGCGTTTGACTGTCCTTCGACCGGCTACATAGCGATGCTATGGGCGGATTCAGGAAGTTTCTGTTACGTGGCAACATCGTCGAGTTGGCGATCGCGGTCATTGTCGGGGCCACCTTCAGCGGCCTGGTGCAGGCGCTGGTCGCCGACCTCATCACCCCTCTGATCGGGGCGATCACCGGCGGCAAGCAGCCGGACTTCGCCCAGTACACCTTCACGATCAACGGCAGCCAGTTCAAGTACGGTGACTTCCTCAACCACCTCATCACCTTCATCGTCATCGCGGCGGTGGTCTACTGGCTGATCGTGGCGCCGATGAACCGGCTGGTGGCGTTGTTCGAGAAGGACAAGGCGGCCACGACCAAGGAGTGCCCGGAGTGTCTGAGTGAGATTCCGGCGGAGGCGCGGCGGTGTGCTCACTGCACCGCGGAGCTGGTCCCGGACTCGCACAAACCGCAGTAGGCGGCAGCCGGCGGGACGGCATCCGACAAGATGGGCGGATGAGCGTTGAGTTGATGGTCTGGGACGAGGCCGCGCCGATCGGCAAGGATCAGGCGCGGGCCGTCTACCTGGAGGCCAAGCGGGGCGAGCCCACGACAGACGTGCCCGAGGTGGCCAAGGAGCTGCCGGGTGTTGTCACGGCTTATCCAGGACATGTGCTGGTGACGATGACCCCGGACACGATGGATGAGATGTCCGGGCAGGTGTTCGGGGTCGCACGGGCGCATGGGCTGGTCTGTTACGACCCGCAGCGGGATCTGGTGCACAACGTCGCGCCGCTCGGCGTGTACGAGGGGATGCAGCTGCACACCGGGGACGGGATGGTGGTGCACGATCCCGATCTGGGCCTGGTGCGCGACGTGCTGGGCACCATGGCGCCGCAGAACCCGTTCGTGGCGCTGGTGAACTTCGGGCGGCACTTCATCCAGGTTTCTCCCGAAAAGGGGGGATTTGAGGTGGAGTACAAGGAAGGGACGCTGCGGCGGGCGGAGGTCGGTGAGCTGGAGGAGATCCGGCGGGCCTTCCATGAGTACGCCATCGGGGAGCGGGGATTCCTGGAGCGCCTGCGGTGGGAGAGCGCCTGATGAAGGTGGTGCTGGCGGGAGGAACGGGGCAGGTCGGGGCGATTCTCGATCGGGCGCTCACGGCCGGCGGCCATGAGGTCGTCATCCTGACCAGGCGACCGGTACGCGAGCGTGAGGTTCACTGGGACGGCGAGAGCCTGGGGCCGTGGGTGAGGGAGGTCGACGGCAGCGACCTTGTCGTCAACCTGGCCGGGCGCAGCGTGAACTGCCGTTACACCCCGGCGAGCCTCCAGGCGATGATGGACTCGCGGGTGCGCTCCGCCCGGGCCGTGGGGGAGGCGATCGCGGCCGCCGCGCTGCCGCCCCGGGTCTGGTTGCAGATGAGCACCGCCACCATTTACGCCCACCGCTTCGACGCGCCCAACGACGAGGCCACCGGTGTGATCGGCGGCGCGGAGCCCGATGTCCCGCGTTACTGGGCGTACAGCGTCAAGATCGCGAAGGAGTGGGAGCGGGCGCAGGAGGAGGCCGAGACCCCGCACACGCGTAAGGTGAGCCTGCGCACCGCCATGGTGATGAGTCCGGATCGGGGCGGGGTCTTCGACGTTCTGTCGCGGATGGCGCGGATCGGGCTGGGTGGTCCGGTGGCGGGCGGGGCGCAGTACGTGTCATGGATCCACGAGCGGGATTTTGTCCGGGCTGTTCAGTTTCTGGCCCAGCGGGATGATCTCGGCGGGGCGGTCAACCTCGCCGCTCCCGGTCCTCTGCCGCAGCGCGCGTTCATGCGGGTGCTGCGGCAGGCATGGGGTGTTCCGGTGGGGCTGCCTGCGACCAGGTGGATGGCGGAGCTCGGCGCGCTCGCGTTGCGATCGGACACCGAGCTGCTGTTCAAGAGCCGCCGGGTGGTCCCGGGCAGGTTGCTCGGCGCGGGGTTCGTCTTCGAGCACGGGGAATGGGCGGCCGCCGCGGCCGATCTGGTCGAGCGAGCACGGCGAGCCGCCACTCCCCGCGCCTGCTAGATCACCTGGCGGTACAGGTCGGGATCGACGTTGCCGCCCGACAGGACGAGGACCGTGCGGCCCTGCGGGAGGTGGCCGGCGAGCATGGCCGCGGTCGTCACGGCGCCGCTGGGCTCGGCGACCAGCCGGGCGGTGCGCGCGAGGTGGGTCATGGCGGAGCGGATCTCGTCCTCCGTCACGGTGACGATGCCGTCGAGGTGTTCGCGCAGGTGGGCGAAGGTCAGCTCGGACAGGTCGGCCCGCAGACCGTCGGCGATCGTACGGAAGGTGCGGCTGGTGTCCCAGGACACGGGATGCCCGGCTTGCAGGCTTTCGAGGGCGTCGGCGGCGAGCGCGGGTTCGACGCCCAGGACGGTGACCGAGGGGCGCAGCGCCTTGACGGCCGAGGCGATGCCCGAGGCCAGGCCGCCGCCGCTGACCGGGGTCACGACCACCTCGACGTCGGGCAGGTCCTCGACGATCTCCAGGCCGATGGTGCCCTGCCCGGCGATGATGGCCAGGTGGTCGTACGGGGGGATCATGGTCAGGCCGCGTTCGCCGGCGAGCGCCATCGCGGCGCTGATGCGCTGCGGGGGCGGGACGGTGACCAGTTCGGCGCCGTGACGTCTGATGGCGTCGGCCTTCACGGCGGGCGTGCCCTCGGGGACCACGACGACGCACGGGATGCCGAACTGCTTGGCGGCGTAGGCGATGGCCTGGCCGTGGTTGCCGGAGGAGTGCGTCACGACGCCTGAGGGGCGCAGCGAGGCGACGGCGTTGTAGGCGCCGCGGATCTTGAACGAGCCGACCCGCTGGAGGCTCTCGGGTTTGATCCAGGCGCCTTCCACCGGGACCAGAGGGGTGCGTAGTGTGACGGGTTTGATGCGGTCGGCTGCGGCGTGGATGTCGTCGATCGTCACCAGTTCCATCGAACAAGTATGAAACGGTGCATATCCATGAGAACCCTCTACCCCTCCGTCGAGCCCTACGACTCGGGTCTGCTGGACGTCGGCGACGGCAACCAGATCTACTGGGAGACCGTCGGCAACCCCGACGGCAAGCCGGCCGTCATGCTGCACGGCGGCCCGGGTGGCGGCTGCACCACCAAGCACCGCCGCCAGTGGAACCCCGAGCTGTACCGGATTGTCCTGTTCGACCAGCGCAACTGCGGGCGCAGCCTGCCGCACGCGAGTGATCCCGGCACGTCGCTGGAGACCAACACGACCTGGAGCCTGGTCGCCGACATGGAGCGGCTGCGGGAGCATCTGGGGATCGACCGGTGGCAGGTGTTCGGCGGGTCGTGGGGCAGCACGCTGGCCCTCGCGTACGCGCAGACGCACCCCGGAAGGACGACCGAGCTGGTGCTGCGCGGCATCTTCACGCTGCGGCCGGAGGAGTTGCACTGGTTCTACCAGGAGGGCACCTCCAGGATGTTCCCCGACCTGTGGGAGCAGTTCGTCGCGCCGATCCCGGCCGAGGAGCGGGGCGACCTGATCGCGGCCTTCCGCGCGCGGCTGGAGGGCGACGACGACGAGGCGCGGCTGGCGGCGGCCGAGGCGTGGTCGCGATGGGAGGGCGGGACGGTCACGCTGCTGCCCGATCCGGAGCTGGTGGCGGAGTTCGGGGAGGCGAAGATGGCCGTGGCGTTCGCCCGGATCGAGAATCACTTCTTCACCCACGGCGGCTGGATGGAGCCCGGTCAGCTCATCGCGAACGTGGACCTGATCCGCCACATCCCGGCCGTCATCGTCCAGGGCCGCTACGACGTGTGCACGCCCATGGCCACGGCCTGGGACCTGCACCAGGCGTGGCCGGAGGCGAGGTTCGAGGTGGTGGACGACGCCGGGCACGCCGCCACCGAGCCGGGCATCGTCAGCCGGCTCGTTGCGGCGACAGACGGCTTCGCGCCAGCCGTACCATCGGCGTGACCGCTCCCACCAGCAGCAAAGCGAACAGCGGGGCCAGCGCCAAGCCGATCAGGAAGCCCGCCGCGACGTCGTGCGGATAGTGCACGCCGACGAACACGCGCGAGAACGCCATCAGCACGGCCAGCGGGAGCACCGCCCAGGCCAGCGCCCGCCAGGCCAGGACGAGCGTTCCCGCGGCCCCGGCCGCGATGACCGAGTGGTTGCTCGGGAACGACCAGTCGTCCGGGGGCGGGCACGCGGCGATCGTCGCGATCCCGTCCCGGCAGGGCCGTCCCTCCCGGACGAACGTCTTGACGATCTCGCTGAGCACGTACGCGCAGACCACGCCCGCAGGGCCCGCGATCGCGATCGCCAGGTCACGCGCCGGCGCGTTCCTGGCCCGCCACCAGCACAGCAGGAACAACGCGGCGAAGACGAACAGGCCGGCGTCGGTGCCCACCTCCGCGAGGGTGTGCAGCCACGCGGGCGTGGTGAGGGCGAAGTCGACGATGTCGCGGTACAAAACATGTCCAATCGATGAACCGGTGATGACGCGACCCTACAAACGATCACCGTCCGACATCTCCACCAAACGACCAAAATTCCTGAAAAGGGGTCCTCCGTATGGAGGAGAGTGGAGGCGTATGCCCAGCTCACAGCGGGTAAGGACCATCCGTGATCGGAGAGCACGTGATCGTCGGGTACAACGGCGACGCAGGGGGAAGCGACGCTCTCGCCCTGGGTGCCGCGATCACGCGGGTCACCGGCGGCGAGCTCACCGTGGCGGTGATCTACCCGCCGGGCAGCCCGGGGCTGGCGGTCGAGGCGCAGGCCAACCTGGCGCACGCGGCCAAGGAGCTGGGCGACGTGCCGGCCGAGTACATGGCGTTCGAGAGCAGGGGCTCCGGGCGCGGCCTGGCGGTGCTGGCGAGCCGGATCAAGGCGGACCTGATCGTGGCCGGGTCGGCGCGCGGCGGCCGGCACGGCGGCATCACGATCGGCGCCACGTCCGACCACCTGCTGCACCTGTCCCCCGAGGCGGTGATGCTGGCGCCGTCGGGCTACCTGCCGCCGGACGAGCCGTCGCGGCTCACGCTGGCGTACGTGCACCGGCCGCAGTGCGACGCCGCCGTGGAGCGGGTGGCGCGGGCCGCGCTCCGGCTGGGGGCGCCGCTCCGGCTGATCACGCTGGACCTGCGTACGGAGGATCCCGGCCGGCTCGGCGACGACCTGGCGCTGGCCGTACGCCTGGCCTGGGAGACGACCGGGATCGAGGCGGAGTCGGAGATCGCCGAGGGGCACGACGTGGCCGCGGCCCTCGCGACGATCGAGTGGCTGCCCGGTGAGCTGCTCGTCTGCGCGGCCAGCGAGGACGCGCAGCCGCACCGGGTCTTCCTCGGGGAGGTGGCGATGAAGGTGCTCAAGTCAGCCGCGTGCCCGGTCGCCGTCCTGCCCCGCGGTTTCTCCTAGGACCGTTTCCGCACCTGCTCGTACAGCTCCAGGTAGCGGTCGGCCATGACCGACGGCGAGAAGCGGCGGCGCGCCTCCGCGCGGCACTCCTCCGGGTCGATCTCGTCGATCCGCAGCACCCATTCGGCCAGCTCCTCCTCCGTGTCGGCGAGGAACCCGGTACGCCCGTGCTCGATGATCTCCGGCATGCAGCCGCGCCGCAGCGCCACCGGCGGCACCCCCAGCGACAGGGCCTCCACCACGGCGGTGCCGCCGGGTTCGTCCCATTGGATGGGGAACAGCGCGGCTCGCGCGGAGGCGTAGAGCTGGTCGCGCGTGTCGCCGCCCACCGAGCCGATCCAGCGCACCAGGTCGCCGTCGAGGTAGGGCGCGAGCGTGTCCGCGTAGTAGCGGACGTCGGGGTGCCCGTGCAGCGGATGCTCCGGGTCCTGGACGACCGCCTCCAGCTCGGCGGGGGTGTCCAGGCCGCTCACCGGCCCGGCCAGGACGAGCGGCAGGCCCAGCTTCTGGCAGATCCTGGCCGCCACGTGCTGCCCCTTGAGCCCGCAGACCCTGCCCATGACGGCCAGGTGCTCGCCGCGTTCGGCGCGGATGTCGCGGTCGGCCAGCGGGGTGGCCAGCAGGACGGAGCCGAGCGAGGCCGCGCGCAGCGCCTCCGGCGCGCGGGCGATCTGGGAGTCCGACACGCCGTTGACCGCGATCGAGCGCGGGAACGCTCCATAGAAGGCGGCGTGCTTGCGCAGGTCCCAGTGCAGCGTGTGCAGGACGGGCGGGCCGCCGAGCGCGGCCAGCACGGCCGGTCCCACCACCTCCAGGTGGTCGTGGACCAGGTCGAGGTCGTCGCGGGCGGCGATCTCGCGCGCCACGCGGGCCTGATGGGCGTGCGCGATGCCCATGACCTGGTTGTACGGCTTCTGCAGGTCGCCGAACTGGCCCTCGTCGAAGACGCTGATCAGCTCGTCCACCTCGATCGTGCTCGACCCGACGGAGGCCAGCACGATCCGCACCCCGCGTTCGCGCAGGCAGGGCACGAGCGTGGCGACCACGTTCTCGATCCCGCCGTAGCCGGCGGGCGGTACGGGCAGCCATGGCCCGGCGTTCATCAGGATGTTCACGCGACGTCCCCCACCGCGAGCGTGGCGAGCGGAGGCCGCTCGGCGACGGTCATGTCCACCAGGTCCGTCTCCCCGTCCAGCCCGAACTGCAGCAGCATGTGATCGGGCGATTGCGCGCTCACCACCCGGCCCTGCCGTTCCAGGCGGGACCAGGCGGTGAGCATGATCTGGCCGGCCATCCGGCCCAGCGCGGGCATCGGCTGGTGCGCGTGTGTCCTGGTGCCGAGGTCGACCTGGGCCATCGCGTCCAGGCCGGTCAGTTCGAGCAGGTCGACCAGCAGGCCGAACTCGACGCCGTACTCGGTGACGAACGGGACCTGTTCCAGGACCTCGCGGCGGGCGGCGTACTCACCGCCGAGCGGCTGGACGAACCCCGCCAGCTCCGGCCAGAACAGGTTGAGCAACGGCCTGGCCAGCAGCTCGGTGACCCGGCCGCCGCCGCCGCGCTGGGGCACGCCGTCCTCGCCGGTGTACGGGCGTTCGTAGGCGGCCTTGACGAAGTGGGTCTTGGGGTCCAGGAGCAGCGGCCCGAGCAGCCCGGAGACGAAGTGGGAGCCGAAGTTGCGCAGATCGGCGTCCACGAACACGATCAGGTCGCCCTTGGCGGCGGCCAGCCCCTTCCACAGCGCCTCCCCTTTGCCGGTCAGCGGTGGAAGGTGCGACAGTACGGCGTTCTGCGCCACCACGCGGGCTCCGGCGGCGGCGGCCACGGCGGCGGTCGAATCGGTGGAGTTGGAATCGACGACGACGATCTCGTCCACGAGGGGTGCCCGTTCGACGAGGTCGCGGCGGATCACGGTGACGATCTCGCCCACTGTGCTCTCTTCGTCACGAGCAGGCAGGACGACACTCACCGTGGTCGTTCCCTTGGCCAGCAGGAGGGCTTCGACCGGCCACTCGGCCGCGACGCTCGAGTGGGGGCCGTACCATTCCTGGACTCTGGACAAGGCCCGCAAATCTTTCCCCATGCAGTATGCCCCGATCTGTTCTGTTCAGGTCGGCGACATCTGCCCCATCAAGGCATCTCTGAACATCTTCGTTTCATTCAATGAAATTGTGGGATAAGGCGGGACGTGTCGCCCATCACGCGTATCGGCATCATCGGTGCCGGAAATGTTGCTGCCCGTCACGCTGACGTCTTGTCCGGTTTTCCGGATGTTTCCATCGCCGGCGTCGCCGACCCGGACCTGCGCAGAGCCCAGGCGCTCGCCGCGAAGCACGGCTCGCCCGCCTTCGAGAGCCACGCCGGCCTCCTGGAGGCCGGCGGGCTGGACGCCGCGTACGTCTGCGTGCCGCCCTTCGCCCACGGCACCCCGGAAGAAGACGCCCTGTCATGCGATCTCCCACTATTTGTGGAAAAACCGCTCTCCCTTGACCTGGCCACCGCCGAGCGGATCGCCGCGGATCTCGACCGCCGGGGCCTGCCCTCGGCCGTCGGGCACCACTGGCGCTACCTCGACATCCTCTACCAGGCCCGGGACCTGCTCGGGGACCGGCCCGTGCGGCTGGCGCTGGGGTACTGGCTGGACAAGGTGCCCCCGGTCGGCTGGTGGCTGAAGCCGGACATGTCGGGCGGTCAGCTGGTCGAGCAGGCCGTCCACGTCCTCGACCTGGCCCGCGTGCTGGTCGGCGAGGTGTCCATGGTGCACGCCGTACCGGCTGACAACAGCACGGCCGGTGAGGTCGACCGGGCCACGGCCGCGGTGCTGCGCTTCGCCGGCGGCGCGGCCGGGACGCTGGCCGCCACCAGCCTGCTCGTCCGCAAACACCGGGCCGGGCTGGAGGTGCACGCCGAGGGCATCACGCTGGAGCTCGGCGAGGAACGGCTGCTCATCGACGGCGAGACCGTGATCGAGGCGGACGGACAGGCCAAGACCCGGGTGGATCGGACGTTCGTCGACGCCGTACAGGGTAGGGAGGCCGACGTGCGCGCGCCCTACCAAGAGGCGCTGAGGACCCACAGGCTGGCCCTCGCCCTGGCGCGGTCGGCCATCGAGAGGAAACCGGTGACACTTGATCAACGTCTTGAGCATTGAGGCACCTGGCGAGGTCACGCTGGTGGAGGAGAAGCCGGCGGACGTGCCGGAGGGCGGCTTCCGGGTCGCCACCGCCTACAGCGGGATCTCGGCCGGCACCGAGCTGACCTACGTCAAGGGCACCAACCCGTACCTGTCGGCGAGCTGGGACCGGGCGCTCGGGCTGTTCGCCGAGGGCACGCCGTCCATCGGCTACCCCGTGCGCGGCATCGGGTACATGCAGGTGGGCCGGGTGGTCGAGACGCGGACGCGGGCCGTGCGCGAGGGCGCGCTGGTGGCGATGGCGTACGGGCACCGCACCGGCTACGTGGCCGACCCACTGGCCGACAGGTTCGTGGAGCTGCCCGGCGACCTGGACCCGATGCTCGGCGTCTACGTGGCGCACATGGGGCCGATCTGCGCGAACGGGCTCCTGCACGCCGCCGCCGACCTGCACGGCCCCGCCGTCCGGGACCTCGGCGACGGGGTGCGCGGCAGGCGCGTGGCCGTGGTCGGCGCAGGGGTCGTCGGGCTGCTGACGGCCTCGTTCGCCCTCGCGTACGGCGCGGCGGAGGTCGTGGTCGTGGACGAGACCCCGGCCAGGCTGGACATCGCCGCGGCGCTCGGGGCCGACGTACTGGCCACGGAGCAGGACCCCGCCGTGGAGCTGAAGCGGCGCTGGCGGCACGCCCCCGACGACCGGGGCGCCGACGTGGTGTTCCAGTGCCGCGGCAGGCCCCGGGCTCTGGCCCTGGGGCTCAGGCTGCTCCGGCCGCAGGGCACGCTCGTGGACCTGGCCTTCTACACCGAGGGCGCGGACGAGGTGCGCCTGGGCGAGGAGTTCCACCACAACGGCCTGTCGGTGCGCTGCGCCCAGATCGGCAGGGTGCCGCGCGGCCTGGCGCACGCCTGGGACCGCGAGCGGCTCTCGTACGAGACGATCGCGCTGCTGCGGCAGCGCGGTGACCTGCTACGCCGGCACGTGATCACCGACGTCGTCGGCTTCGCCGAGGCCCCCCAGTTCCTGTCCGAGCTGGCCGCCCGGAGCCGGCACTCCGTCCAGGCCGTGCTCCGCGGCGACGTCGAGGACGAGCGCGGCTGACCAGCTGAAGTCGTGGCAGCCGTGGCCCTGGAGGGTGAACGGGTCGAAGTACTCGCGGAACCCAGACTCGGTGACCGCCCTGATCATGCCGTCGGCCAGCGGCCCGGCCAGGTCGGCGCGGCGGTGCCGCAGGCCCTGCCAGACCAGCCAGGACAGGTTGATCCAGCTCGGCCCGCGCCAGTAGCGCGCCCGGTCGTACTCGGGCGCGGACGGCGCGAAGCTGGGCAGCACCCCGTCCTTCAGCCCGAACAGGTCGAGCGCGGTGCCGATCAGCGTGTTGGCGATGTCGCGCGGCAGGTCCGGCAGCATGAGCGGGACCAGCCCGGCGGCGCTGCTGGAGCGCAGCAGGTGGCCGGTGAGCACGTCGCGGGAGTGGAACAGGCCCTCGTCGAAGAGATGCTCGACCATGGCCGCGGTGATGGCGGCGGCCTCCTGGTGGTGCGGCTCCGGGTCCGCGCCGCACACCTCCGCGATCTTCGCCAGGGACAGCTCCGCCACCCCGTACGCGGCGTTGAACAGCGGATCCTCGACACGGAACGCGCCGGCGCGCCGGTAACCGGTGTCGCGGTAGGCGCGGGCGAGCGCGACGTAGCACTCGTAGTCGCGGTCGGTGGGCCGCTCGTCGGCGCTGACGTGACCGAGGTCCTTGCGGGTGACGCCCGCGGGCCCGGCCTCGACGGCGGCCAGCGGCAGGTCCCAGGCCGGGCTGTTGTCCATGCCCGACTCCCAGGGGTGCACGATCGAGATCAGCCCCTCGGGCGAGCGGCGCGCGGCGCGCAGGAAGTCCTGCTGGGCGACCAGCCGCGGGTAGAGCCTGCGCAGGAAGACCGGGTCGGGCTCGGCCAGGTGCACCTGCCAGGCGGCCAGCGCGTGCACGGGCGGCTGCACGATGCCGGAGGTGGCCGAGCCGGAGGGGGCGCGCACCATCCAGAACTCGGGGCCGGGGAAGTAGGCGCCCTCGGGCACCCTGGGGTTGAACACGATGTGCGGCACCCTGCCGTCACGCCACTGGGAGCCGAACAGCGCGAGCAGCTCCGACCTGGCCCGGCGCGGCGACCAGCGGGCGTTGCCGATGGCGATGAAGGCGGAGTCCCAGCTCCACTGATGGGGGTAGAGCCGGCGGGAGGGGACGGTGTAGCTGCCGTCCCAGTTGGCGACCAGGACGCGCACGGCGTCGCGGAGGATCATAGGTATTTCCTGATGAAGGCCGCCGTCTGGGGCAGGACGATCTCCGGCTCGCCGCGCAGGCGGCATTCGAGCGCGAGGTAGCCGTCGTAGCCGAGGGCGTCGAGGGTGGCCAGCTGCGCGCCCCAGTCGAGGTGGCCGGTGCCCGGCTGGTTGCGGTTCGACTCGCTGATCTGCATGTGCGCGAGGTAGGGCGCCGCCTCAATCAGCGAGCGGCAGGGGTCGTCCTCCTCGATGTTCATGTGGTAGGTGTCGCCGACGATCCTGATGGAGTCCATGGAGCAGTACGACACGGCCTCGGCGAGGGTGTTGACCATGTGGTTCTCGTAGCGGTTGAGCGGCTCCAGCATGATCAGCACGCCGTTGCGGTGCGCGTGCTCGCCGAGCACGGCCAGCGCCTCGGCCAGTACCTCGCGGTCCTCCTCCGGGCTGCGCGGCGGCTCGAACGGCGGCAGCCTGCGCGAGAACTGGCCCCAGGAGGCGGGCGTCATCACCCCGATGCCGCCCAGCTCGGCGATGACCGTGAGCTGCGAGCGCAGCTGCTGGATGGCGTCCATGCGCTTGCCGGGGTCGAAGTCGCCGATGAAGTGCGGCATCTCCACGCACACGGTCGGCATGACGACGCCGTCGGCCAGGGCCCGCTTGAGCTCGGTCAGGCGGCCGGCGAAGTGGAAGTCCCCCTTCCCGCGCAGCTCGATCGCGTCGAACCCGGCGTCGAGCGCGAACGCGAACTTCTCCTGCAGCGTGCGACCGGGCAGAAGCTGCTCCTGTGCGGCAAGCCTCACTGTCACTCCTCGAATTGGAAGACGAGCTGAAGCACCTCGGACGGGTGCCTGTCGATCAGGTCGAAGGCGGCGGGCGCGTCGCCGACCGGCATGACGTGGCTGACCAGGCTCTGGACGTCGATCTCGCCCCGGTGCACGAGCTCCATGAACGTGCGCTGGAGTCGTTCGACGTCCCAGCGGTGCGACAGCCACGAGGCGACGCCGCCGATCTGCGAGGACACGAGCTGCACCTGGTTGTGGTGGAACTCCTCGCCGAGCCGCAGCCCGGCGCCGTCGCCCTGGTAGAAGCCCGCGGCCACGACCCGGCCGCCCCTGCGCACGGTCCTGATCGCCTCGTGCAGGCCCAGGTGGTTGCCGCTCAGCTCGATGGCGGTGTCGGCGCCCTCGATCCGCTTGCGGATGAACTCGGCCACGCTTCCGCCGGTGACGTCGAAGGTCTCGGCGGCGCCGTACGACCTGGCCAGTTCGAGGCGGGCGGGGATGGCGTCGGCGGCGACGACCCTGGCCCCGCTCAGCACGGCGAGCCGGGTGGCCAGCAGGCCGATGACGCCCTGCCCGAAGATCGCGACCTGGTCGCCCAGGTGGATGTCGGCGGCGTGCACGGCGTTGAGCGCGATCGCGCCGACGCGGGCGAAGACGCCGCCGATCGGCTCCGCGCCGGGCGGCAGGACGTGGCCGACCAGCCTCTCGGCAGGGACGACGGCCTCGCTTCGGTGGCCCCAGATGCCCCAGACGAGCTGACCGACCGGCGGGTCGGCGACGTCGGGCGCCGCCTCCACCACCTCGCCGACCTCCTGGTAGCCCCAGCCGGCCAGCGGGTAGGCGTGGGTCTTGCCGTTGAGGAACAGCCGCTGCTCGGCGTCCCATTTGCGGGAGAGATAGGGGTTCGTACCGCGATAGGCGGTGAGTTCGGTGCCCGCGGAGACGCCCGAATAGAGCGTACGGACCCGCACGCAGCCCGCCTCAAGCTCGGCGGGCGACTCCAGGCCGACGCGGACACGGCCTGGCTCTTCAAAGGTGATGACGCGCATTCCCCACACTTACGCTTTTTGATCAGACAGAAGGTAAAGGTTTAGTAGTTGTTCGCACACGATACTTGCGCTCAGAACACTCGTAAGTCTACGACTTCCGCCCGACGCCACTACCGAAATTGGCGTTTCTCAAGAGTGTCTTCCGGTAAGCGAGCTTACCGATATAACCCGTCCGCTACCTACCCCTCTTGTCCGGCGCGCCCCCGAACACGAGCCGGGTACAGACCGGTCTCGTCTCGACTACCGCTAGTTGCGTCGCCCGACTTAGGGGTAAAGGGCCGCATATCCCCGTACGGGAGGAGTGCGTCATGCCCCATCAGATGCCCGCCGTCCTCGCCGTCGCCCTGCTGGCAGCGGCCTCGCTGACGGCGTGCGGCGACGACGGAGGCGGCTCGCAGGCCGCCGACGAGATCACGGTCTGGACCGAGGAGAACCTCGAGGACCGGATGACCGTGCAGAACCAGATCGTCGCCGACTTCACCAAGAAGACCGGTATCAAGGTCAAGCTGGTCGGCGTGGCCGAGGACCAGTTCAGCCAGGTGATCACCACGGCCGCGGCCGCCGACGACCTGCCCGACGTGATCGGCGCGCTGCCCCTGGCCTCCATCCGCGAGCTGGAGGCCAACGACCTGCTCGACACCGAGACGCCCGGCCGGATCGTCGACAAGCTCGGCAGGAGCGGGTTCTCGGCGCGGGCGCTGGAGCTCGACTCGTCGGGCGGCAAACTGCTGGCCGTGCCGAGCGACGGGTGGGCGCAGCTCATCCTCTATCGCAAGGACCTGTTCCAGAAGGCCGGGCTGGAGCCGCCGGACACCTACGAGGCGCTGGAGGCGGCGGCGAAGAAGCTGAACACGGGCGGGGTCGCGGGCATCACGCTGGCCGTGGCGCCGAAGGACTCGTTCACCGCGCAGAGCTTTGAGCACGTGGCCCTCGCGAACGGCTGCCAGCTAGTCGACAATTCCGGAAATGTTGCCCTTAATGCGCCACAGTGCGTGAAAGCATTTGACTTCTACGCAAAGCTCGCAAAAGACTATTCGGTCAAGGGGAAGCAGGACGTCGACTCCACCCGTGCCACCTACTTCGCGGGCAGGGCGGCGATGACGATCTGGTCGTCGTTCATCCTGGACGAGCTGGCCGGGCTGCGCAACGACGCCAAGCCGAGCTGCCCCGAGTGCAAGGGCGACCCCGAGTGGCTGGCCAAGAACACCGGCGTGGTCACCGCGCTGAAGGGGCCCGACGGGACTCCCGCCCAGTACGGGGAGATCGTCTCCTGGGCCGTCATCCGGGACGCCGCCAAGGAGCCCGCCGCCCAGTTCGTCTCGTACATGATGAACGAGGGTTACGACCGGTGGATCGGGATGGCTCCGGAGGGCAAGTTCCCCACCCGGACCGGCTTCGCCGACAAGTGGAACAAGCTGCCCGCCGGCGTGGACACCAAGAAGCCGCTGGCCGAGGTCTACCCGGCCGAGGTGCTGGACACGCTGCGCAAGAGCCCTGACACCTTCGCCCGGTGGGGCATCCCGCAGGGCCAGGGCAAGCTGATCGGCGCCACGATGGGCGAGCTGCCCGTGCCCAGGGCGCTGAGCGGGCTGGTGGACGGCTCCCTGACCCCGCAGGCCGCCGCCGACCAGGCCAAGAAGGACGTCGAGACCATCAAGCGCGGGATCCGAGGGTGACCCGGACCCTGAAGCAGAGGGAGAACAGGGCCGGGCTGGCGCTGATCTCGCCGACACTGATCATCACGCTGGTCGTGGTGGTGGTGCCGCTGCTGTGGGCGATCATGCTCGCGTTCCAGGACGTGCGGCTGATCAACATCCGCAGGGTGGGCGTCTTCGGGCACTACACGCTGGAGAACTTCGCGTACGTGATCTCCGAGCCGGGGTTCTGGTCCTCCCTGGTCAACACGCTCATCTACACCGTCGCCGGCACCGCGCTGTCGATCGTGATCGGGCTGGTGGCCGCGCTGGCGCTGCGCGACCGGTTCAAGGGGCGCACGCTCGTCAGGGCCTCCATCCTCATCCCGTACGTGGCGCCGGTCGTGGCGGCAGCCTTCCTGTGGGAGACGATGCTCAACCCCGACTACGGCATCGTCAACTCCTGGCTGGGCACCCACATCGCCTTCCTCACCCAGGCCAAGGGCACGTTCCTGGGCGTCGAGGTGCCGGTGGCGCTGCTGACCGTGATCGCGTTCGAGGCGTGGCGGTACTTCCCGTTCGCGTTCCTGTTCATCCTGGCCAGGCTGCAGGCGCTGCCCGGGGAGCTGGAGGAGGCGGCGGTGGTGGACGGGGCCACGCCGACGCAGCGCTTCCGTCACGTGATCATGCCGCAGCTCTGGCGGGTGGTCGCGCTGCTGTCGGTGCTGCGGTTCGTCTTCACCTTCACCAAGTTCGACGACGTGTACCTGCTGACCGGCGGCGAGGCGGGGACGGGGGTGGTCAGCGTGCGCGTCTACGACTTCCTGACCGCGCGCAACGACATCGGCGCCTCGGCCGCGCAGGCGATCGTGCTGGCGCTCGTCCTGGTCGTGTTCCTGGCCCTGTACCTCAGGTTCTTCTCGGGAGGCGAGCGTGAGCAGGGATAGGTTCGAGCGGGCGCTGTTCAGGTGGCTGAAGCCGCTGGTGATCCTCGTGCTGTTCCTGGTCACCGCGTTCCCGTTCTTCTACATGGTGACGCTGTCGGTGCGCGACATCCAGGAGCTGATCCTGGAGCGGGGCTCGATCTGGCCGCGCTCGTTCACCTTCGACACGTACGTGAACGTGCTGACCCGGCAGGGTTTCGTCACGTTCATGCGCAACAGCGCGATCGTCTCGGTCATCTCGGTGGCGGTCACGCTGCTGATCTCGATCCCGGGCGCGTACGCCGTGGCCAGGCTGCGCTTCTTCGGGCGGCGGCAGGTGCACTTCCTGTTCCTGGCCGTCTACCTGTTCCCGGCGATCGTGCTGGCCATCCCGCTGTTCGTGCTCTTCACGATGCTGGGGCTCCGGGGCTCCTTGCTGGGGTTGATCCTGGTATATGTCGCACAGACGGTGCCCGTCACGGTATACATGCTGCGCAATTACTTCGAGACCGTGCCGCAGAGCGTGGAGGAGGCGGCGGCGATCGACGGCTGCACCCGCCTGTCGACCATCTGGCGGGTGGTGCTGCCGCTGTCCAAGCCCGCGCTCATGGCGACGGGTCTCTACGCGTTCATGATCGCCTGGAACGAGTTCCTGTTCGCCCTGCTCTTCCTGCTCGAGAAGCGGGAGAGCTGGACGGTCTCCCTGGGGCTCTCCCAGCTGGCGGGCAGCATCGAGATCCCGACGACCGTGCTCATGGCGGGATCGGTGGTCCTGACGCTGCCCATCGTTATCGTGTTCTTCGCCAGCGAGCGCCTGCTGACGGAGGGGCTGACGGCAGGAGCGGAGAAGGGGTAGACCATGCTGACGGCGGGCCAGATCCTCCAGTTGATCCGCACCAGGGCCTGCCGTACGCGCAAGGAGCTCATCGAGTACACCGGTCTGTCCCGGTCGACGATCACCGACCGGGTGGACCGGCTGATCGAGGCCGGATACGTCCACGAGTCCGGCGTCGGCGTCTCCGGGGGCGGCCGGCCGCCCTCGGTGCTCGACGTGGACGCCGCCCGGC
>NZ_JAHKRL010000488.1 GCF_019396405.1 Nonomuraea rhizosphaerae | reverse complement strand
CTGCGCAAGCGTGAGGAGCCAGTGGCCACGACCGACCGGCCGGCGGTCGCCGACTGGCTGCTGGCCGCCGCCTCCCTGGCCGTGCTGCTGTACCCGCTGCTCGACATCGACGCCTTCCGCGACCGCGGCTCCGGCTCGGCGCTGACGACGCTGGACGTGGCGGCGGGCCTGCTGCTGACCGCGCTGCTGCTGGAGGCGGTGCGCCGCACGGTCGGCTGGGCGTTCACCGTCATCTGCCTGGTCTTCCTGGTGTACGCCTACTTCGGGGCGTACCTGCCGATCAACTGGACGATCGGGCACCGCGGCTTCGACCTCGGCCAGATCGTCTCCCAGCTCTACACCGGCACCGAGGGCTTCTTCGGCGTCCCCTTGCAGGTGGCCGCCAGCTACATCATCCTGTTCACGATCTACGGGGCGGTGCTCGACTACTCGGGCGCGAGCAAGTTCTTCATCGACCTGAGCTTCGCCGCGTTCCGGAAGTCCCGCGCCGCCCCCGGCCGTACGGTCACCACCGCGGGCTTCCTGCTCGGCACCGTGTCCGGCTCGGGCGTGGCCACGACGGTCAGCCTCGGCAGCGTCGCCTGGCCGGTGCTCAGGCGGGCCGGCTACCCCAAGGAGCCCGCGGGCGGCATCCTGGCCGCCGGCGGCATCGGGGCGATCCTGTCGCCGCCCACGCTCGGCGCGGCGGCGTTCATCATCGCCGAGTACCTCAAGGTCAGCTACCTCCAGGTGCTCGTCTACGCCACCATCCCCACGATCCTGTACTACCTGGGCATCTTCCTGGCCATCGAGATCGACTCGCGGCGCTTCGGCACCCACGCCGTCCAGGTGGACGCGCCGAAGGCGGGCAGGCTGCTGCTGCGGTTCGGCTACCACTTCAGCTCGCTGATCCTCATCGTCGTGCTGATGGCGATGGACCGCTCGGCGTTCCAGTCGGTGGTGATCGCCACCGCCGTCGCGTTCGCGCTGTCGTTCCTCGACCCCGAGCACCGCATGACGCCGGGACGGACCGCGCAGGCGCTGGCCAAGGGCACCCTGGAGGTCCTGCCCGTGACGGCGGTGTGCGCGGCGGCGGGCATCATCGTCGGCGTCATCACCCAGACCGGGCTCGGGCTGAACCTGTCGGCGATCATCGTGGACGTCGCCGCCGGCAACCTCATCCTCACCACCGTCATGTCCGGCGTCGCCGTCATGCTGCTCGGCCTGGCCGTGCCGGTGACGGCCAGCTTCATCATCGCCGCGGTGATCATCGGCCCGGCGCTCACCACGCTCGGCGTCTCACCCGCCGAGGCGTACATGTTCGTCTTCTACTACGCGGTGCTGTCGGAGGTGAGCCCGCCGACCGCGCTGTCGGCCGTGGCCGCGGCCGCGATCACCGGCGGCAACACGTACCGGACGATGATGATGACCTGGCGCTACACGCTGCCGGCGTTTCTGGTGCCGTTCGCGTTCGTGCTCACCCCGAACGGCCAGGCGCTGCTCGGCCAGGGCCCCATCGGCATGGTGCTGCTGATGACGGCCGTCTCGGCCGTCGCGGTGGCGGCGCTGGCCATGGCCACCGGCGGCGTGACGGCCTGGCCCGAACGGCTGCTGGCCGCGGCGGCGGCCGTGCTGCTGCTGTTCCTCGAACCCGTGCCCATCGCCGTGGGCCTCGCTGTCCTGGCCGTCGCGGCGGCCGTCCACTTCATCAGGAGAAGGAGCGTCCCAGCGTGAAGCGGATCCTCGCCATCCTCGCCGTCGTGGCCCTCGCGGGCTGCGGCAGCGTCAGCGGCTCCGGCAACCGGCTGTCGATCGCCACCGGCGGCACGACCGGCGTCTACTACGTGTACGGCGGCGGCCTGGCCAAGCAGCTGACCGACAACGTCGCCAACACCCAGGCCACCGCCTCCGTCACCTCGGCCTCCGTCGAGAACATCAAGCTGCTGGCCTCCGGCAAGGCCGACATCGGCTTCTCCCAGACCGACACGGCCATCGACGCGGTCAACGGCACCGGGTCGTTCACCGCCAAGCAGCCGGTCAAGGCCATCGCCCGCATCTACGACAACTACGCCCACGTCGTCGTCGCCCCCGGCGTCAACGCGAGCAAGGTCACCGACCTGAAGGGCAAGCGCGTCTCCATCGGCCCGCCGAACTCCGGCACCCAGGTCCTGGCCAGGCGCCTGCTGGAGGCGGCCGGCATGAACCCCGACTCCGACATCACCAAGCAGCAGCTGTCCATCAACGAGTCCGTCCAGGCGGTCAAGGACGGCACGATCGACGCCTTCGTCTGGGTCGGCGGCCTGCCCACGGGCGGGGTCGTGGACCTGGCCACCAGCAAGCCGGACATGAAGATGATCGACACCAGCGACGTGCTGGCCAAGATGCAGGAGAAGTACGGCAAGGACTACTACATCGGGCTCGACATCGACATGTCCCTCTACAAGCTGGAGGGCACCGTCAAGACGGTCGGCGTGGCCAACGTCCTGCTCGTGCCCGACAAGATGGACGAGCAGCTCGCCTACGACATCACCAAGACGCTGTTCGAGCGCAAGGCGCAGCTCTCGGCCGTGCACCCGGAGGCCAAGAAGCTCGACCCGAAGCTCGGCCAGCAGGTCGCGCCGATCGCGCTGCACCCGGGCGCGGCCCGCTACTACAAGGAGAAGGGCTGACCAGACTCCTCGCCGCGCCGGCCGTCCTGCCGGCCGTTCTGCTGGTGGTCCTGCTGACGGCGGGCGCGGCGGGCGCCGGGCGGCCGGCCGTGGACGGGTTGGTCCTGCCGCGCTCCGGCGTCTTCATGATCGGCTACGTGCACTCGATCTACCGCGCGCCCTCGGCCGAGGTGTTCACCGCCGAGGGCCGCCGCTTCACCATGCGCGCCGTCGTCTCCACCAGCGGCGGCGTCATCGACTACTACGCCCTGGACGGCGAGCGGGCCCGCGCGGGCGGCCTGTGGACGCTGCGCCTGGCCGCGCCCGCGACCTACGACGAGCTGCCGCTGATCGCCACCCCCGTCGGCCGCAGGACGCTGATCGCCGGCGGCCGCTGCCTGCCCCTCTACCCGGCGGAGGGGGCGGTGGACGTGCGGCTGGCGGTGGCCCTGGCCCTGGACGACCGCGGCGTCCCGTGCCGGCCGCCCTTCGACGCGCTGGCCGTCACAGCCAGTCGTTCTTCTTGAACACCGCGTACAGCAGCACCGACACCCCGGCCACCAGCACCGACGCCATCCAGAAGCCCCACGGCTGGCCCGAGCCCGGATACGGCACGTTCATGCCGTAGAAGCCGGTGATCGCCGTCGGCACCGCGATGATCGCCGCCCAGCTCGTCACCGCCTTCATGATCTCGTTCAGCCGGAAGCCCTGCTGGGCCAGGCGCGTCTCGCGGATGTTGGCCAGCAGGTCGCGCAGCGACTCCGTCCACTCCGTCACGCGCAGCACGTGGTCGTAGACGTCCTCGTAGTAGGCGTTCATGACCGGGTCGCCGACGATCTCCTGGTCGCGCCGGAGCAGGGTGCCGACGACCTCGCGCATCGGCATGGTGACCTTGCGGAACCTGGCCATGTTCTTGCGCAGGTCGTACATGGTGCGCTGGAGCTCCCTGGAGTTGCCCGCCCCCTCCTCGAAGATCGACTCCTCCAGCTCCTCGACCTTGCCGTCGAACTCCTGGATCAGGTCGAAGTGGCCGTCCACGATGTAGTCGAGCAGGCCGTGCAGCAGGAACGCGACGCCGTGCCCGGCCAGCCGGTCGGCCTCGTCCCAGCGCTTCAGCACCTCACGGATGTCGAAGTGGTCGTTCTCGCGCACGGTGACCAGCGCGTTGCGGGTGACGAACGCGTTGACCTCGACCGGGTCGAGCCGCTCACCGTCGAAGTGCACCGCGTACGCGGTGATGAACAGGTGGTTGTCGTAGACGTCGACCTTCGGCCGCTGATGGTCGGAGACCACGTCCTCGACGGCCAGCTCGTGCAGCCCGAGCTCCTCGCCGATCGCCCCCAGCTCCTGCGGCGACGGCGCGCACAGGTCGAACCAGACGGTGTTGTCCTCGTCGCCGACGTGGTCGGAGACCTCCTCGATCGGGAAGCCCTCCTTCTCCAGGCGGCCGTTCCGGTAAAGACGCGTATGCACTAGACGAGTCTGGCAAAGCGGGCAGCGTTCCGCACGGCCGCCCCGCCCGGGTCGTTGTTGAAGTAGACGTAGGCGTCCTGCCAGCCCGCCTCCCGGACCTCGTCGCTCCACCACGACGGGTGCCGCGGCTCGACCGCCACCCGCACGTCGCCGGGGAAGCAGGCCAGGCAGCGTTCCAGCAGCCCGGGATCGGCCCTCAGCGTGGGCGGGAGCTGCAGCAGGACCGGGCCGAGCTTCTCCCACAGCCGCTGCGGGCAGCCCTCCGGGTACAGACCGCCGCGCCAGTCCTCGTACTGCCATCCCGAGGTGCCGACCAGCGTCGTCATGCACCCGCGCCTACCCCGCCGTAGTACTGTCACTCCTCGATGGGCGCCAACCACTCGCACGGCACAGAACATGTCACCGCCCCCGCCTCCAGGAGCGCGGTCGTGGCCACCCTGTCGGTGCTGGTGCCGCTGGCGCTGGCCACGCTGGTGGCCCTCGTCTGGCTGTGGCCCGGCGCCGCCGAGGACGAGCCGGGCGCCGAGACGTCGGTGCGGCGGCTCACCGGCACGGTCGTCACCAAGCCGTGCCGCGACGTCGCCGGCGCGCCCGCCTCCACCGTCCCCTGCGGCGACGCGGCGGTGCGGGTCGCCGAGGGGCCCGACGCCGGCCGGGACGTGACGCTGCGGCTGCCGAGCGGGCCGGGCGCCCAGCGGTTCGCCGCGGGCGACGACATCGTGCTGATCTACAACCCCGACAGCGGGAGCGGCGCGTCGCCGTACCAGATCTCCGACCACGACCGGTCGCGGCCGCTGTGGCTGTTCGGGGCGGCGTTCGCGCTGGCCGTGATCGCCTTCGGCCGCTGGCGCGGCGTGACCGCCCTGGCCGGGCTGGCGATCACGTTCGTGCTGCTGCTGACGTTCGTCATCCCTGCGATCCTCCAGGGCAGCCCGCCGATGCTGGTCGCGATCGTCGGGTCGGCGGCGATCATGCTGGTGGTGCTGTACCTGACCCACGGGTTCACGCTGACCACCTCGATGGCCGTGCTCGGCACACTGACCAGCCTCGCGCTGACCGGGCTGCTGTCGTACGCGGCGGTCGGCCTGGCCCGGCTGAACGGCATCAGCGACGACAGCTCGTTCACCCTGGACATGAGCCACTCCATCGACACCCAGGGGCTGCTGCTGGCCAGCATCATCATCGGCGCGCTCGGCGTGCTCGACGACGTGACGGTCACCCAGGCGGTCACGGTGACCGAGCTGGCCGCGGCCAACCCCTCGTACGGGCTGCGCCGCCTCTACCGCGCCGGCGGCCGGGTCGGTCGGGCGCACATCGCGTCGGTGATCAACACGATCATCCTGGCGTACGCGGGGGCGTCGCTGCCGCTGCTGCTGCTGTTCAGCATCGGCGACCAGCCGCTGGGCGAGGTGCTGACCACGCCCGTCATCGCGCAGGAGATCGTGCGCAGCATCGTCGGCACGATCGGCCTCATCTCGGCCGTCCCCATCACCACGGCGCTCGCCGCCCTGGTCAACACGCGCCGCGCCGGCGACGGGCCCGCCGTGCCACCCGCCGTGCCGCCCGCCGGGCGGCGGCGTCGCCGCAGAGGCGATCAGTCGACCTCGGCGCTGCCGTCCACCCGCAGCTTGCGCCGCGCCCGCTCGTAGAACGTCGTCCCCAGCCGCACCACCTGCGCCGCCCCCGGCACCGCGCACACCGTGATCCGGTCACCGGGGCACAGGTGCCCCAGCACGGCGCCGTCCACCTCGACCGCCAGCCGCCCGCTGGCCGGCAGCAGCTCCAGCGTCACCTCCTCGTCGGCGGGCAGCACCAGCGCCCGGTTGAACGACGAGTGCGCCGCGGCCGGCACCACCAGCACCGCCTCGACCCGCGGCGACACGATCGGCCCGCCCGCCGCGAAGCTGTAGGCGGTCGAACCGGTGGAGGTCGCCACGATCACCGCGTCGGCCGCGTACCGCACGAACGGGTCGCCGCCGGGCGTCACCCCCACGGCAGCCATCCCCTCGCCGGGGATGCGCACCAGCGCGACGTCGTTGAACGCGGTCACCTCCGCCCCGTCGAGCTTCGTGCGGACGGCCATGCGCGGCTCCACCGTGTAGCGGTGCGCGTCGATGGCCGACAAAGTCGCGGGCAGCTCCTCGATGTCGATCTCGGCCAGGAAGCCGAGCCGCCCCAGGTTGACCCCGAGCACCGGCGTGGGCCGCCCGGCGATGAGCCGCATGGTGCGCAGCATCGTCCCGTCGCCGCCCAGGCTGACCAGCAGGTCGGCCCGCTCCACCAGCACGCCCTCGTCGACCGGCACGGCGCTGCAGTCGATCCTGCCGACCTCCTCGGGCAGCCCCATCACGGTGGCGCCCTTGCCCGCCGCCCAGCGCAGGATGGTGTCGATCGCCACCACGGAGTCGCGCCTGGGGTGCAGCACCAGCCCGACCGTCCCGACCATGCCCATACGGCCAGCTTATGGGGTGCGCTCAGGCTGTCCGCCAGCGCCTGCGCATCCGCACCTCACGCCGCGTCACCTCGGGCCGCCCGCCCGCGCCCACCTTGTCCGTGCCCATCTCGCCCGCGCCCACCTTGTCTGTGCCCATCTCGCCCGCGCTCGCCTTGTCCGTGCCAGCCTTATCCGTGCCAGCCTTGGCCGTGGTCTCCGGGCAGTCGTGCTCCGCGGTGATCCTGACCACGCCGGACTCGGTCCGCAGGGCGAGCCGGGCGCGGCGGATCCCGCGCCGGCACAGGTCGGCGATCAGCCTCTCGCAGGCCCGGCGCACCGCGCGCACGTCCGCGTCGGTGCCGTTCCCGACCCACACCACCAGCGTCAGCCCCCGCCTCGCCGCGTACCGGCGCAGCCGCTCCTCCAGCGCGGCGCGCCGGTCCGGCCGCCTGCGCACGGAGGAGACGCCCAGCACGCCGAGCAGGATGGCCACCGTGGCCGCGGTGCCCGTCAACGGACTGCCGCCCAGCCACGTGGCCGCCGCCGTCAGGGCGGCGGCCCACGCCCCGGGGAACAGCCAGGGGAGGGAGACCAGACCCGCCGCGGCCAGCGCCACCGCGACCCCCTTCCCCAGCCGTGGCAGCGCGCGCCCCGCCCGCGCGATCCGCGGCCACGCGGCCAGGGCCACCGCCACGCCCCCGCCCGCCAGCAACAGCGTCCCCAGGGCCATGGCCGGCCCGTACGGGGTCAGGACGAGCCCCGCCCCCAGCAGCACCGCCGCCACCACGAGCGCGACCCCCGTCTTGCTGCCCTCCAGTAGGCCCCTGGCCAGCACGTACAGGATGACGGACACGCCGCGGACCACCGACAGCGGACCGGCCAGGACGCCGGGCAGGCGCGGCGCGGCCCGCGTCGCCAGCTTCAGCGTGCTCGCCACGGCGGTGGCCGCCGTGTAGGTGAAGCGGTCGGTGCCCAGCTCGCCGGTGAGTCGTTCGCGCGGCACCGGGCAGGAGGCGAACTGCTCGACCAGGTCCTGCGCGCGCGGCTCGGGAACGTTCCAGCGCGCCATCCTGCGCCGCCACGCCGCGCCCTGCCGGCCGCTGGCCTTCTCCCGCAGGTCGAGGTCCATGTCGTCGGCCAGCAGGGGCAGCTCCTCGCGGACGATCGCGTACTGCGGCCCGCGGGCGACGGCGATGCTGGTGACGGGCAGGTTCAACGGGTCGCGGTCACGTCCCGCCACCGGCCTGCCGATCGCCAGGAAGGCCAGCTCGGCGGCGATCCGCTCCTTGTCGGCCGACCAGCGGCTCCGCAGCCAGGCGCGTTCGCCGTCCGTGACGTGCGGATCGCCCGCGCAGACCGCCACCTCCTCCAGCCGCGCCGTCAGCCAGGTCACGAAGTCCCCGCCCGGCACGTCGAAGATCTCCTGCAGACGGCGCAGCCGGGCCGGCTGCAGCAGCAGGTAAACCAGCCAGCCGGCGGCGTCCACCCGGCCCCACAGCCAGTCGTTGCCCCGCCAGGAACGCTTGTAGAAGGCGCCGAAGTGGTTGAGCTGCAGCCCCGCCAGCTTCTCGCCGGGCGTCGTGTGGCAGGTGAAGCCGTTGCGCGACTCGGCGGAGAGCTGCATCAGCTCGACGGGCTGTTCGAGGACCAGGGCGGAGCCGCCGAGCAGCACCTGACGGACCTCCAGCCGGACCAGGGCGCCGGTGACCCGCGCCTCACCCGCCCGGACGTCCCCGGTGAGCGAGCGCAGCCGCCTCAGCAGCCGGTCGAGCCCCGGCGGGCGATCGGCGACCCGCTCGCTCCCGCTCCTGACCACCTCGCAGAGCCGGACGAGCGCCTGCCCCACCCCGGTCAGCGCCGGCCCGGAGCCGGCGTCCAGCTCGCGCCATCGCCTGAACACCTCGACCGCCCACACCTCGAAGCGCGTCCCCGGGGACGGCTCGTCACGCAGGCTCTCCCTGACGACCCGCACCAGGCCGTCCGGGTCGCCCGGCCGCACGCGCAGCCCGCGCAGCAGCTCGTGCAGCTCCTGGCTGATCCGCAGCAGCTTCTCCCTGTCCCGCGCCGACGGGCACAGCCCGCGCGCCTGCCGCGCGAGCCCGAGGACCACCGACGCCGAGCGGACGACCGCCTGACGCCCCAGCGGCACCTCCGCCGCGTTCACGTCGCCGGGCAGCCACGCGCACGCCTCCCGCACGAGCGCCCGCCGCAGCTCGTGGTCCTCGCCGGAGCCGAACCGCTGGGCCGGCCCCCACCCCGGCGGCAGCCGCCGGGCCGCCCGCCGGCCGGGGGCC
>NZ_JAHKRL010000487.1 GCF_019396405.1 Nonomuraea rhizosphaerae | reverse complement strand
CCGGCCCGCACCCGGTGATCGGCCGCGGCCCCGCACGGTCGTCATCGACGTCGCGCCCAGCCGGGACTACGCCGCCGGCCACGTCCCCGGCGCCTGGTACGCCATCCGGGCGCGGCTGCGCGCCGCCCTCGGCGCGATCGGCGCGGTCGGCCCGGTGGAACGGTTCGTGGTCACCTCGCCGACCGGCGTGCTGGCCCGCTTCGCCGCGGCGGACCTGCGCCGGCTCACCCCCGCACCGGTGTTCGCGCTGGACGGCGGCACGGCGGCCTGGAGCGCCGTCGCGCCACTGGAGTCGGACCCGGCCCGTTACGCCGTCGAGCCGGAGGACCGCTACCGGCGCCCGTACGAGGGCACCGGCAACGCCCGGGAGGCCATGGAGGCCTACCTCACGTGGGAGTTCGGCCTGGTCGAGCAACTCGAACGGGACGGCACCCACCACTTCCGGGTGATCCGATAACCAGGTGAAGGGGGCGGTGGCGCCCTTGTACGGTGCTCACGTGCGGCATTGCGAGGAGTGCTCCCACTGGGAACCGGCCGGGGCGCCGGAGTGCGCCCGATGTGCCGCGATCGTGGACGGGATCGTCGAGGACGGGTGGCGGGAGTTCCTAAGCAGGGAGTTCGGGCAGACCGGGCAGGCCGACGAGCGGGGCATCGCCGAGATGGTGGTGGACGAGCCCGACCGGCACCTGTGGCGGGTGGTGGACGCCGCCTACGACCGGCTGACCTGCCCCGGCTGCGGAGGCAGGCTGAGCAGGGGGCCGGCCGGGTGCGCGCCGTGCGACCTGGCCAACGGGTTCCGCTACAGCGCGATCGAGGTCGACCGGCCTGGTGTGCCGGCGGGCAACGAGCACGCGCTGCGGGTGAACGTGGCGGTGGTGCGCAGGCCGCACGGGATCTCCGCCCGCGAGGTGCTGGCACGGCGGCTCGCGCTGCCCGTCCTGCTGGAGGGGCAGCTGCCGACCACGCGGCAGGCACAGGCCGCGCGGGCCCTGCTCAACAACGGGGCCGGCGCGGCCGAGTACGAGGCGTTCGTCCACCGGGAGTGGGGAGCCGGCTGACCGGCCGGCTAAACGTCCAGGTCGATGTCCACCGGGAAGCCGATGTCGGTGCGCAGGCGGCCGTGGTGGACGCCGGTGGGGGTGTAGGCGCGGCTGTCCGGGTCGAGCTCGTAGGTGTGGGCGACGAGGGTGTCACCCTCCTTCTCGACCCGCCAGAAGTGCGCTATGCCCGCGTTCGCGTACAGGGGCGGCTTTATGGCGCGGTCCAAATTCTCGGAAAAAGCAGAGACGACCTCCACGACCAGGTGCACCTCCGAGGGGACGAAGGACGTCGCGGCGGAGGCCGTGACGGGCCTGCTGACGAGCAGGACGTCGGGCTCGGGACGCAGCCGCCTGCCGAGCGTCACGGGCGCCCGCTTGGCCACGAACAGGTGGCCCGGCGGGACGAGGCCCCGTTCGAGCAGGCGGATGGCGTACATGTGGAACACCGTCTGAGAGGGCGGCACGACCAGCGAGCCGTTGATCAGTTCCAGGTGCTGGGGCGCCTCGGGAGGCAGGTCGTCGAGCATGTCGGCGGTCCACCCGCCCGGCGGGTTGGGGGCGACCCATCCGCGCAGCGCTCTTTTCGGAAGTCTTACGGCGTGCTGGTAGTCATCAGGGTGTGTCACGGCGTTCCTGCAGGGACTTGCGGTATAGGTCGTCGATCTGGTCGAGAGGGTCAGGGGCGCGGCGCCGGGCCTCGATCTCCATGTCGGTGCGTGAGCTGAGGTCGTCGATGCCGGTGGCCGAGTGCTGGAGCTGGTCGCTCATCAGGTCCGCGCGGATGCGGGCGCACATGGCCGTCAGCTTGGCCTGATGCTCGCGAAGACGGTCGAGGGTTGCGTGGTCGACGTACGGCGACTGCCGTCTCTGCTGAGCGTACGCGGCGAGGTGGGCGTCGTGGACGTCGGCCTGGGCGGAGAGGTCGGCGAGCAGGCGGGGCAGGTCGCCGAGGCCCCAGCCCTGGCGCTGGGCGTTCTCGACGGCCTGGCGGGTCATCGAGACCTCGCGGCGCAGGTCGAGGCGGAAGCGCTCGACCTCGCCGGCGTCGCCGGCGCCCATGGCGTTGACGTGGGTGGTGAGCTGGGTGGCCGCCTGTTTGGCGCGGCGCGCGGCCTTGGTGCCGAGCTTGACCAGGAAGTAGACGGCCACCCCCGCCACCAGGGCGAGGAAGGCCAGGACCGCCAGGACGATGAAGATCACCTCGGACATCGTCCCACCTCCTGATTGGTTGTGCTGCCTTGAGGATAGTGCCAGTACGGAGTGGGTGCGCGGCCAAGCAAGCCCTTGATTGCGCGACTGGCGCATGATTCAGTTCACGTACTTGTGATGGCTTGTGAAGGCTTGTGAGGGCTTGTGAAGGAGCCGCGCATGCTTGACGGGAAGGTCGTGCTCATCACCGGCGGCGCCAGGGGCCTGGGGGCCGCGACGGCCCGCCGCTGCGCCGCGGCGGGGGCGCGGGTGGTGATCACGGACGTTCTGGTGGAGGACGGCACGGCCACCGCGAAGGCCGTCGACGGGCGGTTCATCCCGCACGACGTGGCCGACGAGGACCAGTGGTCGAGCGTCGTGCAGGAGGTCCTGGACGAGCACGGGCGGATCGACGGGCTCGTCAACAACGCCGGGATCGAGCGGTCCGCGCTGCTGGAGCACTACTCGCTGGCGGACTTCGAGCGGGTGCTCAAGGTCAACCTGGTGGGCGTCTTCCTGGGGCTCAGGTCGGTCGTGGCGCCGATGCGGGAGGCGGGTGGCGGGGCGATCGTCAACCTGTCGTCGGCGGCCGGGCTCACCGCCCTGCCCGGCACGGGCGGGTACGGCGCGTCGAAGTGGGGCGTACGCGGCCTCACCAAGATCGCCGCCATCGAGTACGGCCCGTACCGGATCAGGGTGAACTCCGTGCACCCCGGCATGATCGTCACCGCGATGACCACGCCGCACGGGGTGGTGCCGGGGGAGGGCAACTTCCCGCTGGTGGCGGCCGGGCGGTGCGGGGAGCCCGAGGAGGTCGCCGAGACGATCGCGTTCCTGCTCTCGGACGCCGCGTCGTACGTGACGGGCGCGGAGCTGGCGGTGGACGGCGGATGGACGGCCGGCGAGACGGTGCTGCTGCCGAACCGCACGGCGGCCAGTAACGCCGAGGCGGCCGGTGGCTCAGACGGTGCGGCCGGTGACGGCGCTGACGGCGACAGTGAGGTGCGCGATGGCGGTTGACGAGCTGACCAGGGCGGTCATCGACGCGATGAGCGCGTTGTTCCCCGACGTGGGGGCCAAGGTGACCGATCCCGTCGAGGCCCGGCGGATCATCGCCGAGATGCCGCCGATGGAGAGCGAGCCGGTCGAGATCGGCCGCGTGGAGGAGCTAGTCGCCGGGACCGTCCCGGTGCGCGTCTACCGGCCGGAGGGCGAGCCGGCGGACCGGCCGGTCGTCGTCTACTTCCACGGCGGTGGCTTCACCATCTGCACGCTCGACACGCACGACAACATCTGCCGCATGCTCTGCGCCGGCGCGGGCGCGGTCGTGGTGTCGGTCGACTACCGGCTCGCGCCGGAGCACCCGTACCCGGCCGCCGTCGAGGACGCCCACGCGGCCACGGCGTGGGTGCACGAGCACGCCCGCGAGCTGGGCGCCGACCCCGCCAAGCTGGTGGTGGCGGGCGACAGCGCGGGCGGGAACCTGGCGACCGTCACCTGCCTGAAGGCCAGGGACGAGGGCGGGCCGCCGATCCTGTTCCAGGTGCTGGTCTACCCCTGCACCGACGCCGCGCAGAACCGGCCCTCCTACGAGGAGAACGGCGAGGGATACTTCCTGACCAAGGCGAACATGCGGTGGTTCTGGGACTGCTACCAGCCCGACCCCGCCCGGCGCGCGGAGCCGTACAGCTCGCCGATCAACGCGGACGTGAGCGGCCTGCCGCCCGCGCTGGTGCTCACGGCCGAGCACGACCCGCTGCGCGACGAGGGCGAGGCGTACGCGGCCCGGCTGAAGGACGCCGGGGTGGAGACGGAGTTAGTGCGCTACGACGGGATGTTCCACGCGTTCTTCGGCCTGGGCGCGCTGCTCCCGGCCGCCCAGGAGGCGGCGGACAAGGTCTGTACGACGATCAAGGAACGGGTGAGCTGAAGGATGCCTTATGCCGATCTAGGGCAAGATATCCGGCTCTTCTATACCGACGACGGCCAGGGCGTCGGCCCGCCGCTGCTGCTCGTCCACGGCTGGGGCACCGACTCCCACCAGTGGGCGTGGCACATCGACGCGCTCGTCGACAAGTACCGCGTGATCGCGGTGGACCTGCGCGGCCACGGCTACTCCAGCGTGCCCGCCGAGGGCAACACCCCGCGTCAGATGGCCGACGACCTCGCCGCGCTGCTCGACGTGCTGGACATCCCGCAGGTCGTCGCGATCGGCCACTCCATGGGCGGCCAGATCGTCTCGATCCTCGCCGTGGAACATCCCGAAAAAGTACGGAAGATCGTGGCGATCGATCCCGGCTACGGCATGACGGCGGACATCGCCCGCGGCTTCCCCGAGACCGTCGCCGCCCTGCGCGGCCCGCACGCGCACGCCGCCGCCCTCCAGCTCGACGAATGGTGCACGAACGCCGCCACCCCCACCGTCATCAGGCGCTGGCACAAACGCCGCCTGTACGGCATGCGGCCGCACGTGCTGGCCCAGGCGTTCGAGGCGATGTTCACCCAGCCGGACTCGATCGGGGTGCGCCCGGCCAGCGACGACTACCTGATGCGCAGGGAGTGCCCGGTGCTGTCGTTCTGGGGCGACCCGGAGCGGGCGGCCTGGGAGGCGGCGCTGTGCAAGCACCCCTCGTCCAAGGTGGTGTGCTGGGAGGGCTCCAGCCACCGGCTGCACGAGGAGCGGCCCGCCGAGTTCGTGACCGTCCTGAGGAGGTGGCTGCGCGCCACCTGAGCCGCCGACTCACCCCGCGTCGCCCGCGCCGGGCTAGGGCGCCTCTCTCGACGCGCGCTTGGCGCGGCGGGCGGCGCGGAAGCGGCGCACCCGCCTGATCAGCCACCAGGCGAACACCCCCATCGCCACCAGCGCGACCACCACCAGCACCGGCACGAACACCGCGACCAGGCTCATCCCGAGCGACCCGGCGTCCTCCACCGTGCTGGCCACCGGCGCGCCCACGCCGCCCGTCCCGGCGTTGATCACCGGGCGGGCGGTCGCCTTCAGGACGTGCACGGCCAGCGCCATCACGATGCCCAGCAGCCAGCCCGCCCACGGGTTCTCGCTCATCCAGGTCGAGTGGTCCAGCTCGGCGGCCGCGTTGGTCGCGCTGAACACGACCCCGCCCGCCGCCGGCCGTACGGCGGTCTGGATGGCGTCGTTGACGCTGTCGACGGCGGGGACCTTGTCCAGCACCATCTCCAGGACCAGCAGCACCGCGATGATCGCGAGCACGCCCCAGTTGGACAGCCACGAGTAGCCGTCGGGCAGCTTCACGGCGTCGGTGAAGTTGGCCAGGATGCCCACGACGAGGAGCGGGATGTAGGCGTTGAGGCCGGCTGCGGTGGAGAGCCCGAGTCCGGTCAAAGCGGCGAACATGCCCCCAGTCTGCCCAAGCGGCGGCCCTCTATGAGCGGGGTTCAGCTCGGCCGGGCGGCCTCGTCCATGAGACGTTCCAGGTCCGGCGAGGTGAACTCGGTCATCGCGCGCTCGTACTTCTCCATGCCCCACGACCAGAAGTCGAAGTCGATGGCCTGGTTCGCGCCGTCCTGGATGGAGGCCCAGAGCGTCCAGCCGTACTTGGACATGAGGCCGAGCAGCCGCGCCCGCGCGATCTTGTCACGCAGCCGCCGGCCGTAGTAGGCGGTGACCAGCTCCTCCAGCTGCTCCAGCGACAGGTCCGACTCGCTCCAGATGTTGCCCAGCTCGAAGCAGGGGTCGTTGTCGCCGGCGTACTCGTAGTCGATCAGCCAGAGGCGGGAGCCGTCGTCGATGATGTTGCCGGGCAGCAGGTCGTTGTGGCACGGCACCCGTTCCACGTCGCGCACCGCCAGGCTGGCCCGGATCCGCTCGACGGCGGGCATGAAGTCCAGGTACCGGTCGGGGAGCCGGTAGCCGCGGTCGCGGACGATCGACAGGTAGCCGCGCTGCACCTCGAACATGTCGAAGACCCGCGTGAACGGCGGCCCGGCGTGCAGCCGCCGGCACACCTGCGCCACCCGCCGCAGGTTCGCCGGGTCGCGCAGCGAGTCCTCGGTGAACGTCGTGCCCGGCACGAACCCCACCACCAGCGCCCCCACCTCCGGCAGGTAGGCGTGCACGGAGGGCCCCACCCCCACCTCGTGGGCGGCCAGGGAGCAGGCGTGCTCCACGTCCCTGTCGATCGACAGCAGCGATCCGTCGCTGGCCCATTCGCGCACCACGTAGACGCCGCCGGGGGTGGTCACCTTGTAGTTGCGGTTGGTCAGCCCGCCGGGCAGCTCCTCGACGGAGCGCGGGACGCCGGACAGCAGGGGGATGCGGTCGAGGATCTCGGTCATGGTCGATGCTAGCCCCAACGCCTCCTAAACGGTCTAGACCTTTCGTGTAACGTCGCCCCCATGAGCGACTCGGCCCGCATCGTGATCATCGGCGGCGGCGTGGGCGGCGCGTCCGTCGCCTACCACCTCACCCAGCTCGGCGAACGCGACGTCGTCCTGCTGGAGCGCGACGAGCTGACCAGCGGCTCGACCTTCCACTCGGCGGGGCTGGTCGGCCAGCTGCGCGCCGACCCGACGCTGACCAGGATGAACCAGTACTCGGTCGAGCTCTACCGCGCGCTCGACGCGGGCTGGACGGAGTGCGGCGGCATCAAGCTGGCCTCCACGCCCGAGCGGATGGCCGAGATCAGGCGGCAGATCGGCTGGGCCCGCACGTTCGGGCTGCCGCTGGAGGAGATCTCCGTCGCCGAGGCGGCCGAGCTGTTCCCGCTGATGGACACCGACGGCGTCGTGGGCGCGGCGTACCTGCCCACGGACGGCCAGATCGACCCCTCCGCGCTCTGCTACGCGCTGGCCGCCAAGGCCCGCGAGGGCGGCGTCAGGATCAGGATGAAGACCCGTGTCCTGGGCGTCGGCACCGAGAACGGCAGGGTCACCAAGGTCCGCACCGACCAGGGCGACATCGACTGCGAGGTGGTGGTCAACTGCGGCGGCATGTTCGCCGCCGAGATCGGCCGGATGGCCGGGGTGCGGATCCCGATCGTGCCGATGTCGCACCAGTACGTCGTCACCGACGCCTTCCACGACCACACCGGCCTGCCCACGCTGCGCGACCCCGACCTGCTCGTCTACTACCGGCAGGAGGTCAACGGCCTGGTCATGGGCGGGTACGAGCGCACCTGCGCCCCCTGGACGGCCTCGCGGACGTCGTACGACGCCGTCCCGGCGGACTTCAACGGCCGCCTGCTCCCCGAGGACTACGCCCGATTCACCGAAATTTCCGACAACTCCTTGCGGCGCGTGCCCGCCATGGCCGACGTCGGCATCCGCAAGATGATCAACGGCCCCGAGGCGTTCACCCCGGACAACGAGTTCTGCCTCGGCGAGACCGAGGTCGGCGGGTTCTTCGTGGCGGCCGGCTTCTGCGCCCACGGCATCGCCGGCGCCGGCGGCATCGGCAAGGTGATGGCCGAGTGGATCGTCGAGGGCGAGCCCGCCATGGACGTCTGGCACATGGACATCCGCCGCTTCGGCCGCCAGTACCGCTCCCCGTCGTACACGGTCAAGCGCTCGGTCGAGAACTACGAGACGTACTACGACATCCGCTACCCCGGCCACGAACGCTCGGCCGGCCGCCCGCTGCGGCTCTCGCCCGCGTACGGCTGGCACGCCGAGCACGGGGCCGCCTTCGGCGAGAAGTCCGGCTGGGAGCGGGTGAACTACTACCGCTCCAACGAGGAGGCCGGGGACGGCGCCAGGCCCCGTGGATGGGCGGGACGGCTGTGGTCGCCGGCCGTGGCGGCCGAGCACCGGGCCGTGCGCGAGACGGCGGGCCTGTTCGACGAGACGTCGTTCGCCAAGATCGAGGTCACCGGCCCCGACGCCGCCGAGCTGCTCGAATGGGTCTGCGACAACCGCGTGGCCCGCAAGGTCGGCGCGGTGACGTACACGCAGGCGCTCAACAAGCGCGGCGGCATCGAGTGCGACTTCACCGTGACCAGGCGGGGCGAGCGGGAGTTCCTGATCGTCACCGGCACCGCGTTCGGCTCGCACGACCTGGGCTGGCTGCGCAAGCAGGCCGCGCTCAAGGGCGCGGACGTGCGGATCGCGGACGTGACCGGCCAGTACGCCTGCTTCGCCCTGTGGGGGCCGCGCGCCCGCGACATCCTCGGCCCGGTCACGCCGGACCCGCTCGACTTCCCGTTCATGTCCTCGCGGGAGCTGACCGTGGGCGACGTGCCGGCGCTGGCGCTGAGGGTGACGTTCGCCGGCGAGCTGGGCTGGGAGCTGTACTGCTCCAGCGAGTACGGCCTGGCGCTGTGGCGGACCCTCTGGAGCGCGGGCGAGCCGCACGGGCTGCGGGCCGGAGGCTACCGGGCCATCGACAGCCTGCGCCTGGAGAAGGGCTACCGCGTCTGGGGCGCCGACATCGGCCCCGAGACCACCCCGTACGAGGCCGGGCTCGGCTTCTGCGTCAAATCGGGCAAGGACTTCCTCGGCAAGGACGCCCTCGACCCGGACCCTGAGCTGCGGCTGCGCTGCCTGACCCTGGCGGACCCGCGCGCCGTCGCCCTGGGCAACGAGCCGGTGCGCCTGGACGGCCGGGTCGCCGCCCGCGTCACCTCCGGCGGCTACGGCCACACCGTCGGCAGCTCGATCGCCTACGCCTACCTGCGGGCCGAGCCCGGCGCCGAGGCCGAGATCGAGGTGGAGGGCGCCTGGGTGGCCGCGACCGTCGTCAGCGACCCCCTGTACGACCCTGAGGGCCACCGGGTCCGCTCCTGACCGAGATGCGCACCCGGTCGGGCCGGAACAGGTCGCGGGCGAACTCCACCGGCCCGCCGCCGGCCGCGTAGGCCGTGCGCTCGATCAGCATCAGCGGCGTGCCCGGCTCGACCTCCAGCTCGGCGGCCTCCGCCGGCGAGGCGACGACCGGGTCCAGGTGCTCGACCGCGGTGCGCGGCTCCAGGTCGTACCGGTCGGCCAGCAGCGCGTACAGCGACCCGCTCAGGTCCTCGGCCAGGAAGCCGGGCAGCGCCGGGAAGAAGGAGCGTTCGAGCGCCACGGGGGAGCGCCCGGCCGAGCGGACCCTGGCGACCTGGTGCACGGGAGTGCCGGTCGCGACGCGCAGCGCGCCCGCCACGGACGCCGGCGCCGGGACGGTCTCGGCGACCAGCACCCTGGCCTCGGCCGTCAGGTGCGCGCGCCGCATCTGCTCGGTGAAGCCCGCCAGCCCCGTCAGGTCGCACTCCACGCGCGGGTCGGCCACGAACGCGCCACCGGCCCTGCCGGGCATCCTGACCAGCACGCCGTCGCGTTCGAGGGTGGCCAGGGCCTGCCTGAGCGTCATGCGGCTCACGCCGAGGCCGGCCGCCAGCTCCCGCTCGCCGGGCAGCCGGTCGCCGACCGCCATCTCGCCGCCGGCGATCGAGCCGAGGATCCAGCGCTCGATCTGCACGTGCGCGGGCACCCCGGTGCCGCGTTCGACCTCGGGGGTGCCGACCATCCGCGCATTCTAGTTCCCCGGCCGCCGGGCGGCGCGCTCCCTAGTCCGCCGACAGCCTGCCCAGCCGTTCGACCGCGTCGGCGAACTCGCTCACCATCGCGTACACCACCTCACGGGCGGGCCGCACCTGGCCGAGCTGGCCCACGACCTGCCCGACGTAGTAGTTGGCCAGCTCCACGGCCCCCGGCTCGCCGCGCTCGGCCGCCGCGCCGATGCGCGCCATCGCGGCCTCGGCCACCAGGATCTGCAGCGGCATCGCCAGCGCCCCCGGGCTCTCCGGGGCGGAGTCCCACTCCTCGGTCCAGGCCGATCTGAGCTGCCTGGCCGGCTTGCCGGTACGCGACCTGGACCGGACGGTGTCCAGTGACGAGGCGGCCAGCATCTTGCGTTTGACCGAGGGCGGCGTCTCGGCCTCCTCGGTGGTCAGCCAGACCGAGCCGCACCACACGCCCTGCGCGCCGAGCGCCATCGCCGCCGCCATCTGCCGGCCGTCCGCGATGCCGCCGGCCGCCAGCACCGGGACCGGCGCGACCGCGTCCACCACCTGCGGCACCAGCACCATCGTGGCGATCTCGCCGGTGTGCCCGCCCGCCTCGGTGCCCTGCGCGACGATCAGGTCCGCCCCGGCGGCCACCTGCCGGTGCGCGTGCTCGACCGTGCCGACCAGCGCGGCCACCGGCACACCCGCCTGCCTGGCCGCGGCCACCATCTCCGGCGGCGGCGGGCCCAGCGCGCTGGCGATCAGGCCGATCGGGTGCTTGAGCGCGACGTCGATGAGCCCGGTCGCGCCCGCCACCGTCACCCGCCTGCCGAACTCGTCCGCCGACCCGCCCATCGGCTGCGGCGGGGCGCTCACCCCGTACTTGGACAGCAGGTGGGCGACGAAGTCGCGGTGCCGTTCGGGGATGAAGTCGGCCAGGTGGGCGCTCAGGTCCAGCGCCGCGGGGTCCACCTTGCCGGGCACCAGCACGTCCACCCCGTACGGCCGGCCGCCCACGTGCTCGTCGATCCACGACAGCTCCACGTCGAGCTGCTCCGGCGTGTACGCGATCGCGCCCAGCACGCCGAACCCGCCCGCGTTCGTGACCGCCGCCACCACGTCACGGCAGTGGCTGAAGGCGAACAACGGGAACTCGACGCCGAGACGCTCGCTGATGGCGGTCCGCATGCACAGACGCTAACCGTCAGAAGGTTGTTCGGTCCACTGCCGGAGGGCCGCAGGTTCGCGGCCGGAGCCCGCTACGCGTCCTCGTCGTCCTCGTCGTCGTCGTGCTCGACCGTCCACGAGACCGAGGTGACCGAGGGGTCCAGGCTGAGCCTGCTGGTCGCGGCCTCGAAGTGCCGCTCGTCGCGGCGCAGGCTGTCGACCATCGCGTGCACCTCCACCTGGCCGCGCCGGTCGGACTCGCGGCTGTGCAGGCTGCGCAGCCGCAGCTCCGGCCGGGTCAGCGCGTCCACGATCAGCGTGCGCACCCGCGCCTGGTCGTCGTCGCGGCACGTCACCTCGAACCGGTAGCGGGTACGCCGCGCCGCCCTGCGGCGGTCCAGCAGGCGGCCCAGCGGGCGCATCGCCGTGTTGGCCGCCACGATCACCACCGTGCCCACCACGGCCATGACGTACATGCCCGCCCCGGCCAGCGAGCCGACCGCCGCCGCGCACCACAGCGTCGCCGCCGTGTTCAGGCCGCGGATGTTGAAGCCCTCACGCAGGATGACGCCCGCGCCGAGGAAGCCGATGCCGGAGACGATCTGCGCCGCCACCCTGGTCGGGTCCGGGTTGCCGGGCGCGCCGGCGAAGCCGTACGCGCTGAGCACGACGAACAGCGCCGAGCCCACCGCGACCAGCAGGTTCGTGCGCAGGCCCGCCATCCGGGCGCGCCACTGCCGCTCGACGCCGATGACCACGCCCAGCACCGCCGCCACGACCAGGCGCAGCAGCAGGTCGAACTCCATGACCTGGACGTTCCCCGCGGGCGGGCTCATGAGGCCGTGACTTGCCGATCCATGGCCAGGGACATACCCGGTGTGTGCCATCCAAGCGCGGGATCGTAGCTGCGCACGAGCTTGGCCGGGACGCCCGCGACCACGCTGTGGTCCGGGAACTCGCCGCGCACCACCGCGCCGCCCGCCACCACGCACTGGCGGCCCAGCTTGGTGCCCGGCAGGACGATCGCGCCCGCGCCCAGCCACGACCCGCTCCCGATCGAGACCGGGCTGTTGCGCGGCCACTGCCTGCCGATCGGCGTGTCGGGGTCGTCGTAGACGTGGTTCTGGTCGGTGATGTAGACGTACGGGCCGGTGAAGACGTCGTCGCCGATGTCGACCGACTGGTGCGCCACGATGTGCGTGCCCCGGCCGATCGAGCAGCTCGCGCCGATCCGCAGGATCGAGTCCGGGCCCAGGTCGGCGCCCGGCCACATGCCGCACGAGAGCGACACGCGCTCGCCGACCAGCGTGTCGGCGCCGATCTCGATCCACTCCTCGCCGAAGATGGCGCCGGGAGGGAAGGCGATGCTGACGCCCTGGCCCAGCCGCCGGAACCTGGTGCCGCCCGGGCTGGCCGGAGTGATGGCCCCTGCCGCGCGGATCGCCTTGTAGGCACGGTGAACCAGCGTGCCCATCACCCGCCGTACGAATGACATAGCGACCAAAGTTACCGCTAGGTCATGCCGTTCGGGCATGTCGGGGGCGTTGTTTGATATCCTGAGAGCCCGTGGACGCATCGACCACACCTCGACCCACGGGAGCCCCTTTGCGCAGCGCATCGCAAACCAAGCATCTGTTCGTCACCGGCGGTGTCGCCTCCAGTCTCGGCAAGGGCCTCACCGCCTCCAGCCTCGGTCGCCTGCTCAAGGCACGTGGTCTCCGGGTCACCATGCAGAAGCTCGACCCGTACCTCAACGTGGACCCCGGGACCATGAACCCGTTCCAGCACGGTGAGGTCTTCGTCACCGACGACGGCGCCGAGACCGACCTCGACGTCGGCCACTACGAGCGGTTCCTCGACACCGACCTGCACGGCTCGGCCAACGTCACCACCGGCCAGGTCTACTCCAACGTCATCGCCAAAGAACGCCGCGGCGAGTACCTGGGCGACACCGTCCAGGTCATCCCGCACATCACCAACGAGATCAAGGACCGCATCAGGGGCATGGCGGGTCCCGAGGTCGACGTGGTGATCACCGAGGTGGGCGGCACCGTGGGCGACATCGAGTCGCTGCCGTTCCTGGAGGCCGTGCGCCAGATCAGGCACGAGGTGGGGCGCGACAACGTGTTCTTCCTGCACGTGTCGCTGCTGCCGTACATCGGCCCCTCCGGTGAGCTGAAGACCAAGCCGACGCAGCACAGCGTGGCCGCGCTGCGCAGCATCGGCATCCAGCCCGACGCGATCGTGCTGCGCTCCGACCGGCCGGTGCAGGCCGCGATCAAGCGCAAGATCAGCCTGATGTGCGACGTGGACGAGGACGCCGTCGTCTCCGCCGTGGACGCGGCCTCGATCTACGACATCCCGCGCGTGCTCCACTCCGAGGGGCTCGACGCGTACGTGGTGCGCCGCCTCGGCCTGCCCTTCCGCGACGTCGACTGGAAGGAGTGGGAGGAGCTGCTGCGCCGGGTGCACCGGCCCGCCAAGGAGGTCACGATCGCGCTGGTCGGCAAGTACATCGACCTGCCCGACGCGTACCTGTCGGTCACCGAGGCGCTGCGCGCGGGCGGGTTCGCCAACGACGCCCGGGTCAACATCCGCTGGGTCAAGAGCGACGACTGCGAGACGCCCGAGGGCGCCGAGCGCGAGCTGGACGGCGTCGACGGCGTGCTGATCCCCGGCGGGTTCGGGGTGCGCGGCATCGAGGGCAAGATCGGCGCCATCCGCCACGCCCGCGAGGGCAAGGTCCCGCTGCTCGGCATCTGCCTCGGCATGCAGGGCATGGTCATCGAGGCGGCCCGCAACATGGCCGGGATCGAGGACGCCAACTCCGCCGAGTTCGACCCCGACACCAAGCACCCGGTCATCTCCACCATGGCCGACCAGGAGGACGTCGTCGCCGGCGAGCGCGACATGGGCGGCACCATGCGCCTGGGCATCTACACCGCCAAGCTCGGCGAGGGCACCCTGGCCAGGCAGCTCTACGGCGGCAAGGCCAAGGCCGACGAGCGCCACCGCCACCGCTACGAGGTCAACAACGCCTACCGCGAGCAGTTGGAAAAGGTCGGGCTGGTCTTCTCCGGGGTCTCGCCCGACGGCCGCCTGGTCGAGTACACCGAGCTGCCCGCCGAGTCGCACCCGTTCTTCATCGGCACCCAGGCGCACCCCGAGTTCCGCTCCCGGCCGACCCGGGCCAACCCGATGTTCAAGGGGCTGATCAGCGCGTCCCTGGCGTACGCCGACAGCCGCGTGGCCTCTAAGGTGGGCCAGTGAATCCGCGCGTGAAAGTTGAGGACACGCCCGAGGCGTGGGAAGTCGTGGAGTCGAGGAGCCGGTTCGAGGGCCGGGTCATCGAGGTGGTCACCGACACGGTCCGCATGCCGCGCGACGAGATCGCCGACCGCGACTACGCCGTGCACCCCGGCTCGGTCGCGGTGCTCGCCCTGGACGAGCAGGACCGCGTCCTGCTCATCCGCCAGTACCGCCACCCCACGCGGCACCTGCTGTGGGAGCTGCCCGCCGGGATCCGCGACGTGGCCGGGGAGGCGCTGGTCACCGGGGCCGCCCGCGAGCTGGCCGAGGAGGCCGGGTACCGGGCCGGTACCTGGTACACCCTGGTCGACCTGTTCTCCTCGCCCGGCATGTCGGACGAGCGGATCAGGGTGTTCCTGGCCCGCGACCTGACGAAGATCCCGGACGAGGAGAACGGCTTCGTGCACGAGCACGAGGAAATCGACATGCCGGTCGAATGGGTCCCTTTGCCCGACGCGGTCGAAAAGGTGCTCATGGGAATGATCCACAATTCCCCGTCCGTGGCCGGTATCCTCGCCGCGTATGCGGCTTCGGTCGAGGGATTCGCCCTGTTGCGCCCCGCCGACGCCCCGGAGGCGTGACGGAAGGACTTCTCGTGGAGGCGGTGCTCTCCAGCTACCTCGCCCATCTGGCGGTGGAGCGGGGCCTGGCTGCTAACACGCTCGCCTCCTACCGGCGTGACCTGCGCCGATACTTCGAACACCTGCAGACGCTCGGCCGCTGCTCACTCGGCGAGGTGGGCGAGGCCGACGTCCTCGACTTCCTCGCCGCGCTGCGCGAGGGCGACGGCGACCACCCCGCCCTCGTGGCCAGCTCGGCCGCGCGGGCGGTCTCGGCCGTACGCGGGCTGCACCGCTTCGCCCTGCGCGAGGGCGTCACCGCCCACGACCCGGCCCACGAGGTGCGCCCGCCGCGGCAGCTGCGCAGGCTGCCCAAGGCCATCACCGTCGACGAGGTCGAACGCCTCATCGCCGCCTCCGGCCCCGACGGCGCCCCCCTGACCCTGCGCAACCGGGCACTCCTGGAGGTCCTGTACGGCACCGGCGCCCGCATCTCCGAGGCCGTCGGCCTGGCCGTGGACGACCTGGAGGCCGACCAGGTGCGGCTGCGCGGCAAGGGCGGCCGGACCCGGGTCGTGCCGCTGGGCCGCTACGCCCGCTCGGCGCTGGACGCGTACCTGGTCAGGGCCCGTCCCGGGCTCGTCGCCCACGGCAGGGGCACCCCCGCCGCCTTCCTCAACGCCCGCGGCGGGCGGCTGACCAGGCAGGGAGCCTGGGAGGTGCTGCAGGCCGCCGCCGAACGCGCCGGACTTCGCGGGATATCTCCGCATGTTCTCCGGCATTCCTTCGCAACCCACCTCCTGGACGGAGGCGCCGACGTTAGGGTGGTCCAGGAGCTGCTCGGCCACGCCTCGGTGACGACCACCCAGGTCTACACCCTGGTCACGGTCGACAAGCTCCGCGAGGTCTACGCCGCCGCGCATCCGCGCGCGCGGCAGTGATCTATAGTCTTTTGCGACGCGCGGTATCCCGGCGTGCCGCCTTGCCGCGTTAAGTGGTGACGCCATAGTGTCCGTCCGGACGGTCCGGTTCGGGATCGTCAGGGAGGTTCGAGCTGGTGACTGTGACGACCAACGGTGCGACCTCGGGGGCCTCCGAAAGCTCCTGGGGCGACAACGGCAGGCGTGAGGTGAATCTCGGCCCCACGGGGCGCCCGCGCCCGGTGTTCGCCGAGCCGGTGCCCCGGCAGACACACGGGCCCGCGCGCGTGGTGGCGATGGTCAACCAGAAGGGCGGGGTGGGCAAGACCACCACGACCATCAACCTCGGCGCCGCGCTGGCCGAGTACGGGCTCAAGGTGCTGCTGGTCGACTTCGACCCGCAGGGCGCGCTCTGCATCGGCCTGGGCATCAACCCCAACTCGCTGGAGATGAGCGCCTACAACCTGCTCATGGACAAGCACATCTCCGCCGAGGAGGTGCTGCTCCAGACGGGTGTGGAGAACCTCGACCTGGTGCCCTGCAACATCGACCTGTCGGCGGCGGAGGTCCAGCTCGTCACCGAGGTCGGCCGCGAGTACGTGCTGGGCAGGGCGCTCAAGCCGCTGCTGCCGCACTACGACGTGTGCCTCATCGACTGCCAGCCCTCGCTGGGCCTGCTCACCGTCAACGCGCTCGCCTGCGCCCACGGCATCATCGTGCCGCTGGAGTGCGAGTTCTTCGCCCTGCGCGGCGTCGCGCTGCTGATGGACACCATCGCCAAGGTCCAGGAGCGGATCAACTCCGATCTCGTCATCGAGGGCCTGCTCGCCACCATGTACGACGCGCGCACCCTGCACGGGCGCGAGGTCGTGGAGAGCCTCATGGGCGCCTTCGGCGACAAGGTCTTCCACACCGTCATCAACCGTACGGTGCGCTTCCCCGACTCCACGGTCGCCGGCGAGCCGATCACCACCTTCGACCCGTCGTCACTGGGCGCCGCCGCCTACCGTGAGCTGGCCCGCGAGGTGCTCTCGCGCTGGCCCGCACCTGCGACAATGGCTGGGTGACCGGTTTCCAGGTTCATCTGGACGTCTTCGAGGGCCCCTTCGACCTGCTGCTCGGGCTGATCGCCAAGCACAAGCTCGACATCACCGAGGTGTCCCTGTCCAAGGTCACCGACGAGTTCATCGCCTACATCCGCTCCCGCGGCCCCGAATGGGACCTCGACCAGACCTCCCACTTCCTGCTGGTCGCCGCCACCCTGCTCGACCTCAAGGCAGCCCGGCTGCTGCCCTCCGGCGAGGTCGAGGACGAGGAGGACCTGGCCCTGCTGGAGGCCCGCGACCTGCTGTTCGCCCGGCTGCTGCAGTACAAGGCGTACAAGGAGGTGGCCAAGGTCTTCTCCGCGCGCATGGCCCTGGAGGCCCTGCGCTTCCCGCGTACGGTGCCCATGGAGGCGCAGTTCGCCAACCTGCTGCCCGAGCTCATCCTCGGCATCACCCCCGACGACCTCGCCCGCATCGCCGGCCGCGCCTTCACCCCCAAACTGCCGCCCACCGTCAACGTCGGGCACATCTACCAGCCGCTGGCCAGCGTGCGGGAGCAAGCCGCTATCCTGGTCTCGCGCTTGCGGCGGCTGCGGCGGGCCACCTTCCGGGTCCTGGTCGCCGACTGTGACGGCACCTTCGAGGTCATCGCCCGCTTCCTGGCGGTGCTGGAGCTGTTCCGCGAGTCCGCGGTCACCTTCGAGCAGATCGAGCCACTGGGCGACCTGCACGTGACGTGGACCGGGGCCGACGACGGGGACGTCTCGGTGGGGGACGACTACGAGGAGAGCGCGGAGAAGGCTGGCGATGACTGACCGGGACGAGGAGACGGGCGGGCGGGAGCCGTTGCCCGCCTGGATGACGTTGCCGGGGGCGATGGCGTCGGCGGACGAGAACACACCTGACGATTCGGACGAGCAGGGCGACGCGGACGACCTGGATGGCCCGCCTTCCGCCCCCGCCGACGAGGTGGCCGACGATCGTGCGGCCGACGACTTGCCGCCCGTCAGCGACTCGCCGCTCATCAGTGCCCCGCCGCCCGTCAGTGCCCCGCCGCCCGTCAGCGACCCGCCGTTCGTCAGCGACCCGCCGTTCGCCGAGTCGGCCGCTGAGGAGAACCCGCCGGCAGACGACGCCCTCGCGGTGCCCCATCCATCCGGCGCCGGTGCGGCGAGTGGTGGCGCGACGGGCGCGTCCGGGGAGTCGCACGAGCCTGACAGGTTCGACGAACCCGAGCAGCTCAAGGCCGGTGTGCCGGCTCCGGAGGACGGCGGCCCCACGCTCAAGGCGGCGATCGAGGCGATCCTCATGGTGGTCGACGAGCCCGTCCCCGAGATGACCCTGGCGCAGGTCCTCGAACGCCCGACCCACGAGGTGACCGCCGAGCTTCGTGCCCTGTCGGCGGAATACACCGACGCCGGACGGGGTTTCGATCTGAGAGAAGTCGCGGGAGGCTGGCGGTTCTACACGCGAGCCGACTGCGCCCAGCTGGTCGAGCGGTTCGTCCGCGACGGCCAGCAGACCCGGCTCACCCAGGCCGCGCTGGAAACCCTCGCGGTCGTGGCCTACCGGCAACCGGTGAGCCGTGCACGGGTCGCCGCGGTCCGCGGCGTCAACAGCGACGGCGTCATGCGCACGCTCGTCGCCAGGGGGCTGGTCGAAGAGGCCGGCACCGACCCGGAGAGCCAGGCAGTGCTCTACCGGACAAGCTCATACTTCCTTGAACGCCTGGGACTGAAGGACATCGGCGAGCTCCCCGAGCTGGCCCCCTTCCTCCCCGACGACGTGGAAAACCTCGAGGAGACAACAAAGTGATCAACAGGCGCAGCACCCCGTCCGGTGATGGACGCGGTCGTGGACGCACCGGCGGCGCGAGCCGTGGCGGGCGTCCCGCCTTCCGCTCCGACGACTCACGCGGCGGCCCCCGTCGTGAGGGGTTCCGTGGCGGTTCCCGCCGTGACGACGACTTCAGGAATGACAGGGACGACCGGGGCGGCGACAGCCGGGACCGGTTCCGCGGCGGATCGCGCCGCGACGACAGCGCCCCCAGGGGCGGCGGCGACCGTGACTCGCTCCGCGCCGACCGCGGAGGCTCCCGCTACGGCAGGCCCGCCTCCGGCGACCGCCCGGCTTACCGGTCCGACCGTTCGGGCTCCGACCGCTCGGGCTACCGGCCAGACCGCTCAAGCTCTGACCGCCCGGGCTACCGATCTGACCGCTCAGGCTCCGACCGTCCGGGTTACCGGTCCGACCGCCCAAGCTCCGACAGGGGCGGCTACAGGTCCGACCGCTCGGGCTCCGACCGTTCGGGCTACCGGTCCGAGCGCGGCGGCGACCGTGCCCCCCAGCGTGGCGACCGCGGCGGCTCCCGTGAGGGCCGTTACGACGCCTCCCGCTCCGACCGGGGCGGTTACGGCCGTACGCCCTCCCGCGACGACGACCGCCGCGGCTCCTACGGCGGCGACCGGGGCGGCTACCGCTCCGACCGCCGTGAAGGCGGCGACCGCGACGGCTACCGTCCCCAGCGGCGCGACGACCGCGGC
>NZ_JAHKRL010000486.1 GCF_019396405.1 Nonomuraea rhizosphaerae | reverse complement strand
GGCGGTGCCCAGCACGACCACCTCCTCGACGGCGTCCAGCACCAGCTCCCGCGCGGGCCCGGACACGGCGACGACCGGCGCGCGCCCGATGCGCGGCGGGCCGGGCGCGGGCTGTGCGGGGTCGGAGGCGGCGGGTGCGGGTGCAGGGCCGGCGAGTGCGGGGCCGGGCGCGGCGTGCGGCGGCCAGTGGGCGTTGCGCGACGCCCGCTCGAAGGCGGCCTCGATCCGCTCCCTCGCCGGCTCCGGGACGCCCGCCATCAGGTGACATCCCGGCGCCCGCGCGTGCTCCCCCAGCCAGGTGAGCCAGTCGGGACGCGGCTGGAAGTGCGCCCACCAGAACCGCCACCGCCCCGCCCCGGGCGCCACCCGGTAGTGCTGCGGCGCGTCCGCCCCCAGCACCACCAGGTCCCCCGGCCCGGCCGTGAACGACACCCCCGCCTGCTCCACCAGCCCGGCCCCGGCCTGCGTCCACATCAGCAGCCAGCTCGGCGACCCGGACGGACGGCGCGTCGCGTACCCCGGCCGGTTGTCGTAGTGGCCCACGATCGTCAGCTCCGCAGCAGGAACAGACATGTCCTCAGCGGTCACAGGCATACCTTTCACCGGTCCGGCTCCTTAGCGTGAAGGGTATGAGGCTCACAGATTTCCACGACCGAGGGTTCGTCCTGATCCCCGGGCTCCTGGCCGCCGAGGAGGTGACGGAGCTGCGGGAGGAGTTCATGGCGCTGCACGCCCGGGGCCCGATACCTGGCCACTTCGCGCCCAAGCCGCAGGATCCCGGCCTGCCGTACGACATCCTGCGCGACTACCCGCGCGTCATGCACCCCCACCAGGTGAACGACGTCGCCCTGCGCTACCTCCTCGACGCCCGTATCGCCGCCGTGCTGCGCGAGTTGCTCGGTGAGGAGCCGATAGCAGCCCAGAGCATGTTCTACTTCAAGCCGCCCGGCGCTCGCGGGCAGGCGCTGCACCAGGACAACTTCTACCTGAAGGTCGAGCCGGGCACCTGCGTCGCCGCCTGGGTGGCCCTGGACCCCGTCGACCGCGCCAACGGCGGGCTGGAGGTGGTGCCCGGGACGCACCTGATGGACCTGTTCTGCCCGGAGGAGGCGGACAGCGACGTCTCCTTCACCACGGAGTACGTCCCGCCGCCGCCCGGCCTGGAGCGGGTGCCCGTGGACATGTCACCCGGGGACGTCCTGTTCTTCAACGGCAGCCTGGTGCACGGCTCGGAGCCGAACTCGACGCCCGACCGCTTCAGGCGCAGCTTCATCTGCCACTACGCGGGCCGCTCGGCCGAGCGCATCGCCGCGTACTACCCGACGCTGACGATGTCCGGCGAGCCGGTGCGCCTGGCGCCCGCCACGGGCGGCGGCCCCTGCGGCACCGAGGCCACCGGCCCGCACTGACGGACCCGCACTGACGGGCCCACACTGACAGGCCCACACTGACAGGCCCGCCCGCACCGCCTCGACCCGCACCGCCTCGATCCGCGCTGACCGGTCCGCGCGGATCAGCTCCCACTGACGCGGTCAGCCTCCGGAGATGTCCGACTCGGCGTCGGCCGGCACGTCGCAGTCCCACGGGTCGTCCAGCCAGCCGTCCGGGAGCTGCACCTTGCCCCGCTCCCCCGACTTCCCGCGCGGCGTGTCGGTGTTGGGCGGCCACGGCTGGCCGGCGTCCAGCTTGGCGAGGCTCTCGCGCAGCCCGTCCAGCGAGTCGGCGGTGGCCAGCTCGCGGCGCAGCTCCCCGCCCACCGAGAACCCCTTGAGGTACCAGCCGACGTGCTTGCGGAAGTCGGCGATCGCGTACCGCTCGATGTCGAAGCACGAGGTGAGCCCCTCGGCGTGCCTGGCCATCATCGCGGCCACCTCGCCGAGGCCCGGCCGCACCCGCTCGGGGCTGCCGTTGAAGGCGTTCTCCAGGTCCCGGAACAGCCATGGCCGCCCCAGGCAGCCCCGCCCGACCACCACGCCGTCGCACCCGGTCTCGGCCACCATGCGCAGCGCGTCGTCGGCGCACCAGATGTCGCCGTTGCCGAGCACCGGGATCTCCGTCACCGCCTCCTTCAGCCGGGCGATCGCCGACCAGTCGGCGACGCCGCCGTAGTGCTGTTTCGCCGTGCGGGCGTGCAGGGCGACCGCCGCCGCCCCCTCCTCGGCCGCGATGCGCCCGGCGTCGAGGTAGGTGAGGTGGTCGTCGTCGATGCCCTTGCGCATCTTGATCGTGACGGGCAGCGGGCCCGCGTTCGCGACCGCCTCGCGCAGGATCCGGCGCAGCAGGTTGCGCTTGTACGGCACCGCCGAGCCGCCGCCGCGCCTGGTGACCTTGGGCACCGGGCAGCCGAAGTTGAGGTCGACGTGGTCGGCCAGGTCCTCTTCGGCGATCATCCTGACCGCGCGGCCCACCGTGGCCGGGTCCACCCCGTACAGCTGGATGCTCCTGGGCCGCTCCGACTCCGCGAACCTGATCATCCGCATCGTCTTGGGGTTGCGCTCCACGAGCGCCCGTGTCGTGATCATCTCGCAGACGAACAATCCGGCGCCCTGCTCGCGGCAGAGCACCCTGTACGACGCGTTCGTGATGCCCGCCATCGGCGCGAGCACCACCGGCGGCCATACTCCTATCGGCCCAATCTTCACCCCGTCAGTTGTAGCGCAGGTCCGGTCGTGACCGGTATTCGCGGATAGGCTGTGAACTGGCATCTAGTGGGGAGGGGGACGGATGCTTCTGCGCGTGCGCGTCGCTCTGCCCGACCGTCCGGGGTCGCTGGCCCAGATCACCAGGGTCCTCGGCACCGCCGGGGCGGACATCACCCAGTTCACCGTCCTCGACCGGGGGGCGGGCCGCGCCGTCGACGACATCACCGTCTTCTGCCCGGAAGGCACCCCCAAGCAGGTTCTCCTCAAGAGCCTCACCAGCGTCGAGGACGTGACGGTCGAGGGCATCTGGACCACCCGCGAGGCTCCCGGGACCTATCCGGAGCTGGAGATCCTCAAGTACATCACCACGGCCGGCGACAGGGCGCTGACCACCCTGATCGACTCCCTGCCGGTCCTGTTCAGCGCCGACTGGGCGGCCACCGCCACCGCCGACGCCGGTCCCGAGCGCGGTGTCGTGTACGCGAGCTGGCGCGCGCCCCGGGAGGTGCGGCTGCCGGACGACGTCCCGCCCCGGCCCACCGCCCTCACCCTCGACGGCGACCTGCACGTCATCCACGCGCCGCTCCCGCCGCTCGCCCTCACGCTCCTGCTGGCCCGCTCGGACGGGCCCGCGTTCCACCGCATCGAGGTCCACCGCCTCTCCCGCATCCTGGAGATCTTCCTCAGCCTGCCGGCGACGGAGCGCAGCGTGGCCCGCCAGCTGCGTAAGTGACGGCACGAGCGCGCGGCCCGGGGTGTCCCGGTTTACCCGGAAGCATCCGCTCGGAAAACCCGCTAGAGTTATGGGGCAACAACAACGCGGAAGTGGCTCAGTGGTAGAGCATCACCTTGCCAAGGTGAGGGTCGCGGGTTCGAATCCCGTCTTCCGCTCGGCGGGCGACTCGGTGGAGTGGCCGAGAGGCGAGGCAGCGGCCTGCAAAGCCGTCCACACGGGTTCAAATCCCGTCTCCACCTCCAAGGACGATTAGCTCAGCGGGAGAGCGCTTCCCTGACACGGAAGAGGTCACTGGTTCAATCCCAGTATCGTCCACTCACCCCCTCCCAGGGGTTTCCTTCCGGGCGCCGCGATCTCCGGCGCGTTTTCCGCAGCTCAAGCAGTGCCCACTCCTGCCGTGAATCGACTACTGTCCGTATGCGTAAAGGGACTCTCCGCAAAGGGTCCGGGCACGCAAAAGAGGGACAGCATGAGCGACACCACCGCCTTCCGGTACGGCCGCACGTTCGACCTGTTCGACGCCAACGACAACGGAGTGATCGGCCAGGACGACATCGCGGCACTGGCCGCCGGCATCACCCGGGCCGGCAACCTGCCCGCCGACTCCGCAAAGGGTCAGGCGATCCAGGCCGCCTACCAGCGCTTCTGGCAGGTCCTCAGCCGGCACGCCGACACCGACTCCGACGGCAACGTCACCCGCGAGGAGTTCGTCAACGCGATGGACAACGGGATGAGCAGCGGGGCAAGCTTCGACGAGAGCATCACCGACGCGTGCTCCGCGGAGTTCGCGGTGATCGACGCCAACGACGACGGGCGGATCGACCAGGCGGAGCTGCGGGTGTTCCTGGAGAGCGCCGGCCTCTCGCCGGAGGAGGCCCGCCGGACCGCGGCGGACATGGACACCGACGGCGACGACGTCATCTCCCGCGAGGAGTACCTGGCGGCATGGCGCGCGTACTACCTCGAAGGAACCCTCGAGACCGAGACCTTCCTTGGCGGGGCCGCCTGACCACGGCCGCCCAGGTCACGCCCACCCAGGTCACGCCCGTCCAGGTCACGCCCGTCCAGGTCACGCCCGTCCGGTCACGGCGTCCAGGTCACGCCCGCTCAGGTAACGGTCGTCCAGGCCGGGCCGTTCACCGGCTGCCCGCCGGTCGCAGCAGCTCCCGTACCTCCGCCAGCAGGTCCACCTGGGCCCGCCAGTCGCCGCCCGAGATCCCGATGATCGCGTGGGTCGCGCCGGCGTCGCGGTAGGCGGCGAGGCGTTCGGCGGCCTGCTCGGGGTGGCCGGTGAGCGGGATGCCGATCACGTCGTCGAGCGGGCGGCCGTACGCGGCGCTGATGCCCGAGGCGATCCGCTCCCTGGACGGCACCCCCGGACCGGACCCGAGAGCGCCCGCCCCGCCGACGGCGATCACCGGGGCGGGCCTGCCGTGGCCGGCGGCCAGGTCCGCGAGCCGTTCCCTGCCGTCGGCGACCTCGGCGGGCGAGATCAGGGACGGGAACCAGCCGTCACCCAGCCGCGCCGCCCGCCGGATCGCCGCGTCCGAGGCGTTGCCGACCCACACGGGCGGCATCGGGACGGCGGGCGCGAGCGAGACCACCGGGCCGAGCGAACCCGCCGGGGCGAGCGAACCCGCCGGGCCAAGTGACCCCACCGACGTGGGCGAACCCACCGACGTAGGGGAGCCCACCTGCTCCCCCGGCGCGTCCGGCAGCCGGGTCTCCTCCCCCGCCAGCAGGCCGGGCAGCAGTTCGAGCGCGGTGTCGGTGCGGCGTCCGCGCTCTCCGTACGGCACCCCCGCCGCCGCCCACTGGCCGGGCCCGCCGCCGGAGCCGACGCCCAGCACCAGGCGGTTGCCCGACAGGTACTGCACGGTAGCGACCTGCTTGGCGACCCACACGAGGGGACGCAGCGCGGGGACGAGGACACTCGCGCCGACCCGGATCCGCTCGGTGGCCGCGGCGGCGGTGGCCAGCGCGATGGGCGCGTCCAGGACCGGCCCGCCGACGGCCAGGTGGTCGCCGTGCCACACGCCGTCCAGCCCCGCGGCCTCGGCGTGCCGGGCGGCCTGCCGCAGGTCGATCCCGTCCCTCTGCTGGACGCCGATGCCGGGCAGGATCACGCCTATCTCGAAGAGCTCCATGACGGCAAGCCTGCAATCTCAACCGCGCTTCAGGTCAACCGGCGCACGGAACGGCCTCAGGTCCGGGAAGCGGTCTCAGGCCCGGCTCGATGGCACGGGATGGAACGCCCTTCAGTTCGGGGGCCACGTCGTGACGAGAGGCGAATGAGTCCATGGCGAAACTGGACATCACCAACGTACCGAGAGAGCTCGACCAACTGATCAAGGCGTCCCCGAACCGCCGGCGCCGCCACATCCTGGAGAACGTGCGCCGCCACTACCTGCTGGAGCTGACCGGGCGTACCGAGCAGATCCTCCGCCCCGACATGACGGTGGAGAACCCGGTGTACTACCTCAACCTCGACGGCGCGAGCCGGACGTTGCGCGGGCGGGAGGAGGTGAGGGCGTTCTACAAGGAAGTGGAGGGCGTGGTCTTCGCCTGCACGGAGACCGCGCACGCCGTCTCCGACTCCGGCTACTGGTTCGAGTCGTGGTTCAACTTCTACCTGCCCGGCTCCGCGCTCGGGCTCGACAGCGCCACCTGGCACCTGAAGCGCCAGTGGATCACCATGCGGTGGCCGTACGACGAGCGCGGGCTGCTCGTCGGGGAGCGCCTCTACGAGCACGCCGACCTCGGCGAGGTGGTCGAGATCGACCCGGCCGAGGTGGTCAGCTTCGAGGAGGCGCGCAGGGTGCTGGACCCGCTGATCCGCCCGCTGCCGACCTACTCCGGCCTCTGATCGCCGACCTCTGATCGCCGGCGGCTGATCTCCGGCGGCACCGGACCGGTCACGGGGACGTGATCGGTCCGGTGC
>NZ_JAHKRL010000485.1 GCF_019396405.1 Nonomuraea rhizosphaerae | reverse complement strand
CGGGCGTCCGGGGCGGCGAGGGTGACTCCGGGCCCCTCGCCGCTCCGGCCGCCGTCGGTGGGAAAGCCGCGCACGGCCGTCCGCCGGAAAGCCGTCCACGGCCGTCCGCCGGCCGGTCGCCGTCAGGAGTCGCCGAACTCCAGGTCCAGCGCCCGGGTGAAGTCGGCCACCGCCTCCTCGTGCCGCTCCATCTCCTGCAGCACCTCACCCCGCACCCGGTAGGCCCAGACGTACCCTTCGTCCAGCTCCAGCGCCCGGTTGAGGTCCTTCAGCGCCGCCTCGTTGTCGCCGATCTCGCTGAACACCGCCCCGCGGCTGCCCAGCGCGCGGTCGTTGTCCGGGTCGAGGTCGATGGCCCGGTTCAGGTCCGACAGCGCCTCGTCGTAACGGTCGATCATCCGGTACGCCTCCCCGCGCCTGCTGAAGGCGCGCACGTACTCCGGATCCACCTCCAGCGCCCGGCCGTAGTCGTCGATGGCCTCGGCGTACAGGTGCATCCGCTGGTACAGGTCGCCCCGGGCCAGCCAGGAGTAGGCCAGCTCCTCGTTGATCGCGATGATCTTGGCGTGCTCCTCCAGCGCCTCGTCCAGCCGGTCGAGGTCGGCCAGGGCGTCCGCGCGCGCCTCCAGGATCCACAGGGACTCCGGCGAGAGGGTGAGCGCGTGCTCGAAGTCCGCCATGGCCTCCTCCAGGCGGCCCATCGCGGCGTACGCCTGTCCGCGCGAGCCGAGGGCGTACCCGCTGTCCGGTTCGAGGCGCAACGCCTCGTCGAAGTCCGACAAGGCCGCCTCGTAGCGCTCGATGATGCGATGGCTCTCGCCCCGCAGCCGCCAGGCTCGGGCGTTGTCCGGCACCAGCGCGATCGACTCCGTGAGATCGGCGATGGCGGCGTCGTGTCTCGACAGTGCTATGTACGACTCGGCGCGGCTGCGCAGCACCGAGGCCCGCGACTGCGCGGCGGCCTCGGACAGCTCCGGTTTGTCGTTGATCCCCTCGCTCATGACCGGAAATCTATCTAACTAAATCTGGATAATGGCCGCCTTTTCCCTGGTGTACTCAAGGACTGAGTCGTGCCCGTACCCGCTGTCCTTCACGCCCCCGAACGGCAGCCCGGGAGGCATCTGCCGGAACGTGTTCACCCACACCGTCCCGCTCTGCAGATCACGGACGAACCGGTGCGCCCGCCCGAGGTCGCGTGTCCACAGACCGGCGGCCAGTCCGTACGCCGAGTCGTTGGAGATCGCCAGCGCCTCCTCGTCCGTGTCGAACGGGATCGCCACCGCCACCGGCCCGAAGATCTCCTCCTGGCACACGCGCAGCCGGTTGTCCTCCGTGGTGTAGAGGGTGGGGGAGACCCAGTAGCCGCCGGGCAGGCCCGGCACCACCTCGGCGCCCGCCCGCCCGCCGAACACCAGCTCGGCGCCCTCCTTCTCGGCCAGTTCGAGGTACGACGTGACGCGCTCGTACTGGCCGGCCGACACGATCGGCCCCATCGTGGTGGTCAGGTCGAGCGGGTCGTCCAGGATCAGGCTCTCCGCGATCCGCCGGACGCGGTCTAGCACGTCGTCCCAGATCGAGCGGTGGATCAGGATCCGCGAGCCCGCCACGCAGACCTGCCCGGCGTTGCCGGTGTAGATCGAGTTCACGGTGATGCCCTGGGCGGCCGCGTCGAGGTCGGCGTCCGGGAAGACGATGTTCGGCGACTTGCCGCCCAGCTCGAACGTCATCGGCTTGAGCGCGTCCGCCGAGGCCCGCGTGATGATCTGCGCGGTCGCCGTCGAACCGGTCAGGCTGATCTTGCCGACCCCGCGGTGCCGTACGAGGGCGTCCCCGACCTCCTCGCCCAGCCCGCTGACGATGTTCAGCACCCCGGGCGGGAAGATCTCCGCGAGCAGCTCGCCCAGCCGCAGCGTCGACGCGCTGGCCTGCTCGGCGGGCTTGACGATGACCGTGTTGCCGGCCGCGAGGGCGAAGGCCGCCTTCGCGGAGAACGTCGAGATCGGGGAGTTCCACGGGATGATGCAGACCGCCACGCCGTACGGCTCGCGGCGTGTCATGCCCAGGGCGTCCGGCCCCAGGATGACGGTGTCGCCCTTGACCGCCTCCAGGCACTGGCCGGCGGCGAGCTGCCACAGGTACGCCATGCCAGGCAGATCCTTCTTGAGCGTGTCGCGCAGGATCCGGCCGTTGTCCCGGGTCTCCAGCCTGGCCAGCTCCTCGGCGTGCTCGGCGAACACCTCCGACACCTTGCGCAGGAAGTGCGCCCTGCCGAGCGCGGGCATCGCCGACCAGCGCGGGAAGGCCGCCCGCGCCGCGGCCACGGCCGCCTCGGCGTCCTGCGGGCCGCTCGCGGGGATGCGGGCCCACGGCTCGCCGGTGGCCGGGTTGACGGACTCCATGGTTCTGCCGTCGGCGGCGGGGACGAGGGCGCCGCCGATCAGGTTGCGGTAGTCAGACACGCTGCCAAGCATATGCTTGCTTGTCTCGTACGAGCCAGGCCGCCGTTCCCCCGGGGCCGTCAGACCTCCGGCACGCCCAGGTCCCGTGGCCGCCGGTCCGTTGCCGCGCTCTTGGCGAGTTCGGGGTCGAGCTCCTCCAGCAGCCGCTGGACCAGCGCCGCGCGGCGTACCCGCTCGCGGCCCAGCTCCCGGGGCACGGCGCCGAGATGCCCGCCGGACGGGTAGATGTTCGGCGCGTTGCGCAGCCCCATCTTGAGGTAGACCGGCGCCACCGCCCGGACGATCTCGGCCACCTCGTAGAACCGGACGAACCCGCCCTGGTCATCGGGCACCTCCAGATACAGGTCGATCGGCAGACCTGTGGCGGCGCGGATCTCGGCCAGGTGCGGGACGGTCAGGTCGGTGCCGACGTTCAGCGTGCTCGCGCCGAGCCGCTCCAGGATCGCGGCGGTGGGGCCGTTCGTGAGCGGCAGCAGCACGGACGTCTTCAGCACCAGCGAGGACGGCAGCGTGCCGTCCGCCCGCAGCGTGCCCAGCACCTCCAGCGTGCCGAGGTCGCCGACGAGCAGGCTGCGGATGCCCAGCTCACAGGCCCGCGACGCGTCGGCTACGCAGGCGGCGACCATCGTGTTGCCCCTGGCGGCGGCACCGACCGCCTGGGTCACCTTGGCCTGGCCGCCGGTGTCCCAGGCCGCGCGCGGGCCGAGGAACAGGTTGACCTCGATGCCGCGCTCGGCGCCCATCCGCGCCATCGTGACGATCTCGGCGTCCGACAGCATCATCACGCCGCTGCCCTGGGAGACGCGCCGCACGGGCACGTCCAGGCGGTCCGCCTCGGCGACGACGGCCTCCAGCACCTCCGGCCCCTCCACGCTGGGGATCTCGAACCGGTACGGCGTGCCGTCCGCGAACCGGGCGGGGGACGGGACGGCGCCGGCCAGGACCGGGTGGCCGAGGCGGGCCATCAGAGCGTGCAGATCGGCAAGGGTCGTCACCGGGTCAGCCTCCCTCGTGCTGGTCTGTCGATCACGATCGGTCGATCTCGCGTCGGCCTGTCGATGACGGCCGGTCGATCATGGCCGGTCGATCTCGTGGTGGCCTGTCGATCGAGCGTATGTCGGCAGGGGCGGCGAGTCTCCTGGGCGGGCCTAGGATCGGGTCATGGAGCTGGCCCCCGGAGTGCACGTCGCCGTCACCGATCGCCACGGGGGCGTGAGCGCCCCGCCGTACGGCTCCCGCAACCTGGGCGGCCTCGTCGGGGACGCGCCCGAAGCGGTGCGGGCCAACAGGACGGGCGTCGCCGCCGAGCTGGGCGTGCGGGGAATCGTGTTCATGCGGCAGGTCCACGGCGCCGACGTCGCCTACGTCAGCGAGCCGTTCGCGGACGACGCGCCGCCGCTCGACGGGGTGTTCACCACGGAGCCGCGGCTGGCGCTGGCCTCGCTGGGCGCCGACTGCCCGGCGGTGCTGGTCGGCGACCCGGTCGCGCGGATGGTCGGCGCCGCGCACTCCGGACGGCCGGGCACGGAGCTGGGCATCGCCGCCGCGCTGGTGGCGGCCATGACGGCCAAGGGCGCCTCCCCTGAGCGGATGGTGGCGCTGATCGGGCCCGGCGCGTGCGGCCGCTGCTACGAGGTGCCCGCCGACCTGCGCGAACAGGTCGCCTCCCGGGTGCCGCAGACGTGGTCGGACACCTCCTGGGGCACGGCGTCGCTCGACCTGCGGGCGGGGATCGAGGCGCAGCTGCGCACGGCGGGGGTCGCCGACGTCCGGCACGACGACCGGTGCACGATCGAGTCGCAGGAGCTGTACTCCCACCGCCGCGAGCAGCCGGGCGGCCGCTTCGCCGGCCTCATCTGGCTCGCCTAGGACGCGTTCCGAGAGCACGTCGGCAGGTCATCGGCCGGATGTCCGGCGACCCCTGCGGGGTTGACCGCTCCGGCCGGGATCGCCTCGCTCGGGCGGCGTGCTCCCATGCATCGCGCTCGGTCCTGAGGCGGTTCCATGCCCTTCTCCGAATGCGACACCACAACCCGTTGACGAAAGCGGACCGTGGTCCGCATATTGGCGGCTGTAAACGGACTGCGGTCCGCTAATAGAGGAGAAGGCCATGTCAAAACTGCTGCACATCTCCGCCTCGCCGCGTGAGCAGGCGTCGGAGTCGTTGCGCATCGCCGGCGCGTTCACCGAGACCTACCAGGACTCCCACGCCGACGCCGGGATCGATCATTGGGACCTCTGGGACGGTTCCCTGCCCGGCTTCGCCATCGGCGCGAAGGCCAAGATGACCGTCTTCGGCGGCGGCGAGCCCCAGGGCGCGGAGGCGGAGGCGTGGGCGGCCGCCCGGCGCACGTTCGAGCGGTTCGTCTCCGCCGACCGGCTGCTGTTCAGCGTGCCGATGTGGAACGGGTCCGTGCCGTACGTGCTCAAGCAGCTCATCGACGTGGTCAGCCAGCCGGGCTGGATCTTCGGCGTCGACCCGGAGACGGGGTACCGGCCGCTGCTGGCGGGCAACGGCACGCGGGTCGCCGTCGTCTACACCAGCGCGGTGTGGGGGCCCGGGCTCGGCCCGGCGTTCGGCAACGACTTCCAGTCCACCTACTTCGGCGACTGGCTGCGCTGGACCGGGCTGACGGACATCAGCGAGATCCGCTTCCACCCCACCCTCACCGGCGACCGGGACGAGGCCCGCCGCCAGGCGGAGGCGCACGCCCGCGAGGTCGCCAAAGGCTTCTGACGGCCCCGGCGGAGGGGTTCGGAAGGTCCCGCACACCTGGCCTAGGCTGGCGGGGGTGACAGGATCGGTGGCGGGCGCGCGGACGCAGGAGCAGGTGCGGCAGCGCAACCTGAGCGAGGTGCTGCGGCGTGTCCACAAGGACGGGGCCGTGTCACGGGCCGCGCTCAGCCGCCGGATGGGCCTCAACCGCAGCACCATCATGGACCTGACCGCCGAGCTCACCGCCGCCGGGCTCGTCCGCGAGGGCGCCCCCGTC
>NZ_JAHKRL010000484.1 GCF_019396405.1 Nonomuraea rhizosphaerae | reverse complement strand
TCATCGACACCGTCCTGATGCCCAAGATGTGAACCCCGGATGACCCGCCGCAGCGGCCATGCCCCTGCGGCGGGTTCTCCCATCTGGCACAGGACGGACAGCGCCCTTATCAGGAGCCTTGCCGCTCAGTGAGAGGCATCCCCGGTAACCGGACCGCTATCGGGACTCCCGGCGCATGATCAATCTGGTGTGCTCGTGTGTCCTGTGCAGGGCGGCGACGCGCCAGCCGCGGTGCCGGTACAGACCCAGCGCGGCCACGGCCTGCGGATGGGTGGACAGCCACCAAGGTGTGGCAGGGGCGGCGGTAAGGATCGTGTCGTGCAACCGTGCTCCCAGCCCGCAGCCGCGCATGGAAGGCAGGACGGCCAGTTCCTTGAGGGTGAAGTCGCCACGCGGCGGCCGGGAGGCCGCCAGCGCGAGCCGGGAGCAGCGCATCCCGTAGGCGAACCCGTGTAACCGCTCGCCCTGTAAGGCCGCTGCCAGGGCGAAGCCCGGCATGAGGAGGTCGGCGGCCAGGCGGTCGGCGACAGCGCGAGCGGTCTCGCGCGGCTCGGCCCAGGGCGGGCGGGTGAAGACCTCCGCCGCGAGGTCGGCCACCGCGGCCAGGAGGTGATGCACGTCGGTCGCCTCGATGAGGCGGATGGTGAAGGGAACGGCGCCCGCGCGGCTTTCGCGGACCAAGCTGTGGCCGGCGGGCGCCGTTGTCATGGGGTCAGGCGCCGCGGGCGGTGTCGTAGCGGGCGATGACGTCGTTCCAGTTGATCAGGCCCCACAGTTTTTCCACGTAGTCCGGGCGGACGTTGCGGTACTGCAGGTAGTAGGCGTGTTCCCAGGCGTCGAAGACGAGCAGGGGGGTGGTGTTCATGCCGACGTTGCCGTGGTGGTCGTAGACCTGCTCGACGACCAGGCGGCGGCCGAGCGGTTCCCAGGCCAGTACGCCCCAGCCGGAGCCCTGGACGGTGGCGGTGGCGGTGGTGAGCTGTTTCTTGAAGGCTTCGAAGGAGCCGAAGTGCTCGATGATGGCATCGCCCAGTTCGCCGTCGGGGCGGTCGCCGCCGTCGGGGGAGAGGTTCTGCCAGAAGATGGTGTGCAGGACGTGGCCGGACAGGTTGAAGGCGTAGGTCTTCTCCAGTCCGACCAGGCCGCCGAACTCGCCCTTGTCGCGCGCCTCGGACAGCCGGTCCAGGGTGTCGTTGGCGCCCTTGACGTAGGCGGCGTGGTGCTTGGCGTGGTGCAGTTCCAGGATCTCGCCGGTGATCGCGGGCTCCAGGGCCGCGTAGTCGTATGGCATGTCCGGGAGGGTGTACTGACCCATGGTCGTGTCTCCTCGATGGGATGCTCACTTGCATATATCTCGCAACAAACATAGTCCTGCAACTAGCGTGCGCCGTTGGCGGCATGCCGACAACGGCGGCAACGGCCGCGCAACAGCTGGCCGGCGGGCTCGATCTCGAAGCCGTGTGCCGTCAGAAGCAGCGCGGCGGCCTGGGACAGCTCGTCGGCGGGCACTTCGTCGAGCCGGCCGCATCGCTCACAGATGAGGTGGTGATGCGGTGTCGCGGCGAGCCCGAACAGGGCCTGGCCAGTGTGCTCGACGCTGTGCAGCACCCCGTGCTCGGTCATCGCCGCCACGTTCCGGTACACGGTGGAAAGGTTGACCATCGGGTGCGAGGCGGTCACCATCTGATGCAGGCGCAGAACACTGAGGTGCGTGTCCTTCTCGGCCAGGATGCCGAGGATCAGCATGCGTGAGACCGTCCTGCGCAGCCCGAGGCGGCCCATGGCCTCGTACAGGTCTTCTTTCATGCCGACCGGACACTCAGGGCGAAGGCTCCGGCGAGCACGGCCAAGGTGACGCCCGCGATCCACAGAGGGGCACGCAACCCGGCCCCGGCCGCGAGCGCGCCTCCGGCCAGCGCGCCGAGAGGGGCGGCGGCCATCGACAGCGTACGGCTGGCGCTGTTGACCCGGCCCAGCAGCTCCGGCGGTACTTCACGCTGACGAAGTGTCACCGACAACACGTTCCACACCGCGAAGCCCGCCCCCGTGCCACCCCAGGCCAGCGCCCCCATCACCGGCGTCGGGAACGCGGCCAGCAGCAGATCCACGACGGCGCACAGGGCCAGCGACGCCACCTGGAGCCAGCGGCGATCGAACCGGCGTACCAGGGCGGGTGTGACCACCGCGCCCGCCACCCCGCCGACCGCCCCCGCCGCGAGCATGACGCCGAATCCTCCGTCCGACAGCCGCATCGGCCCGACGGCCAGCAGTACCAGTGTCGACTCCCAGGCGAGCGTCATGAAGTTCAGCACGCACCCGAGCAGCACCACGGTCCGCACCAGATGCGGCCGGACCAACCAGCGCATCCCCTCCAGCGCGTCACGAACCACGGCGTTACGGACCACCGCATCACGGATCACCGCGTCCCTCGGCGGCGTCGCGGGTCGCGCCGTCCGGATGCCCGCGAGCAGGGCCGCCGCCAGCGCGAGCGTCACCGCGTTGAGCCCGAAGGGCACGGTCATCGCGGCGGCGAACAGCATCCCGCCCACCGCCGGACCGACCAGATCCTGTCCGACCCGCTCGGCTGTCACCAGGCCGCTGTTGGCCGCCTCCAGTCGTCCGTCCGGCACGATCTTCGGGACGAGGGACTGCGCCGCGTTGTCGTAAGCGGCCTCGCCGACGCCGAGCAGGAACGCCACCACGTACAGCGCCACCATCGAGCCGGCGTCCGCCAGCAGCGCCACGGTGAGCAGGCCGAGCAGAACCGCCCGCCCGACGTTCGCCACCGCCATGAACACCTCGGGCCGTCCCCTGTCGACCAGTGCCCCGATGGGCAGGCCGAACAGCACCCACGGCAGGTACGCGCAGGCCGTCAGCCCGCCGACCAGCGCGGGGTCTCGCGTCAGCGTGGCCGCCAGCAGAGGCAGCGCCACCAGCCGGATCCCGTCCCCGAGGTTGGACAGCGCCGCAGCGGCCAGCACCCGGGGGTACGGTGCACGTCCGAGGCCCGTCAGCGGGTGAACGGGCACCTCGATGTGAATCACCTCGCTTTGCGACTACCGGACATCTCTGCAATCAATATGCTTTTGCAAATTACATGCAGCAAGGGTGCGGGACGGGTGAACCACGGCCGGATGCAGCGGCATTGAAATTTAAATCTGTAAGGAGTCATCCAAAGCCAAGGTCATAACCGAAGTGGGGAGACAACAACATCGAGGGAAGGATGCACATGTCCACCACACTCACGAAGCTCCCCGTTTCCACCCCGATCACCACCGAGGACGCGCAGCGCGCCGTCGACCAGATTCGCGCGGACGACGAGCTGGCCTGGCAGGTCGCCGCCGAACTCGACCGTGAGCCGCGGCTGCTGCTGGCCAAGTTGTTCGCGCTCGAGCCTGCCCAGCAGGCCGGCCTGTCCCGGATGAGGCTGGAGCGTGTCCGGTCCACGTTCGCGCCGGTCGCCCGCGCTCTGCGCGAGGGTGACCCGGTGTTCGTGCGGATCAACGAGGTGGCCGTGGTCACCGCGGCGTTCAGCTGCTCGTTCAAGGTCGAGGTCAGCTCGGACGGGGTCACCGTGGAGGGTTCCATTTCCACCTGAGAACGCGCGCTGAGGAATGATCGTCCGTAGTGTCGGCCCGCACCTGGTGTGTCCACCAGGTGCGGGC
>NZ_JAHKRL010000483.1 GCF_019396405.1 Nonomuraea rhizosphaerae | reverse complement strand
CCTGCGCAGGTCGGAGGCGGCGGCGGAGAGTTCGGCGCGGATGCGCGCCGAGGTCGAGGAAGAGGGCCGGATACTCAAGGCCGAGCTCAAGGAGCTGCGGGCCGACCTCGAACGCAGGGAAGGACGCCTGGCCGAGCGCGAGCAGCGGCTGGACGAGGAGGCCAGACGGCAGGGCGAGCGCGACCGCAAGCTGGCCGAGACCGAGGTCGAGCTGGCCGACCGGCGGGCGGAGCTGCTGCAGGTCGAGGACGAGCGGCGGGTCATCCTGGAGCGGGCCGCCGGGCTCACCGCCGATCAGGCCAAGGGCGAGCTGGTACGCGAGATCGAGAACCAGGCCAAGCGTGAGGCCGCGCTGATCATCAGGGAGATCGAGGGCGAGGCCCGCAAGGAGGGCGAGAAGCGGGCCACCAAGATCGTGACACTGGCCGTGCAGCGGGTGGCGGCGGAGCAGACGGCCGAGTCGGTGGTCAGTGTGCTGCACCTGCCCGGCGACGAGATGAAGGGCCGGATCATCGGCCGCGAGGGGCGTAACATCCGGGCGTTCGAGTCGACGACGGGTGTCAATTTGATCATCGATGACACGCCGGAAGCGGTGTTGTTGTCGTGCTTCGACCCGGTACGGAGGGAGACGGCCCGGCTGACGCTGGAGAAGCTCGTGCTCGACGGGCGGATCCATCCGCAGCGCATCGAGGAGGCGCACGACCGCAGCCGCGCCGAGGTGCAGGACCTGTGCGCCCGCGCGGGTGAGGACGCGCTGGTCGAGCTGGGCATCACCGACATGCATCCGGAGCTGACGCTGCTGCTCGGTCAGCTCAGGTACCGGACCTCGTACGGGCAGAACGTGCTGAAGCACCTCATCGAGTCCGCGCACATCGCCGGGATCATGGCCGCCGAGCTGAAGATGAACCAGCCGCTGATGAAGCGGTGCGCCCTGCTGCACGACATCGGCAAGGCACTGACGCACGAGGTCGAGGGCAGCCACGCGCTGATCGGCGCGGAGATCGCCCGCCGCTACGGCGAGCAGGAGGACGTGGTGCACGCCATCGAGGCGCACCACAACGAGGTCGAGGTACGCACGGTCGAGGCGGTTCTCACGCAGGCGGCCGACGCGATCAGCGGCAGCCGGCCGGGCGCGCGGCGCGAGTCGCTGGAGGCGTACGTCAAGCGGCTGGAGCGGCTGGAGGAGATCGCGCAGTCGTACGACGGGGTGGAGAAGGTGTTCGCCATGCAGGCCGGGCGGGAGATCCGGGTGATGGTGAAGCCTGACGCGATCGACGACATCCAGGCGCAGGTGATCGCCCGGGACGTGGCCAAGCAGGTCGAGGAGGAGCTGACGTATCCGGGGCAGATCCGGATCACCGTTGTGCGGGAGTCGAGGGCCACCGAGTTCGCCCGCTGAGCGGAGCAGCTTCTGCTGGTCTGTTCCGAGGTATGCGCGGCCTCTGGCGGTCTGAGGCTTGGCGGTGTGGCCGGGGCGGGAGGGAGGTTCCGTCCCGGCCGCACCGCGCTCATGAGCCTCCGTCCCGGGCCGCCGAGTTCGGGCCGGGGCGGGAACATTCAGGCCAGGCGGATGCGGGGGTCCAGGAGGCCGTAGGCGATGTCCACCAGCAGGTTCGCCACCACCACGGCCGTGGTCGCGAGCACGACGACCCCCATGATGACCGGCAGGTCGCCGCTGACGAACGCCTGCACCACCGCCTGCCCGATCCCGCCGAGCCCGAACACCGACTCCGTCACCACCACCCCGCCGATCAGCGTTCCGACGTCGACCCCGAGTTGCGTCACCACCGGTGTGAGCGCCGCCCGCAGGCCGTGCCGGTAGATGATCCGCCCCTCGGGGACGCCTTTGGCGCGGGCCGTGCGGATGTAGTCCTCGCCGAGCACGTCGAGCATGGACCCGCGGGTGAGCCGCACGTACGAGGCCGCCTGGACCATGGCGATCGTGACCCAGGGCAGCACCAGGTGGCGCGCCCATTCGCCGGGGCTGGTGGTGAACGGCACGTACGAGTCGGGCGGCAGCACCGGCGCCCCGGCCATGGTGAGCTGGAAGAACAGGAAGTACAGCAGCAACAGCCCGACCACGAAGGTCGGCATGGAGACGGCCGCCAGCGCCAGCAGCGTCACGAACCGGTCCAGCAGGGAGCGCGCCCGGGTGGCGCTGACGACCCCGGCGCCCACGCCGATCACGACCCAGATCACGGCGCCGCCGAGCACCAGTGAGGCCGTGGGCGGGAAGTCCTGGGCCAGGAGCTTGCCGACGGACTCGCCGGAGAAGTACGACTGGCCGAGGTCGCCGTGGACGAGCCGGCCGAGGTAGTCCAGGTACTGGACCAGGATGGGCCGGTCCAGGCCGAGGTTGTGGCGGATGAGCTCGACCTGCTCGGGGGTGGCCTGGCGGCCGGCCAGTGTCCTGGCGGCGTCGCTGGGGGCGACGAAGAACAGCAGGAACGTCCCCAGCGTGACGAGCCACAGCACGAGCACGCCGAGCAGCGCGCGACGGACGAGGAACCTGCGCAGCAGCATCACGCCTCCTTCGAGCGCTCGGAGTGGCGGGCCTCGGAGCGGCGAGCCTCGGAGTGGCGGGCCCTGGAGTGGTGGCCCCCGGAGCGGCGCCGGCGACGGCGGCGCAGGCTGAACAGTCGTTCCATGCGCGGGTCGATGGCGTCCCTGATGCCGTCGCCGACCAGGTTGAACGCGAGAGTGGTGATCAGCAGGGTCGCGGCCGGGAAGCCCAGGTACCAGTACGCGACCCGATAGAACCCCTGCGCCTCGCTGAGCAGGTTGCCCCACGACGGGGTGGGCGGCACGATGCCCAGCCCCAGGTACGACAGCGTCGACTCGAACACGATGGCCGCCGGCACCAGCAACGTGGTGAGCACGATGACCGGGGCCAGCAGGTTCGGCAGGATGTCGACGAACATGATCCGCAGGTCGCCGCAGCCGATGGAGCGGGCGGCCTCGACGTACTCGCGTTCCTTCAGTGACAGTGTCTGGCCGCGGACGACCCGCGCGATGGCCGCCCACGAGTAGAAGGCGATCACCCCGATCGTCGCGGTCAGCGACGGCCCGGCGATCGACACGACCGCGATGGCGAAGATCAGGTACGGGAACGACAGCACGACGTCCATCAGCCGGGACAGGACGGTGTCGATGACGCCCCCGTAGTACCCGGCCAGCAGTCCGACGATGACGCCGACCAGCGCCGCCAGGCCGGTGGCCACCACGCCGACCAGCAGTGACACGCGCGCCCCGTACAGGACTCTGATGAACAGGTCGCGGCCGAGCCGGTCGGTGCCGAACCAGAACGTGCCGTTCGGCGCCACCGGGAGCCCCTGCGCCGTGATGCCGGTGTCGCGGAACTGGTCGTCGGGGCCGTGGCCGTTCCAGGCGGCGATGAGCGGGGCGGCCAGCGCCAGCGCGCAGAGCAGGACGACGACGAGCCCGGAGACGAGCGCGACCTTGTCGGTCCTGATCCTGGCCCAGGCCAGTTGCCAGGGACTGCGGCCGGAGATGGTCCGGTCGGTGACGGCGTCCGGCCTGATCTCGGTGAGGGTCACGGCGTCCACCCCCTCGACCGGGGAGCGGTCAGGTCCTCGCCGGCCGAGACCGGGAAGTGGCAGGCGACCTGGTGGTCGCCGGGGTTCAGCAGCGGCTCCTCGACCGTGCAGCGGTCGCCCGCCTTCGGGCAGCGCGGGTGGAACCGGCACCCTGGCGGCGGGTCGATCGGCGAGGGCACGTCGCCCACGAGGATGATCCGCCGCCGTCGCGCCGCCTCGTCCGGGTCGGCCACGGCCGTGGCCGACAGCAGCGCGTTCGTGTACGGATGCCGGGGATGCCGGTGAAGTTCGTCGGCCCCCGCGAGTTCGACGATCTTCCCCAGGTACATGACCGCGATCCGGTCGCTGATGTGCCGCACCACCGACAGGTCGTGCGCGATGAACAGGTACGTCAGCCCGAACTCGTCCTGGAGGTCCTTCAGCAGGTTGAGTATCTGCGCCTGGATGGACACGTCCAGCGCCGACACCGGCTCGTCGCAGATGATCAGTCGCGGCCGGAGCGCGAGCGCCCGCGCCACCCCGATCCGCTGCCGCTGCCCGCCGGAGAACTCGGCGGGGAAGCGGTTGTAGTGCTCGGGGTTGAGCCCCACGCGTTCCATCAGCTCCTGGACGGTGCGGCGCAGCGCGGGACCGCTGCTGACGTGGTGCACGACGAGCGGGTCGGCGATGATCGAGCCGACCCGCCGGCGCGGGTTCAGCGAGCCGTACGGGTCCTGGAAGATGACCTGGATGTCGCGCCGGTAGGCTCGCATCCGGGGGCGGGGCAGGTTGGTGATGTCGTCGCCGTCGAAGCGGACCTTGCCCGAGGTGATCGGGTGCAGCCCGGCGACGCACCGGGCGAGCGTGGACTTGCCGCAGCCGGTCTCGCCGACCAGGCCGAGCGTCTCGCCGGGCGACAGCTCGAAGCTGACCCCGTCGACCGCGCGCACGTGGCCGACGGTCTGCTTGACGAGCATGCCGGTGGTGATCGGGAAGTGTTTGACGACGTGGTCGACCTCGAGCAGCATCAGGCCTCCTTCGCCCGCAGCCGCAGCGCCTCGGCGTCCGGGCCGAGCCCGACCGCCTCGTGCGGCAGCCAGCAGGCGGACGCGTGGTCACCGTCGCCGGCCGTCCCGCCGGACGCGGTGCCGGTCACCCTGGACAGCGGCGGTCGTTCGGCCGCGCAGACCGGCATGGCGTACGGGCAGCGCGGATGGAAGGCGCACCCCGGCGGGATCGCGATCAGCGACGGCGGGGAGCCGGAGATGGGGCGCAGCCGCCCGTTCCGGGCCCCCGAGCTGCCGGGGATCGACTCCAGCAGCCCCTTGGTGTACGGATGGTGCGGCCGGTAGTAGAGCGTGCGGCGGCCGGCCCGCTCCACCACCAGGCCCGCGTACATGACCAGCACCTCGTCGGCGATCCCGGCCACCACGCCCAGGTCGTGGGTGATCAGGATCAGCGCGATGTCGAACTCCGCCTGCACCCGCCCGATCAGCTCCAGGATCTGCGCCTGGACGGTGGCGTCGAGCGCGGTGGTGGGCTCGTCGGCGACGATCAGCTTCGGGTTCAGCGCCAGCGACATGGCGATCATCGCCCGCTGCCGCATGCCGCCGGAGAACTGGTGCGGGTAGTCGTCCACGCGCCGGTCCGGTCGCGGGATGCCGACCAGGCCGAGCAGCTCGACCGCGCGTCTGCGGGCCTCGGCCCGGCTCGTGTCAGGCCGGTGGACGCGGATCAGCTCCTCGATCTGCCAGCCCACCTTGTACAGCGGGTGCAGGCTGGTCAGCGGGTCCTGGAAGATGACGCTGATCTGCGCCCCGCGGATGCGGCGCAGCTGTTCGTGATCGAGTTTGAGCAGGTCCACGCCCTCGAACAGGGCGGTGCCGGATATGTCGGCCCCCGGTGAGAGGCCGAGCACGGCCTGGGTGCTCACGGTCTTGCCGCTTCCGGACTCGCCGACGATCGCCAGCGTCCGGCCGCGCTCGACCGTGAACGACAGCCCGCGCACCGCTTGGACCAGGCCGTCCGAGGTGGGGAATCGCACCTGGAGGTCGGTCACCTCGAGCAACGACATGATTGTCCCCCTCGCGGCGCCCCCGGAGGGGCGCCGCACCGTCATGGTGAGTTCGGGTTCAGCCAGAGGTTGGTGATGTCGTAGAGCTGGAACGCGGGCAGGTAGAGCGCGTTCTGCACCCGCTTGCTCTTGTAGATGGGCGTGTTCTGGTTGTTCAGCGGCACGATCACCGCGTCGCCCATCACCGTCTGGTCCACCCGGTGCCACAGCGCGGCGGCCTTGGCCTGGTCGGGCTCGGCCAGCGCCTGCTTGATCAGGTCGTCCACCTTGGGGTTGCTGTAGCAGCCGTAGTTGCTGGTGCCGGGGTTGCAGTTCGTCTGGAACAGCGGCTGCGACACCGCGCGCCCGTTGTTGCCGTACCAGTCGGGCACCCAGCCGGGGGCTGAGATGTCCCACTTGCTGGCCTTGGCGATCGACGGGTTCTGCAGGAACGCGCCGTAGTAGTCGCCCTGCCGCACCGGCAGGCCCTTGACGGTGATCCCGCATTTCTGCAGGTCGGCCGAGTACGACTGGAAGTTGGCGGGGTGGTTGCCCGCGTTGCGGAACGCGCCGACGAGCGTCAGCCCGTCCGGGTAGCCCGCCTCGGCCAGCAGTTGCCTGCACTTGGCCGGATCGCCCTGGTCACCGGAGGTGGGGTACGGGTTGTACTCCTGGTAGCCGATGTTGCCCGGCGGGATGGCCGTGTGCAGCGCGGTCGCGACGTCGGCGCCGCCGTAGATCTTGGCGATGGCGACCTTGTTGACCGCGTACTCGATGGCCTGGCGCACCTTGAGCTTGCCCATGGCGCCGCCGGCGTTCTTGCTCTGCAGGTTGAAGACGATGTACGGGTTCGTCACGGCGCCCGGGAAGATCTTGAAGTCGGGGTCGCCGCTCTTCAGCCGCGGGATCTGGGCGGTCGGCACCGGCAGGTCCCACGCCAGGTCCGCGCTGCCCGCCTCGATCTGCTGCTGCACCGCGTCGGGCTCGGTGACGCCCATCTTGACGTCCACAGCGTTGACGTACTGGTGCCTGATCGGGTCGGCGGCCTGGTTCCAGGCGGGGTTCTTCTCCAGCCGGATCGACTTGGTGGCCACGTACTGGGTGATCCGGTAGGGGCCGTCGGAGATGACGTGCTGGCGGAACGTGGCGTCGTCCGGCACGTACTGGTCGTACTCGGCGGGCGCGGCCGAGGAGAAGTTCAGCGACAGGATGTTGAGGAAGTCGCCCGCCGGCTGGACCAGCGTGAACACGATCGTCCTGTCGTCCTGGGCCTTGACCCCGGCGATCTCGTGGGAGTTCTGGAAGGCCGCCAGGGCCGCCGCCGTGGGCTTGGCCTTCTCGAACGCCTTGGCGTAGTCGGCGCAGTAGGCCGCCATGCCCTTGATCGTGCTGGTGTAGTAGCCCGGCGCGCCCGCGCCCGCGACGGGGTTGCAGATGCGCTTGAAGCCGCGCACGAAGTCGCCCGCGGTCACCTGCCGCGGCGGCTGGGTGTCCCATTGGACGCCGTCACGCAGCTTGACGGTGTAGGTGAGGCCGTCGGCGCTGATGCCGCCGTTGGCGGCGGTCGGCACCTCGGTGGCCACGTCGGGCACCACCGCGAAGCCCTTGGTGGTGTCGGCCTCCTTGGAGACGCCGTTCAGCCCGAAGAGCTGGCGGGCGTAGCCGCGCATGATGCCGCTGGTGACCGTGTAGTAGGCGCTGGTGGGGTCGAGGTGGTCGACGTCGCCGCCGCCCACCAGCCTGAGTGTGCCGCCGGAGACCGGGGCACCCGCGTTCTGGGACGGGGACGGTGAGGTGTTCGTCCCGGTCTGTGTGGCGCATGCGCCGGCAAGCAGACTTGCCGCGACCGCCACGGTGATGCTGAGATGGCGCAAGCTGGCCATCTGGCCCTCCCTCTGCCGAGATGGGATGTATGGCTGGCCGTGGGGCGCGCGTCGTGGCCGCGAAGCGCGCCCCACATTCGAGCAACCCACCGGGGAGGGCCTGGTGTCGAGGACGGTTACTCAACCGATGTTGAGTAGCGACCCCCGAGTGATACGGGTTGTGTGCGAGATCCGTGAGAGACCGTGACTCAGCCGAAGATTTGCTGGTAGAAGGCCAGCTCAGCGGCCAGGGAGGCGGCCCGCGTCTCGGTGCGGCGGAAGCCGTGCGACTCGCCCTCGAAGGCCAGGTAGGTGCACGGGATGCCGCGCTCGGCCAGCGCGTCCGCGAACGCGGCGGACTGCTCCGGCGGCACCACCGGATCGTCGAGCCCTTGGAGTAGCAGCATGGGGCAGGACACCCCGTCCACCAGCGCGAGCGGCTCGCGCGTGGCGTAGAGCGCCGGGTCCTCGGGCCCGACCAGCCACTCCACGTAGCGGGACTCGAAGTCGTGGGTGTGGGCGTTCAGCGGGGCGAGCGCGCTGACCCCGTAGTAGGACACGCCGCCCGCGAACACGTCGGAACGGCAGCACGCCGCCATCACGGTCCAGCCGCCCGCGCTGCCGCCGCGCACCGCGATGCGCCGCGGATCGGCCAGGCCCTCGGCGGCCAGCCACTGGGCCGCGGCGATCGTGTCCTCGACGTCAACGATGCCCCACCGGCCCTTCAGCAGCTCGCGGTAGGCCCGGCCGTAGCCGCTGGACCCGCCGAAGTTGACGTCGAGCACGCCGATGCCGCGCGAGGTGAGGTACGCCTTCTCCAGGTCGAGCGCCGAGCCCGAATGGGCCGTCGGCCCCCCGTGCACGAAGATCACGTACGGGGGCGCGTCCTCGGAGTCGTCGGCGGCCGGATTCGTCGGCGGGTAGAGGAAGCCGTGCACGTGACCCATCTCGACCGGCCGGGGGACCGGCAGGCAGGCCAGGTCCGGCAGGTCGTCGATGTCGCGCCTCAGCTCCTCGGCCGCGCCCGTGGCCAGGTCGATCCGGGCCACCGTCGCGGGCACGGCCGGTCCGTGGCCGACCCCGACGACGGACGTGCCCTCGGCGGCCAGCGCCGGCTGCCAGCCGTCCCACGGCAGCTCCAGGTCCTCCAGCGTGCCCTTCGCGGGGTCGAGGAGGCCGAGCCTCAGGTCGCCGCGCCCGTGCAGGACCGCCAGCCGCCCGTCCGCGAGCACCGCGTACGGCAGGCCGCCCAGCGTCCACGGCGGCCAGGCGAACTCCTCGTCGAGAGGATGCAGCGGCCTCGGCGGAGCGCCGTCCAGGCCGGCCTCGTAGAGGTTCCACCAGCCGGAGGCGTCGGAGATCACGTAGAGGCGCTCGTCGTCCTTCCAGACCGGGGCCAGGACGGACTCCGCCGGGCCACCCATGACGGTCCGCGTAAGACCGTCGGCCAGGCGGGTGACGCGCAGCTCGGCGCCCTCCCACGGCATGCGCGGATGGTTCCAGGTGACGTACGCGAGCTGCCGCCCGTCGGGGGAGACCGCGGGAGCCGCGTAGAAGTCGCCACCGGTGACCCACTCGCGCGGCTCACCGCCGTCGGGGGGGATGGAGACGATCGCCCGGCTCACCTTGCCGCCGTCGGCGTGCCGCTCGCGTACGCACCACACCCGGCCGTCGCGCACCAGCGGGTCGGCGTAGCGGTCGCCCTCGGGGGTCAGCGGGACGGGCTCCTCGCCCAGCAGGTAGAGCCGCTGGTCGGCGAGGGAGGAGAAGACCACCTGGTGCTCGGGCGTCACCGCGTAGGGGCGCCCGCCGTACTCGTGCACGCGGGTGCGGGCGCTCCACGGGGCCGGCAGCAGCTCGCGCAGGGCGCCGTCGGCGGCGCGGTGCATGATCGTGGTGCGCCCGCCCTCGTCGGGACGGCCCTCCGTCCACCACACCTGGCCGTCGAGCGCGGTGGGCCAGCCGACGCGCCGGCCCGAGCGGGCTACGTCGGCGGTCGAGATGGGGGAGCGCCAGAAGGGCATAGACGCATCCTGCCGGAAGATCACGAAGAGTGCGGGGTGGTCACCTGACATCGATGACCACCCCGACTCGATCACCCACGTACGGCGACCACCCCACTCCGGCCACCGGCCCACTGCGCGGTGACCGGCTCACATCACGAGAACGACGCCGTCAGGCCCCTCCGGCTCCGCCCGCGGGAGCGGGCACACCCGCCACCGCGCCGGGCGGCTCGATCGGGCCGGTCGCGATCTTGCGGCTGCGGCGGCTGCGCTTCTCCAGCCAGGTGGCGAACCAGCTCAGCGCCATGGCCATCGCGATGTAGATCACGCCGATGACGATGGCCGAGGTCAGCTTCGTCCCCGGGTACACGGCGGGCAGGATCTTGAACCCGGCGTTGAGCAGGTCGGTGTAGACGATGAAGTAACCGAGGGCGGTGTCCTTCAGCAGCACCACGAGCTGGCTGACGACCGCCGGCATCATCGCGGTCAGCGCCTGCGGCAGCAGGATCATCCGCATGACCTCGCTCTTGCGCAGGCCGATCGCGTACGCCGCCTCCGACTGCCCGCGCGGGATGGCCAGGATGCCCGCCCTGACGATCTCGGCCAGCACCGAGCCGTTGTACAGGGTCAGGCCCAGCGCGATCGCGAACAGCGCGTAGTCGCCGCCGCCGAACATCGTCGGCGACAGGTACCAGATGAAGAAGATCAGCAGCAGCAGCGGGATCGCGCGGAACAGCTCCACGATCACGGCGGCCGGCCGTCTGATCCACTTGTGGTCGGAGAGCCTGGCGATGCCGAAGACCGCGCCGAACAGCACCGCGAAGACCGCGCCCAGCACCGCCGCCTGCAACGTGCCCAGCAGGCCGGGCACGATCGACTCGCTCCAGGTGAGCGGGTCGAAGAACGGCGTCCAGCGCTCGGCGGCGAACTGGTCCTTCTCGTTCAGCTTCATGATCGCCCAGGCGGCGATCGCCAGCAGCACCAGGGTGGCGACGCCGGTGAGCAGATGGTTGCGCAGTCGCCCGCGCCTGCCCGGCGCGTCGAACAGGACGGACGCGTGGCTCATCGGGCCACCGCCAGCCGCCGGGCCAGCCACCCGGTGTAGTAGCCGATGGGCAGGATCAGCACCAGGAAGGCCGCGACGATCCCGAGGAAGATCGGGATCGACACGCCGGTGTCGTCGAACGTCGTCTTCATGATGTTGGACACGTCCACCGTGTAACCGGCCGCCGCGACGACCGTGGTGTTCTTGATCATGGCGATCAGCACGCTGCCCAGAGGGGCGATGACCGCGCGGAACGCCTGGGGCAGGATGATCAGCCGCAGCGACTGGAGGAACGTCAGCCCGATCGCCCTGGCCGCCTCCGCCTGGCCCATCGGCACGGTGTTCATGCCGGAGCGCAGCGCCTCGCAAACGAACGCCGCCGTGTAGGCCGACATGCCGAGCACCGCCAGCCAGAACGAGTTGGCGAGCGGGTCCTCGGTGGAGAAGATCAGGCCGAGCGTGTCGCTCAGCCCGAGGTAGCAGAAGGCCAGCACCAGCGTCAGGGGGGTGTTGCGCACCACGTTGACGTAGGCCGCGCCCGCCGCGCGCAGCACCGGCGTGGGCGAGACTCGCATGGCCGCCAGAATCGTCCCGACGATCAATGCGAAGACCGCGATGACCAGGGAGAGCTTCACGTTGTTGAGGAAGCCCATCGCCAGGTCAGGCGCGTATTTGATCAGATCGTCCAATTGTGCTCCATCAGGAAAGAACCGCGGCGGCCGGGAAGCCGGCCGCCGCGCTCACTGGGGTCAGGCGCAACCCTCGGCGGG
>NZ_JAHKRL010000482.1 GCF_019396405.1 Nonomuraea rhizosphaerae | reverse complement strand
GGAGCTGTCCCCGCCCCTGCACGCCGCGCTGGCGGCCGGCCGCCCGGTCCCGGCACCGGTGAGCGGCGTGGGGGCCGACGCGCTGGGCGCCAGCCGGATCGGCGGCGTGCCGTACGAGATCCTCTCCCGCGCCGGCGTCCGCAGCGTCCTGGTGACCGACGACGCGATCATGGCCGCCCGGCGCACGCTGTGGCAGGAGCACCGGCTGGCCGCCGAGCCCGCGGGGGCGGCCGCGTACGCCGCCCTGCTGTCGGGGGCGTACACGCCCGCCGACGGCGAGCGGGTCGCCGTGGTGGTGTGCGGCTCCAACACCGACCCAGCCACGCTCGCGTAGACGCGCTCGCCTGGACGCGCTCGCGCGGACACGCTCGCACAGGCACAGCCCGGACGGCAGCAGGCGCCCGGGGAGCGTGGCCGGGCGCCTGGGCCTCACCCGGCGGCGCCCACCCGAGGAGGCGTCACCGAGCGAGGAGAACCACTGCGCGAGGAAGAGCTACCGAGCGAGGAAGTGCTCAGTACTGCGTAGCGTCGTGCACGTCGAGCAGCGGCTCCTTGACGCCGTCACCCGAGTCGTCGGTCCAGTTCGAGTTGCCGGTGGAGACCAGCTTCGTGCGTACGGCGAGCGCGCCCGCCCGGTTCGTCGGCTTGCGCGAGCCCGCCGTGAGGATGGCCGCCGCGCCCGCGACGTGCGGGCTGGCCATCGACGTGCCGCTGATCGTGGCGTAGCCGCCGGCCATGTAGGTCGAGTAGATGCAGGTGCCGGGAGCGGTGATCTCGACCGTGGCGCCGTAGTTGGAGTAGAACGCCGAGGTGTCGTCCTGGTCGGTCTCGCTGCGGCACGACAGCCTGCTGCCGCCGGCGCCGCCGGGCAGCCCGTCGATGTCGGTCAGGGCCGAGACGGTGACCACGTCGGCGTGGTTGGCCGGGAAGAAGCCCGAGGTGTTGGCGTGGCTGTTGCCCGCCGCCACGACGACCACGATGCCGGCGTTGGTGGCGTTCGTGATCGCGGTGCTGATCGCGCTGCTGGAGCAGCCGGAGCAGCCGAGGCTCATGTTGATGACCTCGATGGTGGAGGCGCGCTGCACGACCCAGTTGATCCCGGCGGCGATGCCCGCCAGGGTGCCGGAGCCGGCCGCGTTGAGCACCTTCACCGAGTGGATGCGGGCGCCGGGGGCCACGCCCACCGGGCCGATCGTGTTGTCGAGGGCGCCGATGGTGCCCGCCACGTGGGAGCCGTGGCCGTTGTCGTCGGTGCCCGTGTTGTTCACGCAGACGCCGGTCACGCAGTTGGTGCGGGCGACCACGTTCAGGTCGGGGTGGGTGTTGTCGGAGCCGGTGTCCACCACGGCCACGTCGGCGTCGATGCGGACGTCGTCGACGCCGTCGATGTCGAGGTTCGGGTTGGACGGGGCGAAGATGCGCCGGACGCCGGTGGGGACGGTCTGCGCGAACGTCGTGACGACCGCGTCCTGCTCGACGGTGAGCACGTTCGGGGTCTGCCTGAGCTTCTCGGCCGCCTCGGCGGTCAGCTGGGCGGTGTAGCCCTTGAAGGCGTGCTCGTACACGCCGATCAGCTTGCCGCCGAGTGAGGCGACCTGCGTCTCGGCCGCCGCGCGGGTGCCGGCGCGGACGTCCGGGTTGAGCTGCACGATGTACGTGCTGGTCTCGGGGGCTGCCGCTGAGGCGGGGGGTGGCGCCGCGGACAGCGCCAGAGCGCTGATCAGGGATGCGAGCAGCAGGGTAGTTGGCCGCATGTGAACCCTTCCTGGGGGTTGGCGGAATCACCCCAAAACATGAGGCAGAAGCGCGCTAGGGGCTATACGTGGAGCACACGTATTGCGACTACGTAGTCCGGGCCCGGGGGCGTGCTGAAATCCGCGGCGGGCGGGGGCTGTAACAAGCAGAGGTATGGCTACGTGGTGCCGATGCTGAGCTGCCTGCGCGAGGTGAGGCCCAGCTTGCGCAGCGCGTTGGCGATGTGCACCTCGACCGTGCGCGGCGACAGGAACAGGCTCTCGGCGATCTCCCTGTTGGTCAGCCCGCCGGCGGCCAGCCTGGCCACCTCGTCCTCGCGCGGGGAGAGCGTGCCCTGCGGCTCGGACGGGCCGTCGATCCTGCGGCGCAGCCTGCGGGTCGCGGTGGGGCTGATCGTCTCCGTGACCGCCTGCCTGACCAGGGGCTGGCGCAGTCCGTACCGGCCGGGGGTCCACTCGCGCAGCAGGCCGCAGCGCACCGCCTCGTTGAGGCCGCGCTCGCCCTGCTCCGGCGGCACGCCCGCGACGCCCGTCAGCGTCTCCTCGCACACCGGCTGCTCGACCAGCGACGCCGCCTGGACGATGTGACGCGCCGCGCGCGGCAGCGCCGACAGCTTGCCCAGCACGGCGTCGCGCAGCGCGGCCGGCGTGCCCGGCTCCTGGCCCTCGGCCAGCATGCGGGCCAGCTCCTCGACGGCGCGCGGCACGCCGCCGGTGAGCGGCCAGAGGTCGGCCGGGGCCGGGAGCAGTTGCTTGGCCAGCAGCGCGGTCTCCTCGGGGTCGAGCGGGGCCAGTTCGATCTCGGCGTGGTCGATGCGCGGCGGCAGGTGCGCGAGCAGCTCGGTCACGGGGTGGCGCAGATCCTCCGCCCGGTACGTGACCACCAGGCTGACCCCGTCGGGCAGGCAGCGCGCCAGGAACCCCAGCAGCTCCCTCGTGCCGGGATCGACCCAGTGCACGTCCTCGACGACCAGCGTCACCGGCCCGAGCGAGCCCAGCAGCGACAGCACCGCCCGGAACAGCCGGTGCCGCTCCACCATCGCGTCCTGCGGGGGCGGCGGGGCGGGCGGCAGCAGCTCGGCGCACTCCGGCAGCAGCGGGCGCAGCGCCCCGGTGATCGGGTTGAGCCCGCCCAGCGGCCGGGCGTCGCGCAGCGCCTCCACGACCGGCCCGTACGGGAACCGCATGGGGTGACAGCTCCCGACGAGCATCGGGCGACCGGTCAGCTCGTGCAGCAGGCGGGTCTTGCCGACGCCCGCCTCGCCTTGGACCAGCAGGACGAGAGGGGGGCGGCTCAGGGCGTCTGCCAGTAGCCGGAGTTCGCGCTCTCGTCCCACGAACGACATGAGGCATCCCACTTGGCCCGACAATATGGCGTAAATAAATTTTTCACCATTTGTCGGGATGTGTCCATAGCGTGCGGGGGCCTCGCGGCGTGCGTGAGCCGTAGGGCGCGGGCGGTCCTGTGCCGCCCCGGCTCGCTCAGCCGTACGTGTGCGCGGCCTCCGGGAAGGCCCCCGACACCACGTCGGCGGCGAAGGCGCGGGCGGCGCGGTCCATCTCCGCGCCCAGGTCCGCGTACCGCTTGACGAACCTCGCCGGGTGCTCGTTCAGCCCCATGAGGTCCTGCCACACCAGCACCTGCGCGTCCGTGGCCGCCCCGGCCCCGATGCCGATGGTCGGGATGGACAGCGAGGCCGTCACCCGCTCGGCCAGGTCGGCCGGCACGCACTCCAGCACCAGCGCGAAGGCGCCGGCCCGTTCGAGGTCCTTGGCGTCGGCCATCAGCTCGTCGCCCGCCTCGCCGCGCCCCTGGACGCGGTAGCCGCCCAGGACGTTGACCGACTGCGGGGTCAGGCCGAGGTGCGCCATGACCGGCACGCCCGCCGAGACCAGCAGCTCGACCTGCGGCAGGACGCGGCGCCCGCCCTCCAGCTTGACCGCGTGCGCGCCCGCCTCCTTCATGAACCGCGCCGCCGTGCCGAGCGCCTGCTCGGGTGAGCCCTGGTAGGAGCCGAACGGCAGGTCGGCGACCACGAGGGCGCGGGAGGAGCCGCGGACCACGGCGGCCGTCAGCGGCAGCAGGTCGCCGACGGTGACGGGCAGGGTGGAGTCGTAGCCGTAGACGACCATGGCCGCC
>NZ_JAHKRL010000481.1 GCF_019396405.1 Nonomuraea rhizosphaerae | reverse complement strand
GGCCCAGGCCAGGATCGAGGCCGGGCCGGCGGCCTCGGCCGCCAGCCGGGGCAGCACCAGCATGCCGGGGCCGAGGACCCCGCCGAGCAGCATGGCCGTGCCTTGGGTGACACCCATCGTTCGTCCAGACATGTCCGGTGAAATTAGCCGGACATATGGTGATGTGGCGGTCACGCCGAACGAATGGCCGGTTTCATCGGCAGAATGCCGCCATGGATGAACTTGATTCGGGGATCATCAGGCTTCTTCAAACGGATGCGCGGCTGTCGAACCGCGAGCTGGCCAGACAGCTCGGCGTGGCCCCCTCCACCTGCCTGGAGCGCGTCCGCGCGCTGACCCGGCGCGGCGTGATCAGGGGCTACCACGCCGACATCGCCCCGGCCGCGCTGAACCGGAGCGTCCAGGCCATGATCATGGTGCAGGTGCGGCCGCTCAGCCGGGAGGTCATCGACACGTTCCAGCGGTCGTCGGCGGAGCTGCCGGAGGTGCTGAGCGTGTTCGTGCTGGCCGGGGGCGACGACTTCCTGCTGCACGTGGCGGTGCAGGACCTCGACCACCTGCACGCGTTCCTGCTGGACCGGCTCAGCAAGCGGCGGGAGATCTCCGGGTTCCGCACGTCGGTGATCTTCCAGCAGGTGCACGACAACGCGCCCGCCCGCCTCCCGGATCCCTGACGCGCCTTCCGCGGCTCCTCAGCGCTCGACCAGGCCCGCCTCGTAGGCGATGATCGCCGCCTGGACGCGGTTGGCCACCTCCAGGCGCAGCAGGATGGCGCTGACGTGGGCCTTCACCGTCCCCTCCGACAGGAACAGCTCCCGGCCGATGTCCTGGTTGGACAGGCCGCGGCCGACCAGCGCCAGCACCTCGCGCTCACGCGGGGTCAGCGACTCGACGTGCCTGCGCGCCTCGCCCTGACGGGTGAGCCGGCCGCCGGCCAGCTCGGCGATGACCTGGTGGGCGATCCTCGGCGACAGGTACGCCGCGCCGCCCGCGACCGCGTGGACGCCGATGAGCAGCTCCCTCGGGTCGGCGGCCTTGAGCAGGAACCCGGCCGCGCCCTCGGCCAGCGCCCTGGCGACGTACTCGGGCTCGTCGAACGTGGTCAGCATGACCGCCCTGACCTCGGGCATCGCGGCCCTCAGCTCGGCCGCGGCGGACAGCCCGTCGAGCCTGGGCATGCGGATGTCGAGCAGGGCGACGTCGGGGTGGTGCTTCATGGCCAGCTCCACCGCCTGCCTGCCGTCGCCGGCCTCCGCGACCACTTCGATGCCGACGTCGGTGGCCAGGATCGATCGGACGCCGGCCCGGACCATGGGCTCGTCGTCGGCCAGCAGTACGCGGATCATGCGGCTCCTTCTCCGGCGGACAGATCGCTGATCACGCGGCTCCCGGCTGCGGACAGATCGCTGATCACGCGGCTCCCTCCCTCGTGGACGGGTACGGGAGCGTGGCCCGTACGGTGAAGCCGCCCGTCGGGGGCTCGTGGGCCGGGCCAGCCTCCAGGGTGCCGCCCATCAGGCGCATCCGCTCGCGGAGCGCCGCCAGACCGGTGCCGCCACGGCGAGCGGCGGGGGTACCGGTCCCGGCGGACGCGGCGGTCCCGGTGGACGCGGTGACGGCGCTCGGGAGACCTTCCCCGACCATGGCGCTCGGGAGACCTCCTCCGACCATGGCGGCGGCCGGAGGGCCGTTGCCGACCGTGACGGTGATCGTGCCGGCGTCGCGCTCGATGCCGACCCGGACCTCGGCGCCGGGCGCGTACCGGGCGGCGTTGGTCAGCGACTCCTGCGCCACGCGGTGCGCGGCCCGGTCCAGCAGCGGCGGCAGGTCGGCCGCCGCCGCGTCGCGGTGCAGCGTCACGGCCATCCCGGCCCCGGCGGCCCGCTCCACCAGCGCCTCGATCGACTCGTCCACCGGCACGATCCGCCCCCCGCCCGGGCCGGCGCCGAAGCCGCCGCGCGAGCCGGCGCCGAGACCGACGCCCGCGTCACCGCCAAGGCCACCGCTAGCGTCGGCGCCAAGACCACTCTCCGGGCCGCCGCCGCCGGGGTGCTCGGCCGCGACGGCGGCCCTGGGCTCCCTGAGCAGGCCGATCGTGTGGCGAAGCCGGTCGGTGGCGGTGACCGCCGAGATCCGCAGCTGCGCGGCGGCCTCCCGGTTGCGCTCGCTCATGTCGGCCGCCAGCTCCAGCGCCCCGGCCCGCAGCGCGATCAGCGCCAGCTCGTGGCCGAGCGAGTCGTGCACCTCCTCGGCGATCCGGCCGCGCTCCTGAAGTGTGACGCGTTCCGCGAGGTAGGACTGCTCGCGTTCCAGTTGCCGCACCCGCTGCCGCCCGGCCTCGATCAGCTCGGCCTGCTGGCGGCGGAAGCGTCCCGTCAGCCAGGGCAGCACCGCGAATATCCCCAGGGCGCACAGCGCGCCCACGCCATCCCACCCGCGCACCACGAGCGCGACGACGCCGGGCGCGGCGACGGCCCCCAGCACGAGCCAGTCCCGCCGTACGGGGAGGTGCCGCCCGTGCAGGTACGCGGCCACCGCCACGCCCACGAACAGGAACTGCCGCCAGAGCGAGATGTGGTCCAGGTACAGCCCGTTGACCAGGCCGGTCGCCGCGATCAGCGCCAGGAATGTCCCGTTCCTCACCTGTCAGACCCTACCGACCGCGACCGGCTGGGCCACCTCGCGCGTCACCGGTACGGACCGCAGCCGGACCACCCGCGCCACCGCCACCACCACGCCCGCGACCGCCGCGACGACCAGGGTGACCGTCAGCGGCGCGGCGAAGTAGGTGACCTGCTCCCACGTGATCGTCCTGCCGTTCGACAGGAAGGAGACCAGGCTCGGGTACGCGGCCAGCAGCACGACCGGCGTCAGCACCGGCACCAGGCGCGCCGCGACCCGCCACCGGGCGCGCCCGGCCCTCCTGGCGGCCCAGCGCCGCGACCGCGCCACCCCGAGGACGCCGAGGCCGAGCGCGGCCAGCCCGGCCAGGCCGAGGACCAGCTCGATCAGCTGCCGGTCGGCTCCGGGCACCTCGGGCGTGCGCCCCTCGGCCATCGCGGCCAGTCCGAGCATGACGGCGTACGTGGTGTCGGTGAGCGAGGCGCTGCCGGTCATGACCGCGAAGCCGTACCCCGTCCTGGGGGAGATCGCCTCGACAGCGGTGTAGGTGAACAGGTTGCCGGAGTGCGTGAGCAGCTCGCCGTCCTCGCCCCAGCCCATGCCGTAGTCCTGGACCTTCGACGGCGTGTGCATGGCGTTCAGGCTCCGCGCGGTGACGAGCTGCCTGCCCTCGCCGTTCTGGCTGATCAGCCAGCTGCCCATGTCGGTGGCGGTGGTGATGACGCCGCCCGAGCCGCTGCCGTCGAGGAAGGCGGGCAGCTCCGGGCGCGACAGCCACAGCCCGAACAGCGAGTTGTAGCCGTCGGCGGGCCGGACCACCTCGTCCCGCACGGCGCTGCGCGTCATGCCGAGCGGCTCGAACACGTGCTGCCGCAGGTAGTCCTCGAACGCCTGCCCGCCGACCACCTCGACCAGACGCGCCGCCACGTTGTAGTTGGCGTTGCAGTACGCCCACCGGGTGCCCGGCTCGGCGGCCAGGCCGCTCGTCGCCAGCCCGCCCACGTAGTCGGCGAGCGACGTGGAGTCGTCCAGCGCGGACATGTCGACCGTGGTGTCCGACAGGCCGGAGGTCTGGTCGAGGAGCTGCCGTACGGTGATCCGCGCTGCGCGCGGGTCGGCCATGCGGAAGCCCGGGAGCTGGTCGGCGACGGGCCCGTCCAGCGCGACCTTTCCCTCGTCGACCAGGGTCATCACGGCCATGGCGGTGAACGACTTGCTGAGCGAGGCCACCCGCATCGGGGTGCCGGCGGTGACCACCGCGCCCTCGGAGTCGTGGCCGTACCCGGCGGCGTGCACGACCCGGTCCCCATGGGTGACCACGACGGACAGTCCCGGCAGGCCGGTGGCCTCCATGGCCTGGCCGACGTAGGCGTCGATCGCGCCGGGCGTCAGCTCGGCGGACGCGCCGGCGGGCGTGACGGTCAGGGAGAGCACGGCCGCGGCAGCAGCCACTATGCCGATGAGCTTGGTCTTCATGGGATACGACAGTAGAAATCCACCACCGCCGGATATATCCGGCGACCGGCCAGAGTGACCCCTGACGAAAGTCGTACCTCAGCCGGAAAACGCAGGTCAGCCCGGAAAACCTCAGCCCGGAAAACGCAGGAACACCGGCGGCACCGCGTCGACCAGCCACACCCCGTTCGCGCTGACCCGGAACTCGTGCCCGGCCTCGTGCATCGCCCCCGCCTCCACCGACAGCACCACCGGCTTGCCCCGCCGCGCCCCCACCCGGGTGGCCGTCTCGCGGTCGGACGAGAGGTGGACGTGGTGGCGGCTCATCGGCCGCAGCCCCTCGGTCTTGATCGCCGCCAGGCTCCCGGCCACCGTCCCGTGGTACAGGTACGCGGGCGGCGTCGCCACCGGCAGGTCGAGGTCGACCTCGACGGAGTGCCCCTGGTTCGCCCGGATCCTGCCGTCCTTGAGCGCGTACCGCTGCTTGTCGTTGTCCGCCACGACCCGGGCCAGGTCGGCCGGATCGATCGGGAAGCCGTGGGCGGCGGCGGCCCGCAGGAAGACCTCGACCTCCACCCAGCCGTTGTCGTCGAGCTCGATCCCGATCCGCTCCGGCTCGTGCCGCAGGTGCTTGGCCAGGTATTTCGAGATCCGCACCAGCCGCCGGTCGTCCATCATCCCCCGAGCATGGCGTAGCGGCGCGAGCACCGGCAACCCTATTGCACTATTTTGTGTACGACGTAAGCTTACAACGTACTCAAAATCGAGGAGGCTTCCGAAATGACCACTGTCGCGATCGTCGTCCCGTTCCTCTGGCTCGGCTGGCTGGCGCTGACGGAGTGGGTCCCCATGTTCCCGCTCAACGACCTGCGGCCCGGCAACGTCCGCGGGCGCGTGCTGGCCGCCTGCGTCAACTACCCGTTCCCGTTACTGGTCGCCGCCGGGGTCGCGGCGCGGCAGCCCTGGTCGCTCGTCGCCGCCACCGCGATCTGCGTCCTGATCGTCGCCGGTCACGTCCGTAGCTGGTGGCTGCCGTACTTCGGGATCAGCACCACCGAGCAGCGCGAGCTCTACCGGCGCGAGTACGCGCGGACGCTCAAGGTCCTGCCCGCCGAGGGGCGCGACGTGGTGATCGACGTCCAGCACCTCGTGGTGGGCGCCCTGTCGCTGATCATGCTGGCGAGCACGCTGGTGGTTACGCTGTCCCGATGAACGCACCCCGGCGCGGCAGAGGGCGCCCGGCCGTCCTGACCCGCGAGCGGATCGTGGCCGCGGCCGTCGACGTGCTCGACGCGGAGGGGCTCGACGCGCTCACCATGCGCCGGCTCGGGAGCCGGCTCGGGGTGGCGGCCATGTCCCTGTACCGCCACCTGCCGAACAGGGAGGCGGTGCTGGCCGCCGTGGTCGACCGGCTCTTCGCCGAGGCGGTGGTGGACCTCGGCACAGGCATGTCGTGGCCGGAGGCGCTCACCGGGTTCGCCGTCGCGTACCGGAGGATGCTCCTGAGCCATCCCCAGGCGGTGCCGCTGCTGGCCACCCACCCCGTCGACATCGACCGGGGCCGCGAGCTGCTGGCGGGGCTGCTGGGGACGTTCGAGGCGGCGGGCGTGACGCCGCACGACGCCGTCACGGCCGTCCAGTCGGTCGGCGTGTACGTCCTGGGCCACGCCCTGGCCCAGGTGGGCGGCAATCCGAGCCTGGACGACGCGGCGCTGCGGTTCTACGACGAGTGGTTCGAGGCGGGCCTCGGGGCCATGGTGCGGGGCTTCGCGGTAAATGCGTTGCGAGGGACGCCGCCGCCCGCCTAGCCTCAATGACATGCGCCTTTACCAGTAATTCTCGCGAACACCGCCCGTTTCCCTGAGTTACGTGAAGGAGCTTGTCATGCGTGTACGTTCATCGACCAAGAAAGCCGGTAAGCCCGGGCGCGAGAGCATTCCGACGCCCCGGCGCCTGCCGAAGCTGCCGCAGCGGCCGATCGCGCCGCCCCGGCGGATCCCGCCCAAGGGACGCTGATCAACTACCCGGGATGGTAGTCCGTGCGGCGCGCGACTCCACGCCATGGCCGCGCCGCACACCGAAATGCCCCGGTCCCTCGCGGGGGGACCGGGGCATTTCCCGTTGTGCTCCTAAAGGCGCTTGTGCTCCTAGAGGCGCTCGATGATCGTGACGTTCGCCTGACCGCCGCCCTCGCACATGGTCTGCAGGCCGTAACGGCCGCCCGTGCGCTCCAGCTCGTGCAGCAGCTTGGTCATCAGGATCGCCCCGGTGCCGCCCAGCGGGTGGCCCAGCGCGATGGCGCCGCCGTTGGGGTTGACCTTGGCCGGGTCGGCGCCGAGCTCCTTGATCCAGGCCAGCGGCACCGGCGCGAACGCCTCGTTGATCTCCGTGACGTCGATGTCGTCGATCGACAGCCCGGACTTGTCCAGCGCCCGCCGCGTCGCCGGGATGGGCGCCGTCAGCATGAACACCGGGTCGTCGCCCATCAGCGCGAGCTGGTGGATGCGCGCCCTCGGCGTCAGCCCGTGGTCCTTGACGGCCTGCGCCGAGGCGATCAGCACCGCGCCGGAGCCGTCGGAGATCTGCGACGACGTGGCGGCGGTGATCTGACCGCCCTCCTTGAGGGTCTTCAGCGTGGCCATCTTCTCCAGCGTCGTGTCAGCGCGCGGGCCCTCGTCGTCCTCCACGCCGTTGACGGGGGCGATCTGGTCCTTGAAGTAGCCGTTCGCGATGGCCTTGGCGGCGCGCTGGTGCGACTCGAGCGCGAACCGCTCCAGCTCGTCCCGCTTGAAGCCCCACTTCTCGCACATCAGCTCCGCGCCGCGGAACTGCGAGATCTCCTGCTTGCCGTACCGCTCGACCCACTTGTCGCCGAACGGGAACGGCATGCCCTTCTCCAGCGCGGCCGTGATCGACGAGCCCATGGGCACGACGCTCATCGACTCGACCCCGGCCGCCACGACCAGGTCCTGGGTGCCGGACATGACACCCTGCGCCGCGAAGTGCACCGACTGCTGCGAGGAGCCGCACTGCCGGTCGATGGTGACACCGGCGGTGGTCTCCGGCAGCCCGGCCGAGAGCCAGGCGTTTCTCGCGATGTCCATGCTCTGGGGGCCGAACTGCATGACGCACCCCATGATGACGTCCTCGACCGCCGCGGGATCGACTCCGGTGCGGTCGATGAGCGCCTTCAACGTGTGAGCGGCCAGGTCAGTGGGGTGGACGGTGGAAAGGCCGCCCTTCTTCTTGCCGACCGGGGTGCGGACCGCCCCGACGATGTACGCCTCTGCCACGGTGCCTCCTGAAACCGAGCATTATTCGGTTATTAGGGAGAGACTACAACAGAACGATGCTCTACGCCTGCTCGCCCTTGGGCAGGAGGTCCTCCGGCTTGTCCACCCTGAACCCCCACCGGTCCACGACCACCCCGTTCAGCCCGTCGGACAGGCGCAACGCCAGCGCGCCGACCTTGAGCGGGTCGTCGCCGCGCACGTCGATCAGGGTCAGCTCGGTGGCGTAGGGCAGGAAGTCCTCCGTGGCGGGAAGCCTGCGGCGCTCCGGGCCGAGGTGGATCGTGAGGTCGCCGACCGTGTAGACGTCCTTCAGCTCCGGCGCCTCGTCCACCGGGGCGGCGTCCTCCTCTTCCTTGTCGCCGTCGGACTCCACGTCCTCCTCCGCCGCCGCCGTGGCCTCGTCGGCTTCCACGGTGTCCTGAGCGGCCTCGACCTCGGGCTCGGCCTTGGCCTCAGGCTCGACCTCGCCAGGCTCTTCGTGGGGCTCGGCCTCGGCGTCGTCGCCCCCGAGGTCCTTCAGCAGCGTCCGCAGTTCCTCCTCCACGGGCGGCGCCGGCAGGATCACCCCGGCGGTCAGCGACTCGTCGGCGGGATCGCTCACCTCGCCCCTGCACACCGCCAGCCCGCCGAGCCGGAAGGCCAGCCCCTCCGCCAGGATGCGGTCGAAGTAGTCGTAAGGCAGCGGCCCCTCGGCCGTCACCCGGCAGGCCCACACCTCTTCCTGCTCGCCGCCCACCAGGTCGGGCTCCGCCTCGACGGCGGCGTGCACCCGCACGTCCGCCCCCACGATGTCCGCGCCGTCCTCGCGCGCGTCGGGGACGGCCAGCATCACCAATCGCAGGAGATCCGACTGACCCGGCTTGGCGGGCAGAGCCGCCGTCGGGCCAGTACGCAGTCTCCGCCTAGCCATCCAGCCCATCCGCGCCTCCGCGTTCAGCCTCGATAGGAGCTCGTCATCGTCGCGTAGACGATGATGTTGTCGGTGTAATGACCGATGGTGCGGTTGTACGTGCCACCGCAGGTGATGAGGTGAAGCTGGGCGTTGGCCTGGCTGCCGTAGACGCGCTGGGTGGGGAACGTCTTCTTGCTGGCCTGCTCGACCCCGCCCACCGTGAACACGGCGGTCGTACGGTCCTGCCGCTTGACCTCGATCGTGTCGCCGTAGCGGATCTCGTTCAGGCGGCTGAAGACGGCGGGGCTCGTACGCGTGTCCTTGTGCCCGAGCATCACGGCGGGACCGGCCTCGCCAGGGGTCGACATGTTGCGGTACCAGCCGACCAGGTTGGCGTTGTTGGCCGCCGGGACCTGGATCGTCCCGTCCTTGGCCAGCCCGAGCGACGTGATGGGCGCGTTGATGCCCAGCCGCTTGATGATGATCCGCTGCGGCGTGGACGGCAGCATCGGCGGCGCCGGAGCCGGCTGCGGCAACGGCGGCGGCACCGTGGGCTCCGCCTTGAACAGCGCCTGCGCCGGCTCCCCCGTCGTCCTGCCGTCCGGCTGCGCGGTGAGCGGCAGCGCGTCACGCTCGCTCGCCAGGCCGTACTCGGCGGGCGAGTTCAGCACGATCAGCAGCCCGGCCACCACGGTCACCACCCCGGCGACGGCGGCCAGCAGCAGCACCGCCCGCAGGACCGTGCTCCCCTTGTCCTGCGGTGGTTGCTGGCCCCCGAAGGGGTACTGTCCTGCCACTTCACTCAGCCCTTGCTGACGGTACGACGACGCATCAGGAGTCCTCCGATGCCGGCGGCCAGGATCAGCGCGGATCCGGTCAGCACGAACATCCTGCCGTCAGGGCCCATGGTCCCGCCACCACCTGTGTCGGCTCCGGCCTTGGGGGTTCTGGAGCTCTTGGTGGTGGTCGTGGTGACGCGCGGGGTCTCGGTGACGATGCGGGTCCTGGTGGTGGTCGGACGGGGGCTCGTGGGGGTAGTGGTCGGGGTGTTCGTGGGCGTGGTGGTGGGGGTAGTGGTCGGCGTCGAGGAGTTGGTCGGGGTGCCGCTCGGCGTGCCGCTGGGGGTGCCGGTCGGGGTGGAGACGACGAGGTTCAGCGACGGACCGCCAGAGACGGGCGTGCAGGTGTACCAGGCCGAGCTGTTCACCTTGATCGAAAAGCCGCCGCCCTTGACACCGACGGTTCCGGTCACGGTCGGCTTCACCACGACGGGGAAGGTCGGGAGGGGCATAGGAGAGCCTTGGGAGATCGTCGCCGCCGGCGTGGAGGTCACGCCGACGCTCACGGCTGTGGAGGCCATCGGGGTGCCGCTGGGGCTGACGGTGCCTTCGGCGACGATCGTGCTGCTGGGCGTGATCTGCGCGGTCGCCAACAGGCGACTCGGCGTCGCGGTGGGCTGCTGGATGTCCCAGGTGAGCGTCACTGTGGCGTTGGGGGTGATCTGGGCGGCGGGAGTCTTCAGCTCCATCTGGAACGGGTAGGTGGTGCCGTTGCACGTGTAGGGCACGTCAATTGGCTGGGCAGAAGCGACCACAGCCGGAACAGCCCAAAAGATACCCACACCCGCAACGGCCAGGGCAGAAGTCTTGATGGCGAGGCGGCGGCGCCGCGCCTTGGACGTCAGCACTGTCTATCTCCGTTTCAGCGCGGTATCAACAGGCGTATCAGATTCCCAGCCATGGGTCACGGTTAGGTAGAGATGATACGAACTGTCCCTGTGAAGTTCGCGTAAACCCTACAAGCAAGCTCTTGTCCCTTCACCCCTTCTTCTTGGAAAGGGTGGCGTACACGACGATGTTGTCCGTGTAGCTGTGCGCCGACTTGTTGAAGACTCCGCCGCAGGTGATCAGCCTGAGCTGTGCGTTCTTGGTGTTCCCGTACACCCGCTTCGACGGGAACGTCGACTTGCTGACCTGCTCCACCCCGCTGACCGTGAAACGGGTCACCTTCTTGTCCGACCGGTACACGTAGATCTGATCGCCCTTGGCCAGCTCGGACAGCCGGTAGAAGACGGCCCTGCCCTTCTTGGTGCTGACGTGGCCGTTGATCACGGCGGGTCCCATCTCACCGGGGACGGGCGAGAACTTGTACCAGCCGGTCAGGGACGGCTTCGACAGGGACGGGGTGCCCAGGTTGCCCTTGATGTCCACGGTGACGGAGCCGATGGCCGCGTTCACCTTGATCTTGGGGATCTTGATGCGGGTCGGCTTGGCCCGCTTGGCCTTGGTCTTGGCGGGCGGGATCGCCGGGACGACCGGGGCGGCCGCCAGCGGTGGCGGCGCCTCCAGGCGGGCCGGGGTGAGGGGCACGTTCTTGCCGCCCGGCCCCACGGTCGGGGGCAGGATGAACGCGCCGGCCGCGTTCTTGTACTGGACCGCCCCCGGCTGGGCCAGCTGCGGGCCAGGGCCGGAGCCGTCGTCGACGGGCGGGGCCAGCGACAGCAGGCCGATCATGATGGCGCCCACGCCGCCGAGCGACCCGGCGATCAGCAGGCCCGGCGTCGCCCTCTGCAGCAGCGTCTTCTGCTCGGTCATGACTGCACTCCTCCGGCGTGCCCGGCCTTGCGTCGCCGGAGCAGCAGCCCTCCTGTGGCACTTCCCATCAGCAGTACGGACCCACTGGCGATCAGCCCGTACGACCCGCCGCTCGCCGGCTCGGGCTGCTCACCGGAGTCGACGCCACCCTTGGGCGTCTTGGCGACCTGCGCCTTGACGTACTTGGTCTTGGTGGTGGTGGGTCTGGGTGTCGCGGTGGTGGTGGTCACGCCCCCGGGTACGACGCTCACGAGGTTGCGGTCGATGCCCGGGTCGTAGTGGTGCGGAAGCGTGGGCGTCGGGTTGCTCGACGTGGTGGGAGACCCGCTCGGCGAGGTCGTGGGTGTGGGCGTGGTCGGCGGATCGGTGGGCTCGTCCGTCGGGGTGGTCGTGGTTGTGGGCTCCCCCGGCTCCGTGACCGTGACGATCACCGACACCGGCCCGCCGATCATGCGGCAGGTCGCGCGGTGGAAGCCGGTCGGGATCTGCGAGGTGTTCGTGGAGACCCTGAACGCGTCGAGCCACACCGGCTTCGCCGACGCCGACACGATCCTGATCGTGTGGGTGCCGTACGACAGTCCCGGCGACTTCCACAGCGTGTGACCGCCGTCGAGGTCGGAGTTGACCGGCATGTCGTTGTCGTCGCGCGACGGGTCGACCGTGGCCCGCTTGGTGCCGTCGATGTAGATGTCAACGGGGCCGGCGTCCTTGTCGCGCGGTCCGACGTACTCGACGCCGGTGCCGATGAAGGTCAGCTCGGCGTAGTCGCCGGCCGTCTCGGTGACATGGAAGTCGTTGTGCACGTGGTGCTCGGAGCCCGGCCGGTCGTCGACGTTGACCCAGTTGTTGCCGGGGCCGCCGTAGACGATCTGCATGCCGGTCGGGTTGTCGGCCTCGTTGCCGTCGTTGGCGATGACCTCGCCGTCCGGCGGGGTGAAGTCGACGACGATGTTCTGGGGCGTCACCTTGATGGTGCCGGGCTTGTCGATGAGGCCGGGATCGGTGAGCGTCTCGGGCAGCGACAGCGGGTCGTCGGGCCGCAGATTGGTCTCCTGGTCGGCGGCGCCCTTGGGCTGCAGGATGCCCTGCCAGCTGCTTTCGAGCTTGACGTTGCCCACCGCGTGCACCTGCGCGCCCGCGGCGAAGTAGCCGGGCGACTGCATCCGCGTGTCGTTGGCGTAGTCGAGCTTCCAGGTGAAGTTGAGCGGATCGCCGACGACAAGATCCGTGTCGAAGGTGAGCCGGGTCGTCAGCCGTACGGGGCCGTGCCTGACGATGCTGCTCGGCCCGGTGGCCGTGCACCGATAGTCGACCTGGAGGTCGGCGGGCGCCGCGGATGCCGTGGGGACGTGCAGCACCGCCAGGCCGACGGCCGCCGGCAGTCCGACCGACGCGACGACCAATGCCTTTCGCCACCTAGCCACGGCACACTCCGATCACACAGTAAACCGAAGGTAGATCGTAGAACCGCAACCGGGTGAACTGTCCCCCGAACGGACACTTGTGATGAACCCGTGTCGTATGCGCGACCGCTCAACAGAATCGTATTCTGTACGGCACGACCACCCTGCTTGGAGGCGACATGCGGCGAGACCTCTTCGACGAGGAGCACCTGCTGTTCCGGGAGACCGTGCGCGAGTTCATGGCCCGCGAGGTGTCCCCCCACCACGGCCAGTGGGAGAAGGACGGCATCGTCCCGCGCGAGGTGTGGAAGAAGGCCGGTGAGCTGGGGATGTTCGGGTTCTCGGTGCCGGAGGAGTACGGCGGCGCGGGCGTCACCGACTTCCGCTTCAACACGGTCGTCGTCGAGGAGATCATCGGGCAGGGGGCGTCGGGGCTCGGCTTCGGCCTGCACAACGACATCATGGCCCCGTACCTGGTGGACCTGACGAACGACGAGCAGCGGCAGCGCTGGCTGCCGGGGTTCGTCAGCGGCGAGCTGATCACGGCGATCGCGATGACCGAGCCGGGCGCGGGCAGCGACCTTCAGGGCATCAGGACCACCGCGGTGCGCGAGGGCGACCACTACGTGGTCAACGGGCAGAAGACGTTCATCACGAACGGCATCAACGCCGACCTGGTCGTGGTGGTGGCCAAGACCGACCCGGAGGCCGGGGCGCGCGGCACCACGCTGCTGGTGGTCGAGCGGGGCATGGAGGGCTTCAACCGGGGCCGCAACCTCGACAAGATCGGGATGAAGGCGCAGGACACGGCCGAGCTGTTCTTCGAGAACGTCCGCGTGCCCGTCGCCAACCGGCTCGGCCCCAACGAGGGCGAGGGCTTCTTCCAGCTCATGAACAACCTGCCGCAGGAGCGCCTGTCCATCGCCGTGGCGGCGGTCGCTGCGGCGGAGGTGGTGCTGGCGCAGACCATCGAGTACTGCAAGACCCGTCAGGCTTTCGGACGAAATATCGGGTCCTTCCAGAACACCCGGTTCGTCCTGGCGGAGCTGGCCACCGAGACCGAGATCGCCCGCCATTACGTGGACAAGTGCATCACCGCGCTCAACGCCAAGGAGCTGAGCGTGGTCGACGCCGCCAAGGCCAAGTGGTGGACCACCGAGCTGCAGAACAAGGTCATCGACCGCTGCCTCCAGCTCCACGGCGGCTACGGCTACATGATGGAGTACCCGGTCGCCAAGGCCTGGATCGACAGCCGGGTCCAGACCATCTACGGCGGCACCACCGAGATCATGAAGGAAATCATCGGGCGGTCCTTCGGGATCTAGAATCCGGACGCATGACGCTTCCTCGGGTAAAACCGGAGCATCACCCGTATCGTCTCGACAACGGCACGATCCGGATAGGCGGGGAAATCTACGGAATCGCCAGCGAGATCGAGGATCCCAGCGGTCACGCCTGGCACGCCCTGCAGCTCATGGACGGCACCCGTACCCGCGCGGAGATCGTCACCGCGCTCGCCGACTCCTGCCCCGACGCCGCCGAACTGGTCGCGACGCTGCTGGACTCCGGCCACGTCGAGGACGCGTCGGCGGGCCCGCCGCCCGAGCTGACGCCCCCCGAGCTGGAGCGCTACGCCAGGAACGTCGCCTACTTCCGCTGGGCCAGCCTGCGCCCGCGCGAGCCGGGCTGGGCCCCGCAGCTCCTGCTCAAACGGGCCAGGGTGGTGGTGCTCGGCCTCGGCGGCACCGGCTCGCACGCCGCCTGGGCGCTGACGGCCGCCGGCGTCGGCGCGGTCCACTGCGTCGACGGCGACCGCGTCGAGCTGTCCAACCTCAGCCGCCAGGCCCTGTACGGCGAGGCGGACATCGGCCGGCCCAAGGTGGAGGTCGCCGTGGCCAGGCTGCGCGCGCTGAACTCCCACGTCGAGGTGACCGGAGAGAACCGGCGGATCGGCAGCCCGGAGGAGCTGGCCCGGCTGGTCGCCGGCTTCGACGTGCTGGCGCTGTGCGCCGACGAGCCGCGCGAGCCCGGCGGCATCCGCCGGTGGGCGAACCGGGTGTGCGCGGCCGCGGGCATCCCGTGGGTCGGCGGCGGGTACGCCGGGCCGCAACTCTCCGTCGGCGTCTTCGCGCCCGGTTTCCCCTGCTACGAGTGCCTGCGGGCGGAGGGCGAGCGGCATGGCCGGATCACGGATTTCGGCTGGCCCGGCGTGCTGTCCACCTCCGGCGGCCTGTCCGGAATGTTGACGGCCCACGCCGTGATCTCCCTGGTCACCGGGGTTCCGGACATCGCACCCGGGTACGCGTACGGACTCAATCTGGTGGCGCCCGATGACCAGATCTTCGTTCGCTTCCCAGGACGCGACGAATGTGAGGTTTGTGGCGCTTGACAGCGCAGCTTGATCGTTCAGAATCGCGTCCGGCACCTCATCGAAACCCCGACCCCGAACCGAACCGGAGGCTGCGGAGTGCATCCAGAAGAGATCGCGCCGGAGGACAGCCGAGAGCCCCAGCCGAGAACGACGATCGAGATCCGCCGGCTGATCAAGATGGAGACCACCGGGTGGCCCGCCAGCCACGGCAACTCGAACTGAAACGCCCGCGCGGGAACCGCTCAGACGCCGCATACTGGTCAGCATGGACGGCGGCCTGATCCTGCTGGTGTTCCTCGCGTTGCTGTTCGCCTGGGGCCTCAACCGCGTACGCCGCGCGCTGCGCCTGGGGCCGGTGGGCTACGCCGGGGTGATGATCGTTTTCGTGATCGTCATGTTGCTCATCTGGGGCCAGACGTTCCGCTAGCCTCCAGCAGCACCCGGGCCACCAGCTCCGGATCGTCGCTCATCGGCACGTGCCCGCACCCCTTGAGCAGCCTGACCCGCTGACCCGACCACTTGGCGGCGCGCACGGCCTGGCGGCGCGGCAGCAGCCGGTCGTGCTCGCCCCAGGCGATCGTGATGGGCGACTTCGGCGGCGCGGGCGGCATCACCCCGGCGAACGCCTCCAGCGTCTCGTCGAACCCCGACGAGCCGCCCAGCGCCTGGGTGGCGGCGATCAGCGCGGTCGGCGACATGCGCGACGGGTGCGCCACCAGCAGCCCGGCCGACAGGGCCCGCCCGACGGGGTTCTCGGCGAGGCTGACGGCCTGCTCGGGCGGCAGCGACCTGGCCGTGGCGCGCAGCGCGCGCAGCACGCCACGGCAGTAGAGCAGCTCGGAGCGGGACCAGAAGCCGGCCGGCGACAGCGCCGTGGCCGTGCTGACCACGCCGCGCGAGGCCAGCTCCAGCGCGATGTAGCCGCCGAGCGAGTTGCCCGCCACGTGCGGGTCGCGCACGCCCAGCAACGCGCAGAACGACTCGACCGCGTCGGCGAGCGACTCCGCGGTGTACGGGACGCCGTCGGGCAGGCCCGGCGAGACGCCGAAGCCCGGCAGGTCGATGGCGATCACCGTGCGGGAGGCGGCAAGGCGGTCCAGGACCGGCAGCCATGCCTGCCAGTGGTGGCCGATGCCGTGGATGAGGATCAGCGGCGCGCCGGTGCCTCGGCGCTCGAAGGCGAGCTCCATGGCGTCGAGCTAACCATTCATCGGCTGCGCGTGGGAATCTCGAACCAGACGGCTTTGCCTTCCCTGGTGGGACGGGATCCCCAGCGGCGGGCCAACTGGTCGACCAGGTAGAGGCCGCGCCCGCCCTCGTCGTTCTCGCCCGCGCTGCGGATCCGCGGCAGGCGCAGGTCCTGGTCGAAGACCTCGACCCAGACCGACTCGGCGCCCCGGCGCAGCCGCAGCGTGAACTCCTTGTCGCCCACCTCGTCCTCGAAGCCGGGCACGTCCCAGGACTCCTCGAACGGCAGCGGCGGCCCCTCGACGACCAGCTCCCTGCGCGGCACGCCCGCGCTCGCCGCGTGCAGCACCACGTTGGTGACGACCTCGGAGACGAGCAGGCAGGCAAGCTCGGCGCGCTCCTCGGAGACGTTCCAGCCGGCGAACGCCTCGGAGGCCATCCGGCGGGCCTCACCGACCATGATCGGCTGGGCCGGGAACGTGCGCTCCTCGACGTCCAGGTCGATGTGGCTGGAGCGGACCACCAGGATCGCCATGTCGTCGTCGATCTCGCCGGGCACCGCCACGGTCGCGGCGTCGGCGACCCGCTCCACCTCGGCGTCGGCCATCTTGGCGAGCTTCTCGCACAGCACGCCGAGCGTCTCCTCGTCGCTCGGCATCCGGCCGTCGCGCCCGGGACGCCGGTCGACCAGGCCGTCGGTGTAGAGCAGCAGCGCGGCGCCGGGCGGCAGCGTGCGGGTCTCCTCCTTGTAGACGAGGTCGGCGTGCAGCCCCTTGGCGCGTACGCCCAACGGCTGCCCCACCTCCTCGATGTCGAGCTCGACGCACTCGCCGTTGACCAGCAGCAAGGGGGGCGCGTGGCCGGCGTTGGCGAAGGAGAGCTGCCGCGACCAGGCGTCGTACACCAGGTATTGGCAGGTCACGATCGGCGGGACGCTGATGTCGGCGCCGTTGTCGTCCTTCTCCGGCGTGGCGATGATGCGGGTCCACTCGTCCAGCCTGGCCAGGATGTCGGCCGGTGACTTGTCGTCCTGGGCGAAGGCCCGCAGCGCGGCCCTGAGCTGGCCCATGATGGCCGCGGCCTTGGCGCCCCTGCCCTCGACGTCGCCGATGACGATGCCGACGCGTCCGGCCGAGAGCGGGATCACGTCGTACCAGTCGCCGCCGACCTGGGTCTGGATGCCCTGGCCGTGGGAGGCGAGCGGCGCGGCCGGGTAGTAGCGCACCGCGATCTGCAGGCCGTCGAGCTTCGGCAGCGCGCGCGGCAGCAGGTATTTCTGGAACGACTCCGCCGTGTGGCGCTCCTCCTCGAACAGCAGCGCGTTGTCGATGGCGACGGCCACCCGGGTGCCGATCGCGCCGACGAAGTCGCGGTCGAAGGCGTCGTAGTGGGGGCTGCGGCGATCGGTGAGGTTGGACAGGCCGAGGTACATCAGGCCGAGCGTCTCGCCGCGCACGCACAGGGGGGCGACGATGGCCGAGGTCATGCCGACCTCGCCGCACAGCTTGGCGCTGCCCTCGCTGGGCGCCGGGAAGCTGCTGACCGCGAAGTCCTCGACGAGGATGGTCTCCTGGCGGCGCATCGCGGTGTCGGCGTAGTGGCCGCTCGGGTAGCGGATCTCGGCGCCGATCGGCTTCCAGGTGCCGGGCGGCGGGTCCCAGCCCTGCACGTGCTGGGAGACCCGGCGGACCAGCCGGTCGCCCTCCATCAGCTCGATGAAGCAGTGGTCGGCGAACTGCGGGACCAGCATCTCGGCGACCCGCTTGAGCGTCTCCTCGACGTACAGGGAACCGGCCAGCCGCTCGCCGATGCGCTCCAGCAGGCCGAAACGGTCCTTCTCCCGCTCGTTGCTGCGCAGCGCCTCACGGGCGGTGACGACGATGCCGGTCACCGACCCGGAGCTGTGGCGCAGCGGGACGGCCTGGGCGCGCACGTACACGATCGTGCCGTCGCCCCTGCGCACGTCGAAGGTGCCCTCCCAGACGCCGCCCTTGAGCACGTGCTTGGCCAGCTCGATGGCCAGCGGGTGGTCCTTCTCCATGATGCCGAGCGACAGCATGGAGGTGTCGCGCGACGACTTGGACGGACGACCGAACAGCTTCTCGGCGAACGGGTTCCAGTACAGGAGATTGCTGAAACGGTCGGTCACGACGACCGCCATCTCGGCATGGTCGAGCACGGACGTGGCCGCGAGGTGATCGGCCTCGTCCTGCGACAAATCCCCCCAACGCTTCATCCGGGTACCACTCCTCGGGAGGGCATCTGCGCAAAGCGAACCACGGGCACTCCTGCAACAGTGTGGACCAGTGGGGAGTGGAGGGTCTCCCAATAGGGATTCAACCAACTAGCCGCGTGCGCGTCAGCGCCTGGAGACGAAAACGTGCGCGGCAACATCGCGCGGAAGCTCCGCGAGAGTGTCGTTCGCGTCACCGTCACCTGTCACCCGCACCCCGTCGTCGCTCGCCGCGAGCGTCACCTCGCGTCCGGGTTGTATCCCAACTTGCTTGAGTTTAAGCATCACAGCAGGATCGCTTTGCACTTGTTCGCTAATTCGCCGCACGACCACGGGTATATCTCTGGGTCCGGCGAGATCCGACATGGACGTCAGCGGGTTGGCCCCGCCGTCGGCGGGCTCCTTGGCGCCCAGCTCGCTCAGGCCGGGGATCGGGTTGCCGTGCGGGCATGACGTGGGGTTGTTCAGCAGCGTCACCAGACGCGCCTCCACGGACTCCGACATCACGTGCTCCCAGCGGCAGGCCTCGATGTGGACCTCTTCCCAGGGCAGTCCGATGACGTCGGTGAGCAGGCACTCGGCGAGCCGGTGCTTGCGCATCACCCGTGTGGCCAGCGTGCGCCCGAGGTCGGTCATCGACAGGTGGCGATCACCCTCGACGCGGACCAGGCCGTCGCGCTCCATCCTGGCCACCGTCTGGCTCACGGTGGGACCGCTCTGCTGCAGCCGCTCGGCGATGCGCGCGCGCAGCGGAACGATGCCCTCCTCCTCGAGCTCGTAAATCGTGCGGAGGTACATCTCCGTCGTGTCGATCAGGCCGTGTGCGGTCAAGGCTCCTCCCAACTGAATGCTACGCCGGTCAAGGCGGGGACTGGACCCGTCCGCCGCGGGCACAGGGATCACACGGAAGCCTATGGGGAAGACGGCCGACGATGGTGAAGGACCATAACAAAGGAGCCGCCCGGTTCGTTCCCGAGCGATCGGACCTCGCCGGGCTGCGGCGGGCGGCGGCAGGCCCTTCAGGAACGCGCGTACGGCCACCTCAGGCCCTCTCAGAGGCCGCTCAGGCCCTCTCGGAGGCGCGTACGGCGGCTCAGGCCCCCTGATGGACCGACGTCCTGCCCGCCCGGTAGTCGCGGAAGCTCGGCACCGCCAGGCCGACGATCACGACCGCGACGGCGCACGCCAGCCCGCCGCCCACCCACGCCGGGGTCAGCCCGAACCACACGGCGGTGGCCCCGGCCCGCAGGTCGCCCAGCCGCGGCCCGCCCGCCACGACCACCATGAACGCCCCCTGCATCCGCCCGCGCATCTCGTCCGGCGCGTGCAGCTGCAGGATGGACTGCCGCCAGACCGACGAGATCGTGTCGGCCACCCCGCCGACGGCCAGCAGCGCGACGATCAGCCACAGGGAGTGCACCAGCCCGGCGGCGGCCACGCTGAGCCCCCACAGCGCGATGACGAACGTCAGCGCCAGCCCCTGGCGGCGCACCCGGCCCACCCAGCCGGAGCCCAGCGCCCCGAGCACCGCGCCGATGGCCATGCCCGCCGACAGCCAGCCCAGCGCCCGGGGGTCGTCGCCGAAGCGCTCCGACACCACCTGCGGGATCAGCGCCCTGGGCAGGGCGAACACCATGGCGATGATGTCCACGACGAACGACATCAGCAGCACCGGCCCGGTCGCGATGTAGCGCAGCCCTTCGACGACGGAGCGCCAGCCGGCCCGCTGGGTCTCGCCCATCGGCGGCAGCGCGGGCAGCCGCAGCGCCGCGTACAGGGAGGCGGTGAAGAGCACGCCGTCGACCCCGTACGCCAGCGCGTACCCCTGCCAGGCCAGCAGCACGCCGGCGATCATCGGCCCGATGATCGCGCCCAGCCCGTAGACCAGGGAGTTCAGCGCGTTGGCGGCCGGGACCAGCTCGGGCGGCAGCAGCCTGGGGATGATCGCGCCGCGCGTGGGCGAGGTGACGGCGAAGCCGGTGGAGCTGACCGCCGAGGCGATCAGCAGCAGGTAGACGTTGCCGAACCCGAGCAGCGCCTGAGCCACGATGATCAGGGTCGCGACCCACGACACGAGCGAGCCGGCGATCAGCAGCCTGCGCCGGTCCACGGCGTCGGCGAACGCCCCTCCCCACAGCCCGAACAGCAGCAGCGGAAGGAGGTTGGCCAGGCCCAGCATGCCGACCCAGAACGAGGAGTGGGTGAGGTCCCACACCTGCTTGCTGACCGCGACGACGGTCACTCCCAGGCCGATGTTGGCGATCGCCTGGCCCGACCAGAGCCTCCTGTAGGCGGGCACGGCCAGCGGCCGTACGTCGATGAGATGACGCTTTACCAAATCCCCGAATGCCACTCAATGCACATTAAGGGGCGAGTCTCTCCAGAACCCAGGCAGGGCGGGTGCGGCGGTAGCGGAGCCTGTCGTGCATCCGGTCGAGCTGGCCCTGCCAGAACTCCACCTCGATCGGGTTGACCCGGAAGCCGCCCCAGAAGTCGGGCACCGGCGGGTCCTCCGGCCAGCGGGCGGCCAGCTCCTCGTAGCGGGCGTCCAGCTCCTCCCTGGACCGTACGACCGCCGACTGGCGCGAGGCCCAGGCCCCGATCCGCGAGCCGTACGGCCTGGAGTTGTAGTAGTCGGCCGACTCCTCGTGCGAGAGCCGCACGACCGTGCCCTCGACGCGCACCTGGCGGCGGACCGGATGCCAGGGGAACAGCAGCGAGGCGCGGGCGTTCTCGGTCAGGTCGCGGCCCTTGCGCGACTCGTAGTTGGTGTAGAAGACGAATCCGCGTTCGTCATAGCCCTTGAGCAGGACGGTCCTGGCGCTGGGCCGGCCGCCGGCGGAGGCGGTGGCCAGGACCATGGCGTTCGGCTCCGGCAGGCCGGCTTCGAGCGCCTCCTGGAACCAGGTGGTGAACTGTGCGATGGGATCGGACGCGAGGTTCGCTTCGAGCAGCGGCTCGCCCTCGTAGGTACGGCGAAGCCCGGCCAGCGCGGGCGGGCGCGAGGTTGCATCCACGAGACGGTATTCTTGCGCGCTTGGTGGCAGATCCCACACAACACTCCCTACCAGGGGTTTTCCCGTTGCGGCGGGTCCGGAGAGCGAGCACTCGGCGGTAGGGGGTTAAATTGACCCGCCGGTATCTCGACATCAAGGCATTGCCGACACATGGCAGAAAGGGAGGCGGCCGAGTATGTCCGACTTCAAACCCGGCCTCGAGGGCGTTGTGGCTTTCGAGACCGAGATCGCGGAACCGGACAAAGAGGGGGGCGCCCTTCGATACCGGGGCGTCGACATCGAGGAGCTGGTCGGCCGTGTCCCGTTCGGGCACGTGTGGGGCCTGCTGGTGGACAACAAGTTCCAACCGGGCCTCCCCCCGGCGGAGCCGTACCCCATCCCCGTTCACTCCGGTGACATCCGCGTAGACGTACAGAGCGCCCTCGCCATGCTGGCACCGGCGTACGGATTCAAGGCCCTGCTCGACACCGGCGACGAGGAGGCCCGCGACCAGCTCGCGCGCGCCTCCGTCATGGCGCTGTCCTTCGTGGCGCAGTCGGCGCGCGGCCTCGGCCTGCCGATGGTGCCGCAGAGCCGGGTCGACGAGGCGAGGACCATCGTCGAGCGGTTCATGATCCGCTGGCGCGGTGAGCCCGATCCCAAGCACGTCAAGGCCATCGACGCCTACTGGACCTCCGCCGCCGAGCACGGCATGAACGCCTCGACGTTCACCGCCCGCGTCATCGCCTCCACCGGCGCCGACGTGGCGGCCGCGCTGTCCGGCGCCGTGGGCGCCATGTCGGGCCCGCTGCACGGCGGCGCCCCGGCCCGCGTCCTGCACATGATCGAGGGCGTCGAGCAGCTCGGCGACGCCAAGAAGTACGTGCAGGGCGAGCTCGACAAGGGCAACCGGCTGATGGGCTTCGGCCACCGGGTCTACCGGGCCGAGGACCCGCGCGCCAGGGTGCTGCGCCGCACCGCGAAGGAGCTCGACGCTCCTCGCTACGAGGTGGCCGCCGCGCTGGAGCAGGCCGCTCTGGAGGAGCTGCACGCCCGCAAGCCCGACCGGGTGCTCGCGACCAACGTCGAGTACTGGGCGGCCGTGGTGCTGGACTTCGCCGAGGTGCCCGCGCACATGTTCACCTCGATGTTCACCTGCGCCCGTACGGCCGGGTGGGCCGCGCACATCATGGAGCAGAAGCGCACGGGCAGGCTCGTCCGCCCCAGCGCGATCTACACCGGTCCCTCGTCGCGCCCGCTCAGCGACGTGCCCGGCGCCGACGAGGTCGTCGGCACCATCTGAGGTTCCCCTTCACGGTCGTCGCGCCCCTCAGGGCGTGACGACCGTTCTGCTCACATTGCGGCCCTCTCACCGTGCGGCGCGGGCGCCGTGCGGGGCCACGTCGGGGAGCCCGGCGCACCGTTTGTCCTTCGACGGCGCCTCGTTGGCGTCCAGGATCCCGCAGCGCACGACGGGCCTGGTGTGGTCCGGCTCGCTCCCGTCCACCTTCATGATCGCCAGTGCCTTGTTCACCGGCGCGTGCAGCTCGGCGGCGCTGAAGTCGATCACCCCGCTCGACCCCTCCCACGCGTCTTCGCCGGCCGTGCGTGACAGCCGGTACAGGATGTCGCCCTTGCTGGGCAGCCCGCTCGCCTCGTCCGCCCCCGGAGCCCGGTAGGCGTGGTTGGCGGCCTGGTAGATCACGTTGGCGGCGTCGTACGTGAGGATCAGGTTGTCGTCGGAGGCCGTGGCGTGCGCCTTGCCGAGCAGCCTGCTGACGAACGCGGTCGGCTTGACCTGCTCGCCCGTCCACAGGTCCCGGTGCGCCAGCGCCATGTAGTACACCTCGACCTGCTTCATGTTGGCGATCTCGGCGCCGAAGTCGGTCACCGCCTTGACCACGTCGTCGCCCGCGATCACCTTCACCTCGCCGCACGCCTTGCCCTCGATCGCGGCCAGGAAGTCGCGGAACTCGCTGGAGCGCCCCGCGTAGATCACCACGTGCGGCTTGAGCGCGCACGCCTTGACCGCGCTGGAGGAGATGCCGCCCGCCTCGATCGTGTACGCGACCCGGTCCATGACCTTGACGCCCTGCTCGGTCAGCAGCAGGTCGAAGTCGTCGGCCAGGTTGTTGGTGTACTGGTCGGTGTGCGAGCCGTCCTGGACGATGACCGCGGTCGGCTCGGCGACGCCGGCCAGCAGCGTCTGCTTGGCGAAGCGGGCGCCCAGCGCGGCCTCGCGGAAGTTGGTCGGGCCGACGTGGAAGTAGTAGGGGGACGGGTCCCCGATGTCCCTCGGCTTGGCCGGGTTGGCGATGTAGCCCAGGCCGTCCGCCGTGGCCGTGCTGGACACCATGGGTATCTTCGCCAGGTGCAGCTCCAGGATCGCCTCGCTGACGCCCAGGACGCTGCGCTGCAGGCCCGCCACGCCCATCACGTGCGGGTCCTGCCCGGACAGCTCGGTGATGAGCTGGGCGGTCCTGCGGCCGTGCGCGAAGTTGTCGCCCGCGTTGGCGATCAGCACGCGCAGCCTGGGCGTGCTGGCGACGGTCCGCTGGTACTCCTCGACCGCCGCCAGCTCGGAGACGGCCGCCGCCAGCCGCGTGTCGTTCTCCTCGGTCCTCTTGATCGAGAACTCGCCGAACAGCACCAGGCTGACGTAGCGCCCGGAGGAGATGGCGTAGGCGTTGTTCGCGTCGATCTTCTTGACCAGCTCCTTGACCTCGCCGGCGAACAGCTCACCCGGGGTGGCGCGGTCGGCGTTCACGATGCCGACGCACTCGGCGCCGGTCCGCTCGGCCCAGGACAGGCCGCCGCAGTGGGCGTTCCTGTCCAGCTGCATCCAGACGACCCACGCGAACGGGAGCACCAGCAGCAGCCCGATGGCCGTCCAGTAGCCCACAGCCCGCCTCCTGCGCGGCAGCAACTGGCGGTCGCCGACTTCCGGCAGGGCGTCGGCGTGCGCGTGGATCCGCAGGTCGGGCACCCTTCGTCCGGCCGCGCTCCGCCAGGCCTCGACGCTGCCGCCGAGCTCGCCGAGATCCTCCGCCCCGGTCCGCGCGCCGTCGGGGACGTGCGGCACCGCCGCCAGCACGACCATCGGGGGCAGCAGCCCGGTCTGCTTGGTGGTCTCGTCCAGCAGCCGCAGGAACCGGGCGTTGGTCTCCGAGGAGCCGACCTGGACCAGCAGCAGCGGGTACAGCCCCCTGCCCCAGCTCGGCCACGGGATGATCCACTTCCTGTACGCCTCGCTCAGGTCTCTGACCAGGGTGTGAACCAGTAATTGCTCGATCTCCTCCTGCTCGGCGCCGGCCAGGCGGAGGGCGTACTTGGCGGTGGACTCGAAACGCCTGCGCGGCACGTACGGCTGCCTGCGCAGCCACCCGATGAAGAGGCTCCCCTTGATCGACAGCAGACCCTGCCCCAGTGTGCCGGCCAGGGCCACCGCGCCGCCCACCACCCAGGGCAGGACGCCGACGAGGTCCGCCGCGCCGCCCGCCCACCAGACCGCCAGCGTGCCGACCGGCACCCAGGTCGTCGCCGCCCGCGCCAGGAAGTCGGCCGACGTCTTGCGGCCGTGGTCGCCGCCGCGCCTGGTCCTGCGCCATTCCTTGAGCCGTTCGTTGAACAGCTTGAAGCCTCTGGGCGACTTGTGCGGGTCGGGCGGCCACACCTCGGGCCAGTGATCCGGTCTGGCGTCCAGTTGCTGCCGCGCCCACAGGACGAACTGCGCCAGCGGGAAACGCGGCGGCGGCAGCAGCGCCCCGTCCACCCGTTTGCCGAGCCGCTCCGCAAGGCCCTCCACCAGCGCCTGGACCGACTCGTGGTCACCGTCCTCGACGAGGGCGTACGGGACGCTCTCCTTGAACGGCTCGGCCAGCAGCTTGATCGCCTCCGGCGCGAGGGGACCGGTCACGAGGATCGTGGGCAGCGGCGGATCGGGGCGCCAGAAGGCCGGACGGCGGAGCAGCTTTTCGATGACGTTGCGCAGATCGGCCATCTGGACACCTTTCGCCCGGTCCCCAATTGCCGGTCCAACGAATGACCATGACGAATGGTTCATCTCCGCTATTGGACTTATTGCTACAAATCGCTATCCCGACGCGGAAAAACCCTAGGGGAAAGTGGTCTCTTGACCACTCTCAGTCAGGAGACCAGCCTGGGCGCAGGCTTCCCACGAGCATGCACATCCGCCATGCCGTGCCCCCGCCGGTGTGCGCATGCCGCCCATCATCAGGGACGCCAGTAAGGAGGCATGTCATGTCTCAGCCTGGTTTAAGCAGGCGCAGTTTCCTCACAGGTGTCGGAGCCGGAGCGGCCGCCCTGACCCTCACCCCCGCGGAGGCCCTCGCCAAGGTCGTCACGGTCCAGTCCGGCGGACTGGTCACCTCCCCCGACAGGTTCGGACGTGTCTTCACCCTCCCGCCGTTCGCCGATTTCAACGCGCCGACGCTGCGCCAGGCCCTGATGGAGATGGGCCGGCCCGGCGGGCCGCTCGACGCCGCCGACCCGCTCCAGAAGGGCCCGATCCGGCTGATCACCAACCCGGAGCTCAGCCCCAACAACCTGGACAACACCTCGCACACCGCCGGGGTGACGTTCCTCGGCCAGTTCATCGACCATGACCTGACCTTCGACAACAGCTCGCCGCTCGGCGTGCCGACCGCTCCCGAGCTGACGCCCAACGTCAGGACGCCGGGGTTCGACCTCGACACCGTCTACGGCGCCGGGCCCGGCGCCGCCCCGCAGTTCTACAACTCCTCCGACCCCGCCAAACTGCGCCTGGAGAGCGG
>NZ_JAHKRL010000006.1 GCF_019396405.1 Nonomuraea rhizosphaerae | reverse complement strand
ATCGAGGGCAGCTTCGGCCAGACCAGCGGGAACACGTGAAGCGGCGCCGCGATCGCGGCGCGACGGTGATCGAGCTGGCCCTGCTGATGCCGGTCGTGCTGGCGGTCGTCCTGCTCATCGTGCAGGTGGCGCTGTGGTTCCACGGCCGCCAGGTGGCCGAGGCGGCCGCCAGGGAGGGCGCCAGGGTGGCCAGGACCGCTCCGTTCGACTCGGCCGGTTGGGAGAGCGCGGCGCAGGCCAAGGCCACCGACATCGTGCGCGCGATCGGCCCGAGCCTGCTCCAGGATGCGACGGCCACGACCAGCGAGAAGGACCCGGACGAGCGCTTCGTCACCGTGACGGGCAGCGCCGTGCAGGTCATCCCGCTGCTGCCGCAGCTCTCGTTCACGATCACGGCCACCTCGGGCGGCCCGGTCGAGTGCTTCCGTCCGGACAACGGGGGAGATGACTGCCAATGAGCCGGCACCGCAGTCGGCGTCGCCGCCGGGATCGCGGCTCCATGGCCGTCGAGACGGTCATGCTCGCGCCCGTATTCCTGCTGTTCCTGATGTTCCTGGCGGGGGCGGGGCGGCTGGTCGAGGCGCAGGGCGAGGTCAACGGCGCGGCCAGGGACGCGGCGCGGGCGGCGTCCGTGCAGCGCTCGTTCGGCGCGGCGGGGGACGCGGCGGACAGGACGGTCAAGGACGCGCTCGGCGAGAGCTGCCAGAGCCCGGCCGTCTCGCTGGCCGGCTCCCGCTGGGAGGCGGGCGGCGAGGTGCAGGCCGAGGTCACGTGCGAGATGGATCTCGGCTTCCTGGGCTTCTCCGCGACCAAGCGGATGGCCGGCACGTCGGTGGTGCCGATCGAGCAGTTCAGGAGATTGGAGCCATGAGGACGGACAGGGGTTCCATGTCCGTGTTCACGGTGCTGTTCTCCGTGGCGGTGTTCCTGCTGGCCGGGCTGCTGGTGGACGGCGGTTCGGCGATCAACGCCCGGTTACGCGCGGCGGACGTCGCCGAGCAGGCCGCCAGGGCGGGCGCCGACCAGATCGACTCCGACCACCTGCACGAGACCAGCGAGGTCCGCCTGCTCGACCAGGGCCAGGTCTGCGCCAGGGCCGACGAGGTGATCGCCGCCCAGGAGAGCGCCGACGTGACCAGCGACGCGTGCGCCTCCACCCAGGACAGCGTCACCGTCTCGGTGAACGTCAAGTGGCAGGCCTTCTTCCTCCAGGCCATCGGCTTCCCGGGCACCGAGATGAAGGCCGAGGCCACGGCGGCCCCGCAGGCCCAGTGAGCCAGACCGAATCGGTCCACCCGATGGATCAGAGCACCACCAGGCACCACGCTGAACACGGAGAAGGGAGTGGCGATGCCGACCCGAGAGCCCGCGCGTCCAGCGGGCCGGCCGCACGGAGCCAGGCAGACGCCCGTGCGCATCCCGGCCAGGCGCAGCGCGGGCGACGTGCTGGGCGGCATCGGCGCGCTCCTGGTGCTGGTCGGGCTCGTCGGCGGAGTGCCGTACGGGCTGCTCATGTCCGTGGGGCCGCCGCTCTCGCCCGAGCTGCTCGACCTCGACCTGCTCACCAGCCGGGTCGGGCCGAGCACCGTCATCGCCGTGCTGGTGCTGTTCGTGTGGCTGGCCTGGCTGCAGTTCTTCCTGTGCGTGGTCGTCGAGGTGTACGCGGGGGTGCGCCGGGTCGGCATGCCCGCCAGGGTGCCGCTGTCGGGCGGCAGCCAGGCGCTGGCCAACAAGCTCGTCTCGGCGGTGCTCGTGCTGTTCACCGCGGGCGCGATGGTCGTGCCCATCGTGAAGATGGCCGCCACGCCGGCGCCGACGGTGTCGCAGATGGCGGCGGTCGCCTACACCGCGCCCATCGTCGAGCACGTCGAGGTCCAGCGCACCAAGAAGGTGTACGTGGTCCAGCCCCCTCACGGCCGTCACCACGAGAGCCTGTGGGAGATCGCCGAGAAGTGCTTGGGCGACGGCCGCCGCTATCCCGAGATCTACCGCCTGAACCAGCACAAGGAGCAGCCCGACGGCTCCCGCCTGCGCATGGCCGACCTGATCAGGCCCGGCTGGGTGCTCGACATGCCGGACGACGCCCGCAACACGCACACCGTCCCGGTCAACCAGGCGCGCGCGCAGACGCTGGAGCAGCACCCGGCGGGCGAGCACCGCGGGCACCGGGTCGCCGCCGACGACGTGCGTCAGCACTCCACCGTCAAGCAGGGGCCGGCCCACGAGCGGCGGGGACCGGACGTCCAGGCCGACTCCGGGGCGCGGAGCGAGGCGCTCGACCTCGTCGACTACCTGGCCGCGTCGTCGCTGGCCGCGGCCGGTTTACTGGCCGTCCTGGCGCGGCGCCGACGCGAGCAGCTGTGGCGGCGGATGTTCGGCCGCCGCCTCGTACGGCCGCGCGACGACGCCGCCAAGGCCGAGGTAGCGCTCCGGCTCGGCGCCGACGCGCCGGG
>NZ_JAHKRL010000480.1 GCF_019396405.1 Nonomuraea rhizosphaerae | reverse complement strand
GGGCGCGGGCGGCCGGGTCGTCCCAGTCGGCATCCAGCGCGGCCTTCAGGCTGGAGGCGGCCAGCTGCGGCGCCCCCGCCTGCCCGGCCACCCGCGCGATGGCGTCCTGCCTGTTCTCCGCCGGCCCCCACCCCTGCCGGCGCGCGATCATGCCCACGGCTTTACGCAAGGCATGTCCCATCAGATTCCAGGTGTCCTCCACCCTCCCGGCACCCCATAACGGGGAGGAGTCCAGCGCGGCGCGTAACGCCCGCGGCCCGAACGCCCCGCTCGCCGAGGCGATCTCGATGCTCCGCTCGATCAACCGCCGATCGGCGTTCGCCTCGATCAGCCGCCGCCGAAAGCCCACCAGGGTGCCCTTGGCGAACGGCGGCCGCTCGGCATCCAGGCAGTTGAGCACCAGCTGCCAGCGCCGATCCATCACGGTGGCCTCGATCACCTCATCATCGGAGACCCCCGCGTACGCCTGCAGGATCAGCGCCAGCGCCAGCTGCGCGGGCGGCACCGGCGGATGACCCTTGGCCGCATCCTCATACAGGCCGGCCAGCTCCTGCTGAAACGCCTCATCGAACAACTCGTGCCGATGCAGGCGCAGGAAGACAAACAGCTTGGCCCTCTTGATCGCCTTGAGGACGGTCTGCTCGGCCCGGGACGGCTCCACCGGCGGCTGCCACGTTCTGGGACGCATGAATCACGGATCCTCTCCCTGACCCCGACCAAAGACGCGATCAGGAAGAGGTACCACACATGCCATCAGAACTACATGACCGACGCTCTAGTGGTAGATGGCGTTGGACGGCTGGCTGTTCGATACGTGGTGCAGGGGCATCATGTACCCGCACTGCCGTGGGGGCTTGCGTCTTGCTCCGCAAGAAGCCATGTACCAGCGGTAGCAAAGGCGGTAGCTTCGCCGATGTGGCTGATGACGGCAGGCCGCAAGACGCGGTGAGGCATTCGACTTGGAGACCGGTCTCCCCGAGTCGATGACCAAGGCCAAGGACGCCCGGACGGTCCTCGACTTCGTGAAGGCCTATGTTGAGGCGCGCTGGCCGTACGCGGCTGCCAAGAGCCGAGACAGCATGTCCGACGCCCTGGCGACGGCTCTCCCGGCACTGACGAAGGAGAAGGCCGGACGCCCGGGATGCCGCGCTCCTCCACAAGACCCTGCGCCACTACGTGCTGCTGCCCGAGGGGAAGCAGCCTGCCATGCCTGCTGACATCGCGCGTGCCGTCCGCTGGCTGGAGGCTGCATCGCTCAACATGGCAGACCTCAACGAGACCAAGGCCGTCCGCCCAGCCCTTGACGCCCTCGCCCTCCGCCTCGACGGCAAGCAGGCCGGCGCCAACACGATCAGGCGGAAGCGCGCTGTCCTGCACCACGTCTTCGAGTACGCGGTAGAGCTGGAAGAGCTGCCGTCAAACCCGCTGCACCGGATCAAGTGGAAGCTCCCGAAGACTACCGAGACCGTGGATCCGCGGGTCGTGGTCAACCCTCACCAGGCCAGGGAACTCCTCGTGGCGCTCACCTATGTGGGCAAGCGCCAGCGTGACGGGAAGGGGCGGGGACGTCGGTTGATGGGCATGTTCGCCTGTATGTACTTCGCCGCCCTCCGGCCTGGTGAGGCGGTCAGCCTCCGCGAGCAGGACTGCTACCTCCCGGCGAACGGCTGGGGACGGCTCACGCTCGACGGCTCGCGCCCCGAGGTGAACCGCCGCTGGACCGACACCGGGAACGCTCACGAGCTGCGCGGTCTCAAGCATCGGGGCGAGGATGACGTCCGCCGGATCCCGATCCCTCCGGAACTGGTGAAGATCCTTCGGCAACACATCGAAGAGTTCGGCGTAGCTCCTGACGGGCGGCTGTTCCGCAGTGAGCGCGGCGGCGTGGTCGCCTCGACGGCCTACACCGAGGTCTGGCAGGAAGACCGCACCTCGCCCTCACGCCCGCTCAGGTCGCCTCGCCGCTCGCGCGGCGGCCGTACGACCTGCGGCACGCGGCCGTCTCGCTCTGGCTCAACGGCGGCGTACCGGCTCCAGAGGTGGCCGCCCGGGCCGGCCACGGGGTGGACGTCCTGCTCAGGGTCTATGCCAAGTGCATCGACGGCCAGGAGGAGATCGTCAACCAGCGGATCGCGGACGTACTCACTGCATGAGATCACGAACGGCACCACTCGAAGGGCTCCGGTTTCCCCAGGGCCTTTCGGCGTTGCAGGGGCCACGTCATCCCGCGCATACTCCGGATCATGGGCCTCGACCTGGGGAAACGTCCCCGGATCCATCCCGCGTATATCCCGTGACCACCGACAAACGGCCGCTCACAGCGGCATCCGGCTGCATACCCCTGAAATGCAGAAGAGGCCCCGTAGGGCCTCTGAGCTGCGCTAACTGCGTGTGGCAGGTGCAAGGTTCGAACTTGCGTAGGCTGAGCCGACGGTTTTACAGACCGCTCCCTTTGGCCACTCGGGCAACCTGCCTCGTCATCCGCTCTCGCGGCGACAGACAGAAGAATAGCGGACTTCCGAAGTGCACGTGACACCGGTTTGTCCCGCGCCGGATCTTGGCTGGGTGTCTCGCCGAAACTGGGGCGGAGAGGGGTTCCGAGCCGGAGGGGTGGTGGGGTGGGGGCAGGTGTGAGGCGGGAGTTGGGCCGGCGGGGCGGGAAGGCGGGTGGGTGGACTGCGCGGCGGGCGGATGCTGGCTAGGCTCGTACGCTGGGGTCCGCGTTCGCAGAGGGCGCGTTTCGAGGTCCGCGAGGGCTGCGAGGTTCGCGAGGTGTGGAACCGGACACCGCCCAATGCTTCGCAGTTGAGAGGATGTGCGTTTTGGCCGATTCGTCTTTCGACATCGTCAGCAAGTTCGACCGTCAGGAAGTCGACAACGCGCTGAACCAGACGGTCAAGGAGATCGGACACCGCTTCGATTTCAAGGGGACTGGGGCGAGCATCAGCTGGTCCGGTCAGGCGATCGAGATCAAGGCCAACAGTGAGGAGCGGGCTGGGGCCGCGCTCGACGTGTTCAAGGAGAAGCTCGTCAAGCGGGGGCTCTCGCTGAAGATCATCGACGCGGATGAGGCGAAGCTGTCCGGTAAGGAGTACCGGATGGTGGTCTCGCTCAAGGAGGGGATCGACCAGGACAATGCCAAGAAGATCTCCAAGTTGATCCGGGACGAGGGGCCCAAGGGGATCAAGGCGCAGATTCAGGGTGAGGAGCTGCGGGTCAGTTCCAAGAAGAAGGATGATCTGCAGGATGTGATCGCTCTGCTCAAGGGTAAGGATCTGGACATTCCTCTCCAGTTCGTGAATTACCGCTGAGTTGGGCTCCCCGCTCAGGCTGGGACGCTTCTGGTCCCTCCTCGTTTGCTGGTTGGTGTGGTTGAGGAGGGAGGGCGAGGGGGCGGTGGCTTGGGTGCGCGTGTGTTCCACCAGTGTGCGTACCGGGTGTCCGGGGGGCAGGGGCATAAACATAGGTAGATGGATGGGGCGTAGCGGCTGGTTCCTGCCCTGTCCGGTCCTGTCCTGTCCTCCGGACGCGGCTCCTAGGAGGAGCTGGGGTGTTCAGGCGTGGTGATCGTCTTCGGGGTGGCGGGACGGGCGAGAGGGCGTGGCCCTGAGCGGGGTGGGCGGTGTGGCCTAGGCTGGGCGGATGTGACGAAGATCCCCCTGCGCCGGTTCACGGCTCGCGCCCTGCCCATCGATCCGCTAGGACGAGTGCTCCTGCTCAACGGTTTCGACCCGAACCGCCCCGACGAGCCGTTCTGGTTCACGATCGGCGGTGCCGCCGAGGACGGGGAGACGCTTCAGGAGGCCGCCTCGCGTGAGTTGTTCGAGGAGGTCGGGATTCGGGCGGCGGCCGAGGAGTTCAGTGGGCCGTACGGGACGGGGACGATCGAGTTCTGTTGGGCCGAGTACACGATCACGCAGGACCAGACGTTCTTCGCGCTCCAGGTGGACGACGGGGCGGACATCTCGTACGAGCACATGGAAGAGGTGGAGAAGGCCACCACGCTCGGGCATCGGTGGTGGAGTGCGGAGGAGTTGGAGGGCACTGACGAGGTGTTCTTTCCGAAGGATCTGGTGACGATTCTGCGGAAGATCAATTCGGCGGCTTGAGAGGGTCGATCCAGTCTTGACGGGGGTGGGTCGATTGTTTTGAATGCGGTCATCCTGCCCCTGGAGGCCACGGTGAGCGCGACGCCTGACTACCCGTTCCGCAGTCCCACCGCCCTGGAGCCGCCTGAGGAGTGGGCTCGCCTGCGCGAGAAGTGCCCGGTGTCGCCGATCTGCCTGGCCAGCGGGGACGAGGCGGTGCTGCTCACCCGTTACGACGACGTGAAGGATCTGCTGTCGGATCCGCGCTTCACCCGCCATCTGGACGCGCCGGACGCCGCCAAGGTCGCCACGACCTCGTCCGGCGGCGCGTTCGCCAAGCGCAGGAGCGGCATGGCGGCCAGCGTCGGCGAAGGGCATCAGCGGTGGCGGCGGCTGGTCGGCAGGGCGTTCACGGTTAAGCGTATGACGTCCGTCCGGCCGCGGATGGAGAAGAAGACGCGGGAGCTGGTCGGGGCGATGACCGCCGCCGGGCCGCCCGCTGATCTGGTCTCCGGTGTGGGGTTCCCGCTGCCGGTGTGGGTGATCTGTGAGCTGATCGGGGTGCCGGAGAAGGACCGCTACCGGTTCCCGCGGTGGGCGGACACGTTCATGAGCATGACGAAGCACACGCAGGAGGAGGTCGACTCCTCGCAGGAGGATTTCACCGCCTACCTTGCCGCGCATATCGCCGTCAAGAAGGCTGAACCGGGTGATGATCTGATCAGTGATCTGCTTGCCCTCTCGGACGAGAGCGAGGGTGGGGATGAAGGCGGGGGCGGGTTGATGACGGAGGCTACCGTGCTCGGCACGTGTCAGAGCCTGCTCGTCGCCGGCCACGAGACCACCGCGAACATGATCGGCAAAATGGTGGCCATGCTCCTCGCCGACCGGCGGCGGTGGGAGCGCGTGCTGGCCGACCGGTCGCTTGTCCGGTCGGCGGTCGAGGAGGTCCTGCGCTTCGACGCCAATCCCGGCGTCGGTATGCCCCGGTACGTCACTGAGGAGATCGAGATCTCCGGCACCGTCATCAAGCCCGGCACCACGGTGATGTGCAGCACGGGGTCGGCGAACCGGGACGGCGAGGCGTTCGAGCACGCCGACGAGCTGGACGTGACGCGCTCGCCGAACGCCCATCTGGCCTTCGGGGTCGGCGGGTACTCGTGCGTCGGGCAGGCGCTGGCGCGCACCGAGTTGCAGGTCGTGCTGTCGGTGCTGCTGGACGAGCTGCCCTCGCTGGATCTCGCCGTACCGGCCGAGAAGCTGCCTCGGCGCGAAGGACTGCTGGTCGGCGGGCTCCAGGAGCTGCCGGTCACGTGGTGACCCAAGAGGTACGCCTACGTAAGGAGTGCTGAATGCGTGGTCTGAGCGGGAAGAGGATCCTCATCTGCGGAGGCGCGACCGGCATCGGCGCCGCCACCGCCCTGCGGCTCGGCGAGGAGGGCGCTCGTGTTCTCGTCGGCGACATCGACCTTCCGGCGGCCGAGGCGACTGCCAAGCAGATCCCCGACGCGTCCGCGGCCTGGTTCGACCTGTCCTCCGACGCGTCGGTGCGGGACCTGGTCGATCAGGCGGTGACCGTGCTCGGCGGGATCGACGGGCTGTTCAACGTCGGCGCCGACCTCTCCCCCGACACGCTCGGCCGCGACAGCGACCTCCTCGACATGGATCCGGACGTGTGGCGGCGCACGTTCGAGGTCAACCTGCTCGGGTACGCGCGCACCTGCCGCGCCGTCATCCCGTTGCTGCTGGAGCAGGGCGGTGGAGCGATCGTGAACACCTCCTCCAACGCCCACTTCATCGGCGAGACCGTACGACCCGCGTACGCCGCCTCCAAGGCCGGCATCAACGCCCTGACCCGGCATATCGCATCGAGGTGGGGGAAGAAGGGCATTCGGTGCAACGGCGTCTCGCCCGGCATGGTGCTCAGCGAGAAGCTGCTGGAGACGACGAGCGAGAAGTTCCAGACGGCGGTACTGGCCGGGACGCGTAGTCCTCGGCTCGGCCAGCCCGCCGACCTGGCGAACGCGGTGGCGTTCCTGTTGTCGGACGAGGCGGCCTGGGTCAACGGGCAGACGTGGTCGGTCGACGGCGGCAGCTCGTTCCGGGAGTGATCGGGGGAGTGGGGATTTGTCCGTATGACCCCGGCTAGCGCCGGTAGCCTGCCATGCGTTCCAGCCTGGCCACCCGCTCCGACGTGGGCGGATGTGTCGAGAACAGCCGTCCGAACCCTGACCCGCTGAACGGGTTCGCGATCATCATGTGCGACGCCGACGTCAGGCGGCTGTTCTCCGGCAGCGGCAGCCGCCGGGCGCCCATCTCGATCTTCCGCAGCGCCGAGGCCAGCGCCAGCGGATCCCCGGTCAGCCGCGCCCCGGACTCGTCCGCCTGGAACTCCCGCGTACGGGAGATCGCCATCTGCACCATCCCGGCCGCCACCGGCCCGAGCACCATCATCAGCAGGGCGCCGACGAACCCCGGCCCCTCGTCGTCGTCCGACCCGCCGAAGAACACGGCCAGGTAGCTCGCCCACGTGATCATGGTGGCCAGCGCCCCGGCCACGGACGACACCAGGATGTCGCGGTTGTACACGTGGGACAGCTCGTGCCCGATGACGCCGCGCAGCTCGGCAGGGTTCAGGAGCTGCGTCAGCCCGTACGTCACGCAGACCGCCGCCTGCCTGGGGCTCCGCCCGGTCGCGAACGCGTTCGGCTGCACCGTGGGCGAGATGTACAGGCGCGGCATCGGCTGCCGGGCCTCGGTGGACAGCTCCCGGACGATCCGGTACAGCTCGGGCTGTTCGACCTCGCTGACGGGCCGCGCCCGCATCGCCGACAGCGCGATCCGGTCGGAGAAGAAGTAGGCGACACCGTTGCTCGCCAGGGCGAGCACGAACGCGATCTGGAGCCCGGTGCCACCGCCCAACCACGCGCCCACCGCGAGTATCAACGCAGAAAGGCCGCCGAGCAGAATGGCCGTGCGCAGACCGTTGTGGTGCAAGGTTCCCCCCTTCGTGGTCCGGGTTCACCTCGTCCAACGACGAGCCCCTGCCTCATCGTTCCCCGTCGTGCTCAGCCGGGGGCACAGCGCGACGGAACCCCCTGTCCACACGCGTCGAAGTCCAATAAATCCGCCTGTTTCAGCCGGCTGGTGAGAACGATGTGACGCCCAGCACCAGCTGGGGCGCGATGGAGAACAGGACCGCCGCCACCAACGCGATCCCCACGGCCACCCAGACGGCGGTGAGCATCCGGGATCCACCCGTGCCGGCGAGAGCGACAGCGCCGCCTGCCCTGCCGGCGCCTCCGGGTGAACCGCTTCCCCCTGCGGCGACCCCGGCCGTCACCGGCTCGGCGACCCCGGACTCGGCGACGGCCGGAGTGAACAGGCGTGCCGTCCACACCACGTAGTAGTACAGCCCGATCACCGTGTTGACCGCCATGACGACCGCGAGCCACCCCGCCCCGCCCTCGACGATCTCCCGGAACACCACCACCTTGGCGAACAGCCCCGCCAGCCCCGGCGGCAGCCCGGCCAGGCAGATCAGGCAGAACGCCAGCGCGATCGCCGCCGCAGGACGGTGGAAGGCCAGCCCCCGGTAGTCGTCCAGCTCGTTGCGCGCCGCCGTGCGCGACACCAGCATGACGACCGCGAACGCGCCCAGGTTCATGGCGGCGTAGATGACCAGGTACGCCAGCGATGTCCCCACTGCCTCGGAGCCGAACGACGCGCCACCGGCCACGGCCAGCGGCGCCAGGATGTAGCCCGACTGCGCGACCGAGGACCAGGCCAGCAGGCGTACGGCGGAGCGCTGGCGCATGGCCAACAGGTTGCCCACGGTCATCGTGAGCGCCGCGACGACCGCCACCACCGGCGTCCAGGTGGCCGCCTGGCCGTACAGCGCGGTCAGCAGGACGAGGATCAGCCCCGCGAACCCGGCCGCCTTGGAGATCACCGACAGCAGCGCCGCGACCGGGACGGGCGCCCCTTGGTACACGTCCGCCGCCCAGGAGTGGAACGGCACCGCGGCGATCTTGAACGCGAACCCGGCCGCGACCAGCACGACCCCGACCGTGACCACTCCCGGCAGCCCATGACCGGCCTGCAGCAGATAGTCGCCCGCCGCCCCCGGCGCCGCCGTCTGGCCGCTGAACACTGACGCGAGCCGCGAGAGGAACACCGTCCCGGAGACCCCGTACAGCAGCGAGACCCCGAACAGCATGACCGCCGTCGACACGACCGAGACGAGGAAGAGCTTGACCGCCGCCTCGGAGGAGCGCCCGTCGTAGCGTTTGAGCGCCGTGAGCGCGAAGACCGGCAGCGACACCAGCTCCAGCGCCACCACCAGCATGATCAGGTCTCTGGACGAAGGCAGCGACACCGCGCCGACCAGCGTGCAGAGCAGCAGGAAGTACCACTCGCCGACCGGGATGCCGCCCCCGGCCAGCTCGGACATCGACAGCAGCACGACCACGACGGCCGCCACCAGCACCAGCCCGGCGAAGATCAGCGCGAACTGGTCGACGACGAAGGAGCACAGCCCCTGCGCCCCTGCCGCTCCGCTGGACCCGGCTGTCGCGCCGCCGAGGGCCTGCGGCACGCAGAACGTCGCCCGGCTCCTGTCACCCTGTACGGCCTGCGCCACGACGAAGCCGAGCGCGACGACGACCCCCGCCAGGCTCACCAGCCCGAGCCCGCCGGCTCTGGCCCGCGTGCCCGCGGGAAGGAACGCGTCGAGCAGCAGCACCAGCCCGGCCACCACCGCGAGGACCAGCGGCGCGGCGATGACGAAGTAGTCGATCTGCTGGATCATGACAAGGCCCCCAGCAGGGATTGAACGGCAGGCGTGGTGAGCGACAGGAGCAGCTTGGGCCAGAGCCCGAACAGCAGGATCAGCACGATCAGCGGCACCCAGGCGGCGAACTCGTAGCCCTGGATGTCACGCGGCACCGCTCTACGGCGGGCCGCCCCCGGCGTCCCGTTGAGCGGGTCCGTGGCCGGCGCCACGACCGCCACCGGCTGCTCGTCGGGAAGCTCCCCGGCCCCGGTCGATTCGAGCGCGGCAGGCTGGTCGGCGGCGAGCGACCCCGACGATCCGAGCGGGGCAGGCTGATCGGCGACGAGCGCACCTGGCGAGCCGAGCGGGACAGACTGGTCGGCGGCGAGGGGCCCCGCCGGTGCCAGGGGGACCGGTGACGCGGAGCCCACCGGGCCGCTCGGGGCCGGCCCCGCGGGCACGGCGACCGCCCGTGCCGGGACGCCGTGCGTCACCCGGGACAGCATGACCAGGAAGTACGCCGCCGTGAGCACCGCCCCCAGCCCGCCGACCACCATGAACGTGAGGAACAGCCCCCGGGGCAGCCCGTCCGCCGGCTGGAAGGCCCCGAACAGGGACAGCATCTCCCCCCAGAACCCGGCCAGCCCGGGCACCCCCAGCGAGGCGATGGCCGCGAACGTCAGCACCGCCCCCAGGTGCGGGAGCGTCGCCAGCATCCCGCCGCCGAGCCGGGACATGTCGGCCGTGCCGTACCGCTCCTTGATCGCTCCGGCGAGGAAGAAGAGCAGGCCGGTGATGAGGCCGTGGGCGATGTTCGCGAAGAGCGCGCCGTTGACGCCGGCGGGGGTCAGTGTGGCGAAGCCGAGCAGCACGAAGCCCATGTGGCCGACGGACGAGTACGCGATCATGCGTTTGAGGTCGCGCTGGGCCAGGCAGGCCAGGGCGCCGTACACGATGCCGACCACGGCGAACGCCCCCAGCCACGGCGCCACCGCCGCCGCCCCCTCGGGCAGGACGGGGATCGCGATCCTGGCGAATCCGTACGTGCCCATCTTCAGCAGCACGCCCGCCAGCAGCACCGACCCGACCGTCGGGGCCTCGGTGTGCGCGTCCGGGAGCCAGGTGTGCAGCGGCCACATCGGCGTCTTGACCGCCAGCCCGATGCCGATCGCCACGAACGCCAGGATCTGTACCGCTCTGGGGATGCCCGCGCCGTGCGCCTGACTGAGGGCGACGATGTCGAGCGTGCCGGTCCGCGCCCAGACGAGCAGCAGGCCGAGCAGCATCACGACCGAGCCGAGCAGCGTGTACAGGATGAACTTGATCGACGCGGCCCGGCGCCCGGCGCCTCCCCAGACGGCGATGAGGAAGTACATCGGGATCAGCACGATCTCGAAGAACACGAAGAACAGCAGCAGGTCGAGCGCGAGGAACGTGCCGATCATGCCGACCTCGAGCACGAGCAGCGTGAACACCATCGCCCTCGGGCGGTTCCCGCCCGCCTTCGGCCATAGCAGCTGGCCGGGGCCGCGCGCGTCGCCCAGGCCCAGGTAGCCGAAGCAGAGGAACGTCAGCAGCGCGGTCAGCACGACCAGCGGCAGCGAGATGCCGTCCACGCCCAGGTGGAAGTGGAGCCCGAGCCCGGGGATCCATTCGAGGTCGAGGCCGAGCTGGGGCCGCGCCGCCTGCCCGTGGTCGAACGCCACCGCCGTGACGACGGCCAGCGCGAGAGCGATCCCCGACACGAGCAGCCCGTACAGCTTCAGCCACGGGCGCAGCACCCCTGGCAGGGCCACGAGCAGCAGCGCGCCGAGCAGCGGCACGGCGAGCAAAGCGACGAGCAGCCAGCCGGTCACGTGAACACCACCGCCCCCACCGCGATCAAGAGGACACCGGCCAGGACGCCGCTCACGTAGAGCTGGACGTTGCCGTTCTGGGCGAGTCTCAGCATTCCGGACAGCCCGCGTGCCGAACGGCCCGAGCCGCGCACCGCCCCGTCCACGACCACGTCGTCCGTCCTGACCACGAGCCTGGCCAGCGCCAGCACCGGCCGTACGAACAGGGCGGCGTACACGCCGTCGACGTAGAACGCCCGCTCGCACGGCACCCGGAACGGCCCGAGCAGCCGGGCCGGGTCCGCGACGGGGTCGCTGCGCCAGAACGCGTACACCACTCCGGCTCCGAGCAGCGCGAGCACCACGCTGATGGCCGCCACGCCCCACTCGACGTGCACCCCGCCGACGAACCCGAGCAGCAGCGCGGGGACCGCGAGCAGCACGAGGGGCACCAGCATGGTCCGCGGCGCCTCGCGTACGTCGATCACGTGGGCCGTGCCGGGCTCGGGCTCCGGCAGCGCGACGACCCGCGCCTCGCCGAAGAACGTGCGCAGCCAGGCCCTCATCGCGTACGCGCCGGTGACGGCGACGGTCGCCAGCGCGCAGGCGTACAGCAGCAGGGCGGCCGCGTCCGTCAGGCCGCCGCCCGCCAGCGCGTGGTCCATGGTCACCAGCAGCTCGTCCTTGCTGAAGAAGCCGCTGGCCGGAGGCAGCCCCGCGAGGGCGGCGAAACCGATCGTCATCGTGACGAACGTGACGGGGAGCACGCGCCGAAGGCCGCCCATCTGGGTCATCAGGTTCGAGCCGACGTAGTGGATGACCGCGCCCGCGCACAGGAACAGCAGCGCCTTGAACGCCCCGTGCGTGATCAGGTGGAAGATCGCCGCGCTGTCGGAGCCCGCGGCCAGCCCGCCGGCCATGTACGAGAGCTGGCTGACCGTCGAGTACGCGAGCACACGTTTCAGGTCGTCCTGGGCGAGCGCGGCCAGAGCGGCGCCGAGCATGCCGAGCGCGGCCATGACGGCCAGCACGTCGAGCGTGGGCCGCGCGGCCAGGAAGGCCGGGAAGAGCCGGGCCACGATGAAGATCCCGGCGGCGACCATGGTGGCGGCGTGGATGAGCGCGCTGATGGGCGTCGGGCCCGCCATCGCGTCGGGCAGCCAGGTGTGCAGCGGCACCTGCGCGCTCTTGCCCGCGACCCCGGCCAGCAGCAGCATGGTCGCGGTCACGAGCGTGCCCGCGGACATCTCGGGCACCTTTGCCAGCACGTCCTGGATGCGGAAACTGTCCGCCGCGACGCCGAGCACGAAGATCCCGAACAGGAAGCCGACGTCACCGAGCCGCGTGACCAGGAACGCCTTGATGGCGGCCCGCGAATTGCCCCGGTCCTCCCACCAGTGTCCGATGAGCAGGTACGAGCACAGGCCCATGATCTCCCAGCCCACGTAGAGGACCAGGAGGTCGCCCGCGTAGACGACCAGCAGCATCGCGCTGGTGAACAGGCTGATGAACGCGCTGTAGGAGGGGTAGCGCGGGTCGTCGTGGAGGTAGCCGACCGAATAGACCTGTACGGCCAGCGCCACGAGCGTCACCAGGACGCCGAGGATCGCGGACAGGTTGTCAGCCTGGAGCACCAGGGAGATCGGGACGGCGCCGGTGTCGAAGGTGCCGTAGCTCTGGCCCACGGGGGTGCCTCGGGCGCCCTCCTCCAGGAAGGCGAAGCCGGGCTTCCAGGCCAGCAGGGCGGCCAGGACGGCGGAGGCGGCGGTGGGCAGGACCGCGATCCAGGCGGCCCGCCGGCCGGCCCGCGCGTCCGCCTGGACATGGGGCTCTGTATCGGCCGTTGGGTAGGCGTGCGCGCCTGTATGGGCGTGGGCGGTCGTTTGTGCGGGGGAGGGCGTTTGTGCGTGGGCGGGTGATGGGGGGATCAGCGGGCGGCGGTGCGGCCAGCGGGACAGCAGGAGGCCGGCGGCGGCCGCGACGAAGGGCAGGAGCACGGTGAGCAGTGGGAAGGTCGTCACAGCGTGCCCCCTCGCTTGACGGGGCCGGTGGCGGGCTCCGCTGCCCCGTTGGGGCCGGCTGCTTCAGGGTCGCCCGCGTTGGGGTCGGCCGCATGGGAGCCGACATCCGAGCCGACCGCTTCGGTGCTGGTCGCTTCGGTGTCGGTGCGTGGGCCGTTCCCGGCGCCGGGGGTGGATGTCGCGGCGGGCAGCCCGACGGCGGCGGGCTCGGCTGTACGGCGTAGCGGCTCACCGTCCTCGGCGGGAGGCTCGGACAGGTCGCGGAGGTGGTCGATGTCGACCGTGCGGCGGTTGCGGTAGAGGGCCAGCACGATCGCCAGCCCCAGCCCCACCTCCGCGGCGGCGATCACGATGATGAACAGCGTGAGCACCTGACCGCTGTGCAGCCGGTCGCCCAGCCACACGTCGAACGCGACGAGGTTGAGGTTGACGGCGTTGAGCATCAGCTCGACCGACATCAGCACGAGGATCGTGTTGCGCCGGGCGAGCACCCCGTAGACGCCGACGGAGAAGAGGAGCGCGGAGACTACCGCCGGGTAGACGATGTGCACTAAGAACCCCCGGTCTGCTCGGGTGGCGTACCCCCGGGTATGTCCGTGCGGGACAGCACGATGGCGCCGATCAGCGCGGCCAGCAGCAGCACGGACAGCGCCTCGAAGGGCAGCACCCACGTGCTGAACACGCTCGCGCCGATCTCCTTCGCCGCGCCCGGCCCCGGCGTGAGCGGCGCGTACGCCATCCGGAAGCCGTCGATCACCACCGTGACCAGCACCGCCGCCGTCGCCACCGCCACCGCGGCCGCCACCCACCGGTTGCCGCTGTCGAGATCGGCGGAGCGGCCGATCGGCGCCCGCGTCAGCATGATGCCGAACAGCATCAGCACCACCACCGCGCCCACGTAGATGAGCACCTGCACCCAGGCCACGAACTCAGCGGTCAGCACCAGGTAGCCGCCCGCGAGGGCGCCGAAGGAGACGACCAGCCAGAGGGCGGCGTGGACCAGTTGCCTGGTCGTGACGACGAGCAGCGCGGATCCGACCGCCACCGCGCCCAGCAGCAAGAACACGATCTCCTGCCCGGTGGGTGACAGATAGGAGGGCACCGCCTCGGTCACGAATCCTCCTCGGACTCCCTCGTGTCGTCAGGGTCGAGCCGCCCGGGCGGGCGGATGGACCGGGGATCGGTCATCCTGCGCCTGCGCGGGCTCGCGGCAGAATTCTGCTCCTGTTGGCGGGGCGGCGGCGACGGTTGGTCGTCAGCTGTGGACAACCTGTCGCTGGGCGGCCGGCCTGTGGATGAGGGGGCGTCGTCCTCACTCGCTGGAGGTACGTCGGTCGCTGGAGGTACGTCGGTCGCAGGAGCCGCGTCGGTCGCGGAAGATGCGTCGGCTGAAGGCGCGTCAACTGGAGGTGGGGCGCTGTCTGCAGAGGACGCGTCGCCTGTGGCGGCCGTACCGGCCCCGGGGGCGCCGCTCGCCCCAGAAGCGGGCGCTGAGCTGCTGGAATCGTCTCGCTGAGCCCCTGCGGCAGCGCGGTCACGACCGGGAACGTCATGACCAGGAGCCGCCGTACGGCCGGAAGCGTCACGGCCAGGAGCCGCCGTACGGCCAGGAGCGTCACGACCAGGAGCAGCCGTACGGCCAGGCCCGGCGGCCTCTGCACGACCAGCAGCGCCCGCCCGAGCCGCCCCCGCACCGCCCTCACGGGCCGGGCGGCGGGGCGCGGCGGTGAGCTCCTTGGGCGGCTCGGCGCCGGGTTCGTGGGCGGGAGGCGGCGGAACGGTCGGCACCCAGGTCGCGAGCTGCTCCTTCTCATGGAGCAGGTTGCGGATGTCCCCCTCCGCGTACTCGAACTCGGGCGACCAGAACAGCGCGTCGAACGGGCACACCTCGATGCAGATCCCGCAGTACATGCACAGCGCGAAGTCGATCGCGAACCGGTCGAGCACGTTGCGCTGCCGGGGACGCCCGCCCTCGGGTGCCGGAAGTGTCTCCTTGTGGGAATCGATGTAGATGCACCAGTCTGGACACTCTCGTGCACAGAGCATGCAGGAGGTGCAGTTCTCCTCGACCAGGGCGATGACGCCACGGCTTCGAGGTGGAAGTGCGGGTTTGACCTCGGGGTACTGCTGCGTGACAGATCTACGCAGCATGTGGCGAAGGGTGACGGACAGGCCTTTCGCGAGGCCGACTCCGGGTATCCGCGCCATGGTTCAACATCATGACGCACTTGGCCTCAGAGGTGAATGATCCAGGCCGTTGTCCCCAAGTTTTCCACAGCTATCCACAGGAAGACCGTAGGTTATCCACAAGATGTGCACACATCCGATATGTGAAAGTCCAGGACGATAGTCTTCCGGCCATGTCGTACAGCCATCCGGCCCGCCCCAGCGGCGGAGTATGGGCGGCCGCCGTCGTGTGGGCGGTGTTGCCGCTGCTGACGTGCGGGCTGGCGACGCCGTTCACGATCGGATTCGCCGCTTACTGGCTGCGCAGCACGTGGCACGTCGTGGCCGCGGGCTTCTACGCCATCTGCATCGGCTCGTTCGTGCTGGGGGTCGCGGGGTACGCGGAGTTCGACGACATCCCGGACCCATTGTCGACGCTGATCTCGTTCGGGCTGATCATCAGCTGGATCGGCGGCGTGATCCACTCGGGCATCCTGGTACCGATGATGGTCAGGGCCCGCAGCTTCAAGACCTCCTACCAGCCTCCTCCTCACCTCACCCACCAGCCGACCCATCACCACCCCCGCCAGCGGCAGCCGCACCGCCCGCCACCGCCTCCGCCCCCGCCGCCGCCGCACTTCGACCTGCACCAGCGCACCACCGCGCCGAGCCACCACACCCGCAAGCCGCACGAACCCGAGTGGATCGGGCACTACCGCGTGCTCCAGTCGCTCGGCCGCGGCGGCCAGGGCGCGGTCTACCTGGCGGTGGCGCCCAACGGCACCCGGGTCGCGGTCAAGGTCCTGCACGACCTGGTGGACGAGATGGCGCGGTCCCGGTTCGCCAGGGAGGTGGACGCGGCCCGCCGGGTGGCGACGTTCTCCACGGCGCGGGTGCTCGACGTCAGCATCACGGGCCAGCACGCGTACATCGTCAGCGAGTACGTGGACGGCCCGTCCCTGGAGCATCTCGTACGCAAGTTCGGCCCGCGCGACGAGGACAGCCTGACGCGGCTCGCGTTGTCCACAGCCGGGGCGCTGGCCGCCATCCACAAGGCGGGGATCGTCCACCGCGACTTCAAGCCGAGCAACGTGCTGATCGGCAACGACGGGCCGCGCGTGATCGACTTCGGCATCGCGCGGGCGCTCGACCAGATGACGATGACCTCGGGCAAGATGGTCGGCACCCCGCCGTACATGTCGCCCGAACAGCTGACGGGCGAGACCGTGGGGCCGGCGTCGGACGTGTTCAGCTGGGCTGTGACGATCATGTTCGCGGCCACGGGGCGGCCGGCGTTCGGCGAGGACACGGTGCCCGCCGTTTTCAACCGCGTGCTCACCGTCCATCCGGATCTGTCGCCCTTACCGCCCGCGCTGCGGACGATCGTGGGCGGCTGCCTCCACAAGAGCCCGGACGATCGGCCCTCCGCCTCGGACGTGATGCTGGCCATCGTCCACTGACGAGCCCCTCCCAGGCCGGCGGGGCGTATCAGGAGTCCGAGGGTGACCGACGGGCCGACCGGCTCGCGCGTACCCAGGGTCAGGGGGTGGCCGACCGGCAGGCGCGGGCCAGGGTCAGGTATTCCTCGCGGGAGATCGAGTGCATCGCCAGGGGCAGCTCGTGACGGGAGGCGAAGCGGTTGACGGCGTCCGGGAGCCAGTGGCCGGGAAGGTGGTGTACGGGCTCGCCGCGGTTGTCGAGGATGAAGAGGCCGGTCAGATCCTCGTAGCGGTACAGCAGGAGACTCGACGCGTCCCCCGCCCTCTCGCCGATCTCGATGTCGAGGGTGCTCTCCTTCCCACGACCGATGCGGATCTTCTCGTCGGAGCGGACGGAGAGGTGAGCACCGCCGGTGGAGCCGAGAATCAGGCCGCGGTCGGCGCGCCAGCGGCGGATCCGGGACGAGACAGGGCTCAGGAAGAGCAGCACCGGGCTGAACGCCACGGCCAGCCACTTGACCTCCAGGACGTCCAGAAGAACGCGTCCCACCGTGGAGATCCCTCGCCAGGCCATCCACATGCCGGTCGAGGCCAGGTACACCATCACCGCCAGCCCGGCCACGCCGACGCCGACGGCCAGCGGCTTGCGGTAGCGGGCCGGAGAAGGGGGTGTCAGGCCGCGGAGGCGGCGCCAGCCGGGGGCACGCGCCGCCAGGACCGTGCGAACCTCGTTGAAGGAGTCGGCGCGCGCGTCGACCAGCGGGATGCCCGCGTGTTCGGCGAAGTCGGCAAGGTGCTCGAACTGCCAGCTGCCGGGAAGGTCGAGCATGACCAGGCCGTCGGCGTCGAGCACCGCCAGGCCGTGGACCGGGCGCCACTCGGTGTTGTTGAACGACACGGTGATGTGCTGGTCGTAGGTGTAGCTGTAGAGAGTGGCGGGTGTCAGTCGTAAGGACTGTCCGGTCGCGGCGTCCGTGACCGCCAGTGCGTCGCCGTCCCACGACATGACCGTCATGGGGCAGGCATCGCCCGCGACCGCCCCTGCCTCCGGTTGCAGTTGAATGCCCATGAAGATCGCCCTCCATAGCCCCCTATGAAGGTATCGACGGATGGACGGCGCCTGAAGTTTCCGCTAGGTGAGCACCTTCACCACACCGGTAAGGGCGAGCTGCACCAGGGCCAGCGGCACCAGCCCCATCCAGGCCAGCTTCTGCAGCTGGTCCTCGCGCAGCCGCGGGTAGCTGACCCGCAGCCAGATCACCACGAACGCCAGCGCGAACACCTTGATCAGCGTCCAGATCCACCCCGCCAGCAGCGGCCCGTGCCATCCACCCAGGAACAGCACCGTGGTCAGGAACGACAGCACCACTATCCCGACGTACTCGGCGAGCATGAACAGGGCGAACCGCATGCCGGTGTACTCGGTCATCGGGCCCATGATGATCTCGGACTCGGCGATCGGCATGTCGAACGGCGGCCGGCGCAGCTCGGCGAGCCCGGCCAGGAAGAACACCACGCCGCCGATCGCCTGCCACGGCAGCCACCACCACTGCCAGGCGGAGACGATGCCGGGCAGGGAGAGCGTCCCGGCCGCCATGGCGACCGAGGAGGCGGCGAGCACGAGGGGCAGCTCGTACGACATGAGCTGGGCGGCCGAGCGCATGCCGCCGAGCACCGAGTACTTGTTGGCCGACGCCCAGCCCGCCATGATCGAGCCGAGCACGCCGATGCCCATGACGGCGAGGACGAAGAACAGGCCGAGGTCGAGGTTCACGCCGACCCAGCCGTCGTCGACGGGGATGGCGATCATGACCAGCAGGTACGGCACCAGCGCCACGCCAGGGGCGATCATGAAGATGCGCCGGTCGGCGGCGGCCGGGATGACGTCCTCCTTCTGCGCGAACTTCACCCCGTCGGCGATGAGCTGCGCCCAGCCGTGGAAGCCGCCCGCGTACATGGGGCCGAGGCGCGACTGCATGTGCGCCATGACCTTGTGCTCGGTCTGGCCGACGATCAGCGGCAGCACCAGGAAGACGACGATGATGACGACGAACCGCACCACCACGTCGAGCAGCTCAGGCATCGGGCGTCCCCCAGTCGGCCGGTACGCCGGGCGGCAGTGTCCGGCGGCGGCTGGGCGCGCCGTGCCCCGACTCCCCCGGCTCCTTGGCCCCCGGCCAGGGCTTGGCCACCCGCGCGGCGAGGATGAAGTCCTTGCGCAGCGGATGCCCCTCGAACCCGTCCGGCAGCAGCAGCGGCACCAGGTACGGGTGGCCGTCGAAGACGATCCCGAACATCTCGTACGTCTCGCGCTCGTGCCAGTTGGCCCCCCGGTAGACCCCCACGGCGGTGGGCAGGCGCGGGTCGGCGAGCGGCACCCGGGTGCGCACCAGGACGCGTTCGCAGGAGTCGGGGTCGTACACGTGGGCGACCACGAAGAACCCCTCGGGCGTGTCGTCGACCCCGGTCAGCCAGTCGAAGAAGGTGTGGCCGGAGTCGCGCAGGAAGGTCAGCGCCTCGATCCAGTCGTCCGGCGCGACGTCGACGGTGCTCTCGCCGAAGGACGTGGTCACGGTGACGCGCCCGCCGAACCGTTCCTCCAGCGTCATGACACGCCTCCGTCGGCGGAAGGGTCGTCGTCGGCGGAGCCGTGGGGCCGTGCCCACAGGTACCGGTCGCTGAGCCGCTCCTGCCCGATCTTCTCCTGCAGTTTCATGATCCCGTACAGCAGCGCCTCGGGGCGGGGCGGGCATCCCGGCACGTACACGTCCACGGGCACGATCTGGTCGACGCCGTTCGTGACGCAGTAGGAGTCCCAGTAGGGGCCGCCGGAGTTGGAGCAGGCCCCGAAGGAGATCACGTACTTCGGGTCGGGCATCTGCTCGTACAGCCGTTTCACGGCCGGGGCCATCTTGTCGGTCACGGTGCCGGAGACGATCATGAGGTCGGCCTGCCGCGGCCCGTTGGCGAAGGGGATCACCCCGAAGCGGATGAAGTCGTGCCGGCTCATCGAGGTGGCGATGAACTCGATGGCGCAGCAGGCCAGCCCGAAGTTGAACACCCACAGCGAATATCGCCGCCCCCAGTTCAGGACGAAGCGCATCGGCTTGGGGGCCAAGCGCGAGATGGGCCCCACCGTGGGCATCGGGAGATCCTTCGCTGCCATGTGGGCCATTGTCCCGCGTGATCGGCTTCAGGAGTAGAGGACCGCCCCCGTGATCAACCGAAAAACAACCGGGGCTAGGTCCAGCTGAGGACCCGCTTGCGCCAGGCGTACAGGATGCCGAGCGCGATGAACCCCAGGAAGACGAACATCTCGACGAGCGTCGTCAGCCCGAACCCGGGCGCGTCGAAGACCGTCGCCCAGGGGAAGAGGAAGACGGCGTCGACGGCGAAGACCACGTACAGGTAGGTGAAGACGTAGTAGCGGACCTGCGACTGCGCCCATCCGTCGCCGACGGGGTCGACCCCGCACTCGTACGTGGTGAGCTTCTCGGCCGTCGGCCGGGTGGGCCGCAGCAGGCGGTTGGCGGTGAGGGCCCCGGCCACGATGGCCACGCCGATCGCGAGCAGCGCGGCGACGAGCACGTACGACCCGAAGTAGCCGTCCATGCCGCGATGGTAACCCAGGGAGGGTCCCCCGGCCTCAAACCGACAACCCGGTCAAGCCTCCCTCCCTAAAACCCCAAAACGGGGCAAATCGCAAGATCAATCCTCTACTCTCACATTCATGCACAAAAAGCGATTCTTCGGAGGAATCGCTCTGCTGGCCCTCACCTCCTCGGGCTGCGGGCTGGCGAACACCATGCCCGAGCGCGACACCATGGTCCCGGCAGAGCCGACGATGATCGACTTTGTCGACCCCGCGACCGTGAGCGGCCTGGTCCCCAGGACCCTGCCGAGCAAGGACAAGGGCAGCGGCTTCGTGCACATCAGCTATCCCCAGCTGCCGGACGCCCCCCGCCTCACCAGCGCTCTGCGCGCCGAGACCGAGCGCACCTTGCGCGCCTTCGAGCAGGCCACCGAACACGCCGCCGGCCCCGAGCTCAACGTGGACTGGCAGCTCGCCGCCGTGTCGCCCCAGGTCGTCGGCGTACGCCTGCGCACCGGCCAGTACCTGGGCGCCGGGTGGGGCAACTCCACCAAGACCCTCTGGTACGACCGCGGGACCGGCAGAGCGACCGGCTCGACCGGCCTCCTGTCCGGGCAAACGGCTGTACAAGACCTCACCAAGCAGGTGGAAACGCGCCTCGCGGAACGACAGCCCGGCATCAGCCTCACCCCGGACCACCTCGACTCGATGGCCTTCAACCATGACGGCGACCTGGTGGTGGAGTTCGACGACTGCCAGGTGGGCCCCTGCTCGCTCGGCCGCCTGGCCGTGGCCGTGCCGGCGGACCAGGCGGAGCTCTCGGAGACGGGCCGCCGCGCCCGGGAGGCCGCCCGCGAGGCCCCCAGAGCCGCCATCCCCATGACCGCCCCCACCGCGAGCCCCGACGCGGTCAGCAACCGGGCCGGCTCGGTGGACTGCGCCACGGCCAAGTGCGTCGCGCTCACCTTCGACGACAGTCCGGGGCCGGACACCGCCGAGCTGCTCGACAAGCTCCACCAGGCCAAGGCGCGGGCCACCTTCTTCACCGTCGGCGGGAACGCCGCCGCCCGTCCCGACCTGCTGCGCAGGATGAGCGCCGAGGGCCACCTGGTGGCCAACCACACCTGGGACCACCGCGACCTGTCCAAGCTGTCCAGCAGCAGGATCACCGACTCGTTCGGCCGCGCCGAGGACGCCGTCACGACCGCCATCGGCGAGACGCCCCGGCTGGCCCGCGCCCCGTACGGAGCCGTGACGAAGGACGTCCAGGACGTCGCCCGGCACCTCGGTCTCGCCCTCGTCGGATGGGACGTGGAGGGCAAGGCTCAGGACATTCCCAAGAAGGTGCATCCGGGGGCGATCGTGCGTTTGCGCGACACCGGCGGCGCGACCGTTGCCGCGATTCCGGCCGTCCTCAAAAAGCTGCGCGGGAACGGATACACCCTCGTCACCGTTCCAGAGTTGTACGGCACGACAGGCATGCAGGCCGGACGGCTTTACCGGTCAGGGGCGGACGTCACACGCAGGGCACCCTTGACGTAAGGCATGCACGGGGGGGACGTATAGTTGGCGCTCGTGACCAGAACCGTCCTCTTCGCACGCTTGCACGTGGACCTGTGCAGGATGGCCTCCGGGCTGTGTCACCCCTGAGCGGTTCTCCCGGTATCCCCTGATTGCCACCGCGTTTACCCGCATTCTGTGGCGAGGAAACGTGTTGAACCTCGCGAGGATCTAGCATGGAAACAAGTACGCGCCACAAGCACCCGCGCATTGGCGCGTCGAGGAGGACTGAGCTGTGACGAAGCAGGTCCAGCAACTCGACCGCGTGATCATACGATTCGCCGGAGACTCCGGCGACGGCATGCAGCTCACCGGAGACCGCTTCACGGCGGGCACGGCGGAATTCGGCAACGACCTTTCGACGCTGCCCAACTTCCCCGCCGAGATCCGGGCGCCCGCAGGCACCCTGCCCGGTGTGTCGAGCTTCCAGCTGCACTTCGCCGACCACGACATCCTGACGCCCGGCGACGCGCCCAACGTGCTCGTCGCGATGAACCCGGCCGCGCTCAAGGCCAACCTGGGCGACCTGCCGCGCGGCGCCGACATCATCGTCAACACCGACGAGTTCACCAAGCGCAACCTGCAGAAGGTCGGCTACGCGGCCAGCCCGCTGGAGGACGAGTCGCTGAGCGAGTGGCGCATCCACGCGGTGCCGCTGACCTCGCTGACGGTCAAGGCGCTGGAGAACTTCGAGCTGTCCAAGAAGGACGCCGAGCGCTCCAAGAACATGTTTGCCCTCGGTCTGCTGTCGTGGCTCTACCACCGGCCGACCGAGCACACGATCAAGTTCCTGGAGACGAAGTTCGCCAAGAAGCCGGAGATCGCCAAGGCCAACATCGCGGCCTTCCAGGCCGGCTGGAACTACGGGGAGACCACCGAGTCGTTCTCCGTCTCGTACGAGATCAAGCCCGCCAGGCTCGCCCCGGGCGTCTACCGCAACATCTCGGGCAACCAGGCCCTGGCCTACGGCCTGATCGCGGCCAGCGTGCAGTCGAAGCTGCCGCTGTTCCTGGGCTCGTACCCGATCACCCCGGCCAGCGACATCCTGCACGAGCTGTCCAAGCACAAGCGGTTCGGCATCCGCACCTTCCAGGCGGAGGACGAGATCGCCGGCGTCGGCGCGGCGCTGGGCGCGGCGTTCGGCGGCGCGCTGGGCGTGACCACGACCTCCGGCCCCGGCGTGGCGCTGAAGGCCGAGACCGTCGGCCTCGCGGTGACCACCGAGCTGCCGCTGATCGTCGTGGACGTGCAGCGAGCGGGCCCGAGCACCGGCATGCCGACCAAGACGGAGCAGACCGACCTGCTGATGGCGCTGTTCGGCCGCAACGGCGAGTCGCCGGTGCCGGTCGTGGCGCCGATGTCGCCGAGCGACTGCTTCGACGCGGCCATCGAGGCGGCCCGGATCGCGGTCAAGTACCGCACCCCGGTCATGCTGCTGTCGGACGGCTACCTGGCCAACGGCTCCGAGCCCTGGCGCCTGCCCGAGGTCGCCGAGCTGCCGGACATCTCGCAGAGCTTCACGACCGAGCCGAACGGCGCGGACGGCGAGTTCCTGCCGTTCAAGCGGGACACCGAGACGCTGGCCCGTCCGTGGGCCATCCCCGGCACGCCAGGTCTGGAGCACCGCATCGGCGGCATCGAGAAGGCCGACGGCACGGGCAACATCTCCTACGACCCCAACAACCACGACCTCATGGTCCGCACCCGGGCGGCCAAGATCGCCGGGATCGACGTGCCCGACCTCACCGTGGACGACCCCGACGGCGACGCCAGGGTCCTGGTGCTGGGCTGGGGCTCCACGTACGGGCCGATCGCGGCGGCGGTGCGCCGGATCAGGCGGGAGGGCGGCACGGTCGCGCAGGCGCACCTGCGGCATCTCAACCCGCTGCCCGCCAACACCGGCGAGATCCTGAAAAAGTACGACAAGGTGCTGTTGCCGGAGATCAACCTCGGCCAGCTCGCGCTGCTGCTGCGGGCGCGCTTCCTCGTCGACATCATCAGCTACAACCGCGTGCGCGGGCTCCCGTTCAAGGCCGAGGAGCTGGCCGGAGTCATCCAGGACGTGATCGACAGTGACTGAGCTCATGAACGGCAGGGGCCTGTCGCTGGTCCCCAAGACCGACGTCAAGCAGAGCCTGAAGGACTTCAAGTCCGACCAGGAGGTCCGCTGGTGCCCGGGTTGCGGTGACTACGCGATCCTGGCCGCGGTCCAGAGCTTCCTGCCCGAGCTGGGGCTCAAGCGGGAGAACATCGTGTTCGTCTCCGGCATCGGCTGCTCCTCGCGCTTCCCGTACTACCTCAACACCTACGGCTTCCACTCCATCCACGGCCGCGCGCCCGCGATCGCCACGGGCCTGGCGGCCAGCAGGCCGGACCTGAGCGTGTGGGTGATCACCGGTGACGGCGACGCGCTGTCGATCGGCGGCAACCACCTGATCCACGCGCTGCGCCGCAACGTCAACCTCAACATCCTGCTGTTCAACAACAGGATCTACGGTCTGACCAAGGGCCAGTACTCGCCCACCTCCGAGGTCGGCAAGATCACCAAGTCGACGCCGATGGGCTCGCTGGACAAGCCGTTCAACCCGATCTCGCTGGCCATCGGCGCCGAGGCGTCGTTCGTGGCCCGCACGATCGACTCCGACCGCAAGCACCTGCAGTCGGTGCTGCGCGAGGCCACCGCCCACCGCGGCACCTCGCTGGTGGAGATCTACCAGAACTGCAACATCTTCAACGACAACGCCTTCGAGCAGCTCAAGGACCCCGAGGTCCGCGACGACATCACGCTGCGCCTGGAGCACGGCCAGCCGATCGTGTCGTCGTCGAAGGCGGTCGTCAGGGCGGCCAACGGCGGCATCGAGGTCACCGACCGCGCCGGGGTGAGCGAGGACCAGATCCTGGTCCACGACGCGCACAACCCCGACCCGTCGCTGGCCTTCGCGCTGAGCAGGCTGGACGAGCCGGCGTTCGAGCACGTGCCGATCGGCATCTTCCGCTCGGTCGACCGGCCCGCCTACGACGTGCTGATGGCCGAGCAGCTTGAGGAGTCCGTGGCCGCGAAGGGCCCCGGCGACCTGGGCGAGCTGCTCATGGGCGGCGACACCTGGCGAATCAGCTGAAGTAACGCTTTTCCCCGCGGTCCGATACACAGCCGATGCATCGGACTCGCGGGGGGCTGCGAAGTGGCCGAAACGCACCAGCGCTCAGCACATGACAGTGCACGTGACAGTGCACGTGACAATGCCTTCAACCTGCTGCGCCTCATCGGGGCGCTCGCGGTCATCGTCGAGCACAGCTGGGTCCTGACCGGCCACGGCACCCCGCTCACCCCGGCCAGCGGGATCGGCGTCGGCGGCATCGGGGTGGGCGTCTTCTTCCTGATCAGCGGCTATCTGATCAGCACGAGCTGGCTGTCCGACCCGTCGGTCCGCCGCTACACGCTACGGCGTTTCCTGCGGATATATCCGGCGTACGCGGTCGTCATCGTCCTCACCGCGCTGGTGCTCGGCCCACTGCTCACCACCGCGTCCGGGTACTTCTCCGGCGCCTGGGCCTACATCGTCAGGGGCCTGCTCATCCAGCCGGTCAGCTACTCACTGCCCGGCGTCTTCGCGGGCCTGCCCTACCCCGACGCGGTCAACGGCTCATTGTGGACCATCTGGGTCGAGGTGCTCTGCTACGTCGGCGTGGCCGTCATGGGCCTGCTCGGGCTGCTGCGCCGCAAGGCGGTCCTGATCGGCCTGGCGCTGGTCATGCTCGCCGCCGCGACAGTCGTCCACCTGACCGGGTACGCGGGCCCGTTCATCCCCCTGGTCGTCTCGGCGTACGCCGCGCAGCCCGTGGCCTTCTTCGCCATCGGCATGCTGGCCCGTGAGATCAGGTGGGTGCCGTCCCTGTGGCTGACCGTCCCGGTGATGATCGCGTGGCCGCTGCTGTGGGGCACGCCGGTGTCCAACCTGGCGGCCATCGCCGCGGTGAGCTGCCTCACCTTCCTCGTCGCGTTCCGGTCGCCGAGATGGCTGTACCGGCCGACCGGCTCCTACGACCTGTCGTACGGGACGTACCTGCTGGCCTTCCCGCTCCAGCAGGTGCTCGTCCAGTCCGGTCTGCGCTCGCCCTGGCTCGTGCTGGCGGCCACGGTCGCGATCGTGCTGCCCCTGGCCGCCGTGAGCTGGCGCCTGGTCGAGCGCCCCGCGATGCGCCTGCGGCAGCGCAGGCCGGTGCCCGTCATCACCACCTAGCGGCCTGGGCCAGCAGTTCCTGCAGGTGCAGGCCGCGGTGCACGTCGATGTCGTGCGAGCGTCCGGTGCGGACCGCGGTGGCGAACTCCGAGCGCAGCGTCGCCCTGGTCTCCACCGCGTCCCGCGGCAGCAGCCCCGAGTCCAGGACCAGCGTCCCCTCCGGCCCGTACAGCTCGTAGCGGGTCCTGCGGCCCGGCGGCACCCGGCCGCAGATCGCGAGCTGGCTGACCGCGTCGCTCTCGTGCAGGCAGGTCAGCGACAGGAAGCCGGCCCGGTTGCCGGCCGGCCTGACCTCCGTGATGCGGCCCAGCGCGGCGTCCAGCATGTCCAGGCCGTGCGGGCCGGTGTTGTAGAGCACGCCCGCGTACGAGCGCCACGGGCTGCCGGCGAACGTGTCGTCCAGGAACTCCCCCGTGAGCTGGCACGCCTGCGCGCCGACGGCCGGGAAGCCGCGGGCCTGCTTGAGGAACTCGCGCACGGCCGGCCGGTAGCGGTTGGTGAGCACGAGCTGCGTGGCCACGCCCGCCTCGTCCACGGCGTCGGCCAGCTCGCGAGCGTCGGCCACGGTCAGCGCGATCGGCTTCTCCAGCAGCAGCGCCCGGCCCCGCCGCGCCGCCCGTACCGCCAGGCCGGGCTGGACGTCGGGCGGGACGGCGAAGACGACGGCCTCGCAGCGTTCGAGCAGTTCGTCGTAGGAGGGGAAGGCGGGCACGCCGAAGCGCTCGGCCAGCGTGCGCGCGGCCGGCTCGCGCCTGCTCCAGACGCCCGCCAGCCGCGTCTCGGGGCCCGCGGCGAACGTGGGGGCGTGGAAGTCGCGCGCCCACGGACCGGCTCCGGCCAGCCCGACCTCCACCGGCGCGCTCACGGGGTGACCTTGTAGACGTGGTAGGTGTTCTCGCGGGCGAAGTCGTCGCTGAAGGCGCCGTTCTCGACGGGCACGGTCCTGTTCTCGAACAGCACCTCCACGCTGGAGGCCGACCTCAGCGACTCGGGCAGCCGCAGCGTCTGCCGGCCCGGCTGGGCGCCCAGCTTGGGCATCGCGAACACGTACGAGGAGCCGTCCAGCTCCTTGAGCATGGTGTCCAGGCCCGGCGCGAAGGCGTAGGAGAAGGACTGGGTGTTCAGGACGGGCGCGAGCGTGCGGATGTGCCGGTTCAGCTCGGTCACGACCTCGCGCGTCTCCTGGGCGCACGGCTCGCGCAGCACGTGCTGGGTCGGGCAGGGGCCGGCGAAGCTGTGGTTGAAGTAGATGATGCCGCGCGCCTCGTGGATGAGGGAGCTCATGACCGCTCCCTGCAGCTCCTCGCCGGTGATGGAGCGCAGGCCGTTGGTGCCGGGCCAGCCCAGCTCGACGAAGGCGTAGACGGGCTGCAGCCGGCCGTCCTTGGCGTCCAGGTTGCGGCCCCGCTCGACGACCTGGCCGTAGTTGGCGGCGCGGGGGCAGCGGTCCTTCGGCAGCTTGATGAAGTTCTCGGCCTCCGGGCAGATGCCGTTGTCGGTGTACCAGTACACGTCGGTGGACATGACGTCGGTGTAGGTGTTGACGAACTTGGTGGCCTCGGCGTCGGACTCCCACATGGCGATGCCCTTGCCGTAGTTCGTGTAGTGGAGGCGGCCGTCGTCCTTGGGCAGTTTGTCCTTGAGTGTGCGCATCGCGGTGTATCCGCAGGGCGGTTTGTCGGGAAGGCACACCTGGCCCTCGCCGCCGTACTTGCCGCTCCAGACGCCGTCGCCGGGCCCGGCGAACATGTCGGGCTCGTCGGCGATCATCCAGCCGACCGTCTCCTTGCCGGCGCCGGGCAGGGGTTTGCTGGTGAAGGCGGACATGCCGTACTTGCGGACCAGCTCCATGTCGCTGTTGTCGGTCAGCTCCACGTACGTGTTGAGCCCCGCCTCCTTGTCGAGTTGGATGTCGCGCTCCTCGACCACGGCCTCGAACCAGACGCCGACGGGGAAGAACGATGGATCGGTCCACCCCGCCGCCGCCGGGGCGCTGAAGCGGGCGTAGTACGCCGGCCCGCCCTCCCACGGGATGTGCTGCAGTCCGAGGACGTCACGGCTGGACTTCGCCTGCGCGATGACCCAGCCCACCGCGATCACCAGCAACGCGGTGACCGAGATCAGCAGGATCCGCCTGTTCGTCGTTCGAGAAGTCATGGCCCTCCCAGCTACGGGGCGATCCGGTAGACGTGATAGCTGTGCTCCGTGCCGAACGTGTCGGTGAAGTGCCCCTCCTTGTCGGTCTTGATGGTCCGTCGTTCGAGGACGTCCTCCACCTGGCCCGTCGCCGACAGGTCGCTGGGCACCGTCAGCACGCGCTCGCCGGGCGCCTGGCCTCGGCCGAGCATCACGAACAGGTAGAAGACGCCGTCGTGGCGTTTGAGCATGGTGTCGAGCTCGGGGGCGAAGTCGTAGGCGTACGACTGGGTGTTGAGCACCGGCGCCAGCTCGGCGATGCGCCGGTTGAGCTCCTTGACGCCGGCCCTGAGCGGCCTGCCGCAGGCGTGCCGGAGCAGGTTGTCCACCTTGCACCCCTTGGCGGTGCCGTGGGCGTCGTAGACGATCCCGCGCGCGCCGTGGATCAGCGCGCTCATGACCGCGCCGCCGGCCTGGCCGGGGGTGAGGCCGGCGAGCGCGACGGTCGCGTAGACCGGCTGCGGGCGGGCGTCGACGGCGTCCAGGGGGCGCAGCCCCCGGACCGTCGCGCCG
>NZ_JAHKRL010000051.1 GCF_019396405.1 Nonomuraea rhizosphaerae | reverse complement strand
GCTCGTCCTCATCGCCGCGAGCCTGCGTGTCCCGCTGGCCGCGGCGGTCGCGGTGGCCAGCGGCTACTACCTGGCGTACGGGCTGTCGCAGCCGCTGTGGGGCGTGCTGTCGGACCGGTTCGGCCGGGTGCGGGTGATGCGGGCGGCGCTGTTCGGCGCGGCGGCGGCCGGGCTGGCCTCGGCGCTGATGCCCGTGCTGGGCGCGCTCGTGGTGTCGAGGATCGTGGCGGGCGCCTGCTTCGGCGCGGTGATCCCGACCTCGCTGACGTACGTGGGCGACACCGTCGAGACCGGCGGGCGGCAGCGCGCCCTGACGGACCTGATGGGCGCGGGGGCGCTGGGCACCGCCATGGCCAGCGCGCTGGCCGGGGTGCTGGCCGACCTGGTCAGCTGGCACGTCTCCTTCGCCGTGCCCGCGCTCTGCGCGCTGCTGTGCGCCCTCGCGCTGCGCTCGCTGCCCGAGCCGCCCAGGGCCGAGGTGGGCGGGCTGGGCCGGCACGTGGGCGACGTGCTGCGCAAGCCGTGGGCGCTGCTGGTGTTCGCGCTGGCGTTCGTCGAGGGGGCGATCCTGATCGGCGTGATGGCCTTCCTGCCCGCCGCCCTGGTGCACCAGGGCGTGAGCGTGGCCGTCGCGGGGCTCACCACCGCCACGTACGGGATCGGGCTGTGGCTGTCCACCCGGCTGGTCAAGCGGCTGTCGCGGACATGGGCGCCGCCCGCGCTCATGGCGGTCGGGGGAGCGCAGCTCTGCGCCGGGTACGCGCTCGTGGCGGCCGGCGTCAGCCTGCCCGCCGTCGCCGTGACGGCGCTGCTGCTGGGCGGCGGGTGGTCGTTCCTGCACTCGTCGCTGCAGACCTGGGTGACCTCCGTCGCGCCGCGGGCCAGGGGGACCAGCGTGGCGTTCTTCGCCGCGGCCCTGTTCGTCGGCAGCGCCGTGTCGTCATGGGCCGGCGGGCCGGCCGCCGAGCAGGGCAGCTACGCGCTGCTGTTCGGCCTCGCCGCCGCCACGGCGGTGCCGCTGACGGTGATCGCCGCCCTCGGCCGCCGCCGCTACGGGACCCGCGAGTCGGCCTGAGCACCCTCGGGCGACGAACCCTGACGACGACCTGGACGACGGCCTGGACGACGGCAACGCGTCCGGGCGCTCACTCCCAGCGGAACGTGCGCGCCGCCAGCCCCAGCGACAGCACCGCCCAGGCGGCCAGGACGGCCAGCGCCCCCAGCGGCAGGGCCGCGCCGCCGGTCAGCACCGAGCGCAGGCCGCCGGTCAGCGCCGAGATGGGCAGCAGCTCCAGCGCCGGCCGCATCCCGGCCGGGAACTTCGACAGCGGGAAGACCACCCCGCCCGCCCCCAGCAGCACCAGGTAGACCAGGTTGGCCGCCGCCAGCGTCGCCTCGGCCCGCAGCGTGCCCGCCATGAGCAGCCCCAGCCCGCTGAAGGCCGCCGTGCCCAGCAGCACCAGCAGCAGCGCCTGCAGCACCGCCAGCGGCGAGCCGGCCGGCCGCCAGCCGAGCGCCAGCGCCACGGCGACGATCACCGCCACCTGGACGCACTCCACCGCGACCACCGCCGCCGTCTTGGCCAGCAGCAGCCCGGCCCTGGACAGCGGGGTCGCGCCCAGCCGCTTCAGCACCCCGTACCGGCGCTCGAAGCCGGTCGCGATGGCCTGGCCGGTGAACGCCGTGGACATGATCGCCAGCGCCAGCACGCCCGGCGCCAGGAAGTCGATCCGGCTGCCCCCGCCGATGTCGATGAGCGGCGCGAGGGAGAACCCGACGAGCAGCAGCACCGGGATGATCAGCGTCAGCAGGAGCTGCTCGCCGTTGCGCAGCGTCGCCCGCACCTCGGCGCCCGCCTGGGCCAGCACCATCCGCCCGAACGGCGCGGCGGCGGGGGCGGGCGTGAAGTCGAGCGCGGTCGCTCGGGAATCGGTCATCGCAGCTCCCTGCCGGTCAGCTCCAGGAAGACGTCCTCGAGCGTGCGGCGCTCGATGCGCAGGTCGTCGGCCGTGACGCCCTCGGCGGCGCACCACGCCGTCACGGTCGCCAGCAGCTCGGGCCCCACCTGGCCCTCGATGATGTAGTGCCCGGCGGGCGACTCCTTGGCCGCGCTGCCGTCGGGCAGCGCGTTGAGCAGCTCGTCCAGCCCCAGCCCCGGCCGGGCCCTGAAGCGAAGCTGGCGCTCGGCCCCGGTGAGCGAGGCGGGGCTGCCCTCGGCCACCACCCGCCCGCGGTCGATGATCACCACGTGGTCGGCCAGGCGCTCGGCCTCGTCCATGTGGTGGGTGGTCAGCACCACCGCGACGCCCGCCGAGCGCAGCTCGCCGACCAGCTCCCAGCAGGCGTGCCTGGCCTGCGGGTCGAGCCCGGCCGTCGGCTCGTCGAGGAAGACCAACTCGGGGCGGCCCACGACGGCCGCGGCCAGCGAGAGCCGCTGCTGCTGCCCTCCCGACAGCCGGCGGTACGGGGTGCGGGCGTGCTCGGTCAGCCCGAGCCGCGACAGCAGCGCGGCGCAGTCGAGCGGACGGGCGTACAGGCGCGAGACCAGGCGCAGCCACTCGGCGCAGCGCGCGGCCGGCGGCACGCCCCCGGCCTGCAGCATGACGCCCACGCGGGGCCGCAGCGCGGACCGGCCGGGCGGCAGGCCCAGCACCCGCACCGTGCCCGCGTCGGCCGTGCGGAACCCCTCGCAGATCTCGACCGTGGAGGTCTTGCCCGCGCCGTTCGGCCCGAGCACGGCGGTGACCGCGCCCCGCTCCGCGCGCAGGGACAGGCCGTCGATCGCGGTGGTGCCGCCGTAGCGCTTGACCAGGTCGATGAGCTCGACGGCTGGGGATTCCATGGCCACGAGTGTAGGGACTGCTCCGGCCGCCCCGTGGCGCAACCCCGCATGGCCGGATATGGACAGCCGCCGGCCCGCCCGTTTCGCGGACTCGATCACCCAGGAGTGAAAGTCTGAGAGTGAGGTGCACATCACAGGAGGTAGCGCCATGTCACAACGTAGTGGCTATGCGCCCGGCGTCCCGTGCTGGGTGGATCTGTCGAGCACCGATGTCGAGGCGTCCGTGGCCTTCTACGGCCGGGTCTTCGGCTGGCGGGTGGAGACGGCCGACGATCCCGCCGCCGGAGGCTACGGACAATTCACCTACGACGGCAAGAAGGTCGCGGGCGTGGGTCCCGTGTTCGCCGGGGACATGCCCTCGGCCTGGAACACCTACGTCGCCACCGACGACGCCGCCGCCACCGCCGACCGGGTCAAGAACTCCGGCGGCACCGTCGTCACGGAGCCCATGAAGGTCTTCGACGAGGGCGTCATGGCCGTCTTCCAGGCTCCCGACCAGTCGTACGTCTCGGTCTGGCAGCCGGGCGAGCACAAGGGCGCCGAGCTGGTCAACGAGCCGGTCTCGTTCTGCTGGAACGAGCTGGTCACCCGGGATCCGGCCGGCGCCGGGCGGTTCTGCTCGGCCGTCTTCGGCTGGAGCCCCCGCCCGCAGGAGACGGAGGGCGTCAGGTACACCGAATGGCAGGCGGGGGACCGGAGCATCGCCGGCATGATCGAGATGTCGCCGGACTACCCGCCGCGCACCCCGTCGCACTGGATGGTGTACTTCGCCGTCGCCGACCTCGACGAGACGGTCCGCACGGCCCTGGAGGCGGGCGCGGCGGTCCTCGTGGACGCCATGGACTCCCCGCCGGGGCGGTTCGCGATGTTCACCGATCCCCAGGGGGCGTCGCTCTCCGTGATTCAGCTCCGCGAAACCGGCTAAATATCTGATAACCGGGAATTAGGAGGACCTATACCCGGTTGCACTCCTCGGCCCTCGTGGGGCCGCACGCCTGCGAGGGAGAGGGGTTCGCGCATGTCCGTGGCAGAGGCCACGCCGGTCACGTCGTCTGTCGCACAGAAGGGGGGCCGCCGCGGACTTCTGCTCCTGATCCTCGGCGCCCTCTCGGCCATCGGGCCGCTCTCGATCGACATGTATCTGCCGGCGCTGCCCGCCATCACCGGCGAACTGCTCAGCGCGCCCGCCCAGGTGCAGCTCACGCTGACCGCCTGCCTCATCGGCGTCTCGGTCGGCCAGGTCATCGCCGGGCCCGTGAGCGACGTGCGCGGCCGCAGGATGCCGCTGATCGTGGGCGTGGCCGGCTACACGGCCGCCTCGCTGCTGTGCGCGTTCGCCCCCTCGGTGCCGGTCCTGGTCGGCTTCCGCCTCATGCAGGGCATCCTGGGCGGCGCGGCCCTGGTCATCGTCCGCGCCGTGGTCCGCGACCTGTACGAGGGCGCCGCCATCGCGCGCATCTTCGCCACGCTCATGCTGGTCAGCGGCCTGGCGCCGATCCTGGCCCCGATCGCGGGCGCCCAGCTGCTGTCGTTCACCTCCTGGCGCGGCGTGTTCGTCGCGCTGAGCATCGCCGGCGCGGTGCTGCTGGTGGCCGTGCTCGGCGGGGTGCGCGAGACGCTGCCCGCCGAGGGCCGCCACGGCGGCGGACTGAAGCAGACCGCCACCACCTTCTGGCAGTTGCTGCGCGACCGGTCGTTCATCGGGTACGCCCTGACCGCCGGCCTGGCCTTCGCCGCCATGTTCGGCTACATCTCCGGCTCGCCCTTCGTGCTCCAGGAGTACTACGGCGCCACCCCGCAGCAGTACTCGCTCATCTTCGGGCTCAACGCCGTCGGCCTGACCCTCATGGCGCAGGTCGGCGGACGGCTGGCGGGCCGGGTGAGCCCCGCCCGCCTGGTGGTCGCGGGTCTCGCCCTCGCCCTGGCCGGGGCCGCGCTGCTGATGACCGCGGCCGTCACCGGGCTGGGGCTGGCCGGGGTCGTGGCGGGGCTGTTCGTCATCATGTGCGGCCAGGGCCTGGTCATACCCGGCACCGGCGCGCTGGCGCTGGCCGGGCAGCCGCAGCAGGTCGCCGGCAGCGCCTCGGCCCTGCTCGGCGTGCTGCAGTTCGCGCTCGGAGCCGTGGCCGCGCCCCTGGTGGGGCTGGCCGGCGAGAGCTCGGCGGTGCCCATGGCGGCGGTCATGCTGGGGCTCCTCGCCTGCGCCGCGCTCACCTTCGCGCTGCTCGGGCGCCAAGTTAGGTAAGCCTACCCTGCGTGAGAAATTCCATTCTCCGAGTTACCGGATCGGTTTGAGAACCGGGAAGGAATTACGGCACACTGATGTTGTGAAAAACGTGACTCCTTCGATCGAGCCAGGCAGCGAGCGCAGCACGCGCGCCCGTGTCGCCCGGCTGATCCTGGAGCACGGACCCGTCGCGGCCGCCGCGCTGGGCGAGCGGCTCGGGCTCACGCCCGCCGCCGTCCGCCGCCATCTCGACGCGCTGACGGCCGACGGGATGATAGAGCCTCGCACGGTGCGGCCGCGCGGCCAGCGCGGACGAGGGCGGCCGGCCAAGCTGTTCGCCATCACCGACGCGGGGCGCAGTGCCTTCGAGCACGCCTATGACGACCTCGCCGGCAGCGCGCTGCGCTTCCTGGCCGAGCGCATGGGACAGGAGGCGGTGTCCGACTTCGCCCGCACGCAGGTCTCCGGACTGCTGCGGCGGCTGGAGCCGGTCATGCGGACGGTGCCCGCGGACCAGCGCGTGGAAGTGCTGGCGCAGGCGCTGTCGGCGGAGGGATACGCCGCCTCGGCCTCCAAGGCCAAGTCCGGCGGAGTCCAGCTCTGCCAGCACCACTGCCCGGTGGCGCACGCGGCCGCGGAGTTCCCGCAGCTGTGTGAGGCCGAGACGGAGGCGTTCGCGCAGCTGCTCGGCGTCCCGGTGCAGCGCCTGGCCACCATCGCCCACGGCGACGGGGTCTGCACGACACATGTCAGCCCGCAATCGCTGGCTCCCGCACATAAAGCCAAGAACAAGGAGACCGGAAGGTGACTGTCACCGACCGCCCGGAGCTGGAAGGCCTCGGGAATTACAAGTTCGGCTGGGCCGACTCTGATGTCGCCGGGTCGGCGGCCAAGCGCGGCCTGTCCGAGGAGGTCGTCCGCGACATCTCCAGGCTCAAGAACGAGCCGGAGTGGATGCTCGACCTCCGCCTGAAGGGCCTCCGCCTGTTCGGCAAGAAGCCGCTGCCCACCTGGGGCTCCGACCTCACCGGCATCGACTTCGACAACATCAAGTACTTCGTGCGCTCGACCGAGAAGCAGGCCGCTTCCTGGGACGAGCTGCCCGCCGACATCAAGAACACCTACGACAAGCTCGGCATCCCCGAGGCGGAGAAGCAGCGGCTCATCGCCGGCGTCGCCGCCCAGTACGAGTCCGAGGTCGTCTACCACAAGATCCGCGAGGACCTTGAGGAGAAGGGTGTCATCTTCGTCGACACCGACACCGGCCTGAAGGAGCACGAGGAGCTCTTCAAGGAGTACTTCGGCTCGGTCATCCCGGTGGGCGACAACAAGTTCGCCGCGCTCAACACCTCGGTGTGGTCCGGCGGCTCGTTCATCTACGTGCCGCCGAACGTCCAGGTCGAGATCCCGCTGCAGGCCTACTTCCGGATCAACACCGAGAACATGGGCCAGTTCGAGCGGACCCTGATCATCGTGGACGAGAACAGCTACGTCCACTACGTCGAGGGCTGCACCGCCCCGATCTACAGCAGCGACTCCCTGCACAGCGCGGTCGTCGAGATCGTGGTGAAGAAGAACGCCCGCTGCCGTTACACGACCATCCAGAACTGGTCGAACAACGTCTACAACCTGGTCACCAAGCGCGCCGTCGCCTACGAGGGCGCGACCATGGAGTGGATCGACGGCAACATCGGCTCCAAGGTCACCATGAAGTACCCGGCCGTCTACCTGATGGGCGAGCGCGCCAAGGGCGAGACGCTGAGCGTCGCGTTCGCGGGCGAGGGCCAGCACCAGGACGCCGGCTCCAAGATGGTGCACCTGGCGCCGCACACCAGCTCCAGCGTCATCTCCAAGTCGGTGGCGCGCGGCGGCGGCCGCACCTCCTACCGCGGCCTGGTGCAGATCGAGGAGGGCGCGCACGGCAGCGCCAGCACGGTCAAGTGCGACGCGCTGCTGGTCGACCAGATCAGCCGCTCCGACACCTACCCGTACGTGGACGTCCGCGAGGACGACGTCTCGATGGGCCACGAGGCCACGGTCTCCAAGGTCAGCGAGGACCAGCTCTTCTACCTCATGAGCCGCGGGCTCGACGAGGACGAGGCGATGGCGATGATCGTGCGCGGCTTCGTCGAGCCGATCGCGCGTGAGCTGCCCATGGAGTACGCCCTGGAGCTCAACCGCCTGATCGAGCTGCAGATGGAAGGAGCCGTCGGCTGATGGGCCTGAACGAGAAGCCCCTGTCGACCCTTCACGAGAAGGCGTCGTACGAGCTGGGCGACTTCGAGGTGCCCACCGGGCGCGAGGAGGCTTGGCGGTTCACGCCGCTGGCCCGCCTGAAGGGCCTGCACAACGGCAAGGCGGCCATCACCGGCCAGGCGATCACCACGGCCCACACCCCGGCGGGCGTCACCGCCGAGTGGGTCGGGCGCGAGGACGCGCGGATCGGCAGGGCGTACGTGCCCGCCGACCGGGTCAGCGCGCAGGCCTACAACGCCTTCGAGAAGGCGCTGGTCGTGACCGTGCCCAAGGAGGCCACACCGGACGGGCCGATCAGGATCGAGGTGCGCGGCGGCGGCCTCGACGGCGCCACCTACGGCCACATCGTGGTCGCCGTGGAGCCGCTGGCCGAGGCCGTGGTCATCGTCGAGCACGCGGGCAGCGCGGTCTACGCCGACAACGTCGAGTTCGTCGTCGGCGACGGCGCCTCGCTCAAGGTCGTCAGCCTCCAGGACTGGGACGACGACGCGGTCCACGTCTCGCACCACCACGCCCAGCTCGCCAAGGACGCCACGTTCAGGAGCTTCGTGGTGACCCTCGGCGGCGACCTCGTGCGCCTGTCGCCCAGCGTCTCCTACACCGCTCCAGGCGGCGACGCCGACCTGTCCGGCGTCTACTTCGTGGACGCGGGCCAGCACCTGGAGCACCGCCTGCTGGTCGACCACTCCCAGCCCCACTGCAAGAGCAACGTCGACTACCGCGGCGCCCTGCAGGGCCAGGACGCGCACGCCGTCTGGATCGGCGACGTGATCATCAGGGTCGAGGCCGAGGGCACCGACACCTACGAGCTCAACCGCAACCTCATCCTCACCGACGGCGCCCGCGCCGACTCGGTGCCCAACCTGGAGATCCTCACCGGCGAGGTCGCCGGGGCGGGGCACGCCTCCGCCTCCGGCCGGCTCGACGACGAGCACATCTTCTACCTCCAGGCCCGCGGCATCCCCCGCGACGAGGCGCGCCGCCTGGTCGTCAGGGGCTTCCTCGGCCAGCTCATCGAGAAGATCCAGGTCGAGGAGATCCGCGAGCGCGTGCTGAGCGCGGTGGAGGCGGAGCTCGCCCGATGAGTTTCGAGAAGGTGTGCCAGGTCGAGGACATCCCCGACGAGGGAGTCCTCGGCGTGGAGGTCGGCGAGACCCCGGTGGCGCTGGTCCGCAAGGGCCAGGACGTGTTCGCCCTGCACGACGTCTGCTCGCACGCCGAGGTGAAGCTCAGCGAGGGCGAGGTCTACCAGGACACGCTGGAGTGCTGGCTGCACGGCTCGTGCTTCGACATCCGCTCCGGCAAGCCCACCGGCCCGCCCGCCACCCAGCCCGTGAACGTCTACTCAGTCAAAGTCGACGGCGATGACGTGCTCGTCTCGCTCTCGAAGGAGTCATAACACATGTCCACCCTGGAGATCCGTGACCTGAAGGTCGCCGTCGAGGACAAGGAAATCCTGCGCGGCGTCAACCTCACCGTGAGGGCGGGCGAGACCCACGCCATCATGGGGCCCAACGGGTCGGGCAAGTCCACGCTCGCCTACGCCGTCGCCGGTCACCCGAAGTACACCATCACCGGCGGCCAGGTCCTGCTCGACGGCGTCGACCTGCTGGAGCTGTCGGTCGACGAGCGGGCCCGCGCCGGCCTGTTCCTGGCCATGCAGTACCCGGTCGAGGTGCCCGGCGTGTCGGTGTCCAACTTCCTGCGCTCGGCCGTCACCTCGATCCGCGGTGAGGCGCCCAAGCTGCGCGAGTTCGCCAAGGACCTCAAGGCCGGCATGGACGGCCTGTCCATCGACCCCGCCTTCGCCCAGCGCAACCTGAACGAGGGCTTCTCCGGCGGCGAGAAGAAGCGCCACGAGATCCTTCAGCTGGAGCTGCTCAAGCCGAAGATCGCCGTGCTCGACGAGACCGACTCCGGCCTCGACGTGGACGCGCTGCGCGTGGTGTCCGAGGGCATCAACCGCTTCCGCGCCTCCGGTGAGACCGGTGTGCTGCTGATCACGCACTACACGCGCATCCTGCGCTACGTGAAGCCCGACTTCGTGCACGTCTTCGCCAACGGGCGGGTCGTCGAGGAGGGCGGGCCGGAGCTGGCCGACAAGCTCGAGTCCGAGGGCTACGAGCAGTACACGAAGGCATCTGCATGACATCCACCAGCTTTGACGTGGAGAGGATCAGGAAGGATTTCCCGGTCCTCTCCCGCGAGCTGCCCGGCGGGCGTCCGCTCGTCTATCTCGACTCGGGCAACTCCTCCCAGAAGCCCACCCCGGTCGTCGAGACCATGCGTGAGCACATGGCGATGCACTACAGCAATGTCGGACGCGCCATGCACGCGCTCGGTTCGGAGTCGACCGAGGCTTACGAGAGCGCGCGCGACAAGGTGGCCGCCTTCATCGGCGCGCCGTCGCGTGACGAGGTGATCTTCACCAAGAACGCCTCCGAGGCGCTCAACCTGGTCGCCTACTCCTTCGGCAACCGGTCCAACACCGACCCGCGCTTCACGCTCGGCCCCGGCGACGAGATCGTCATCTCGGAGATGGAGCACCACTCCAACATCGTGCCGTGGCAGTTCCTGGCCCAGCGCACCGGCGCCACGCTGAAGTGGTTCGGCGTCACCGACGAGGGCCGGCTCGACCTGTCCGGCATCTCCGGGCTCGTCACCGAGCGCACGAAGATCGTGTCCATCGCCCACCAGTCGAACGTGCTCGGCACCGTCAACCCGGTCGCCGACGTGCTGCGCAGGGCCCGTGAGGTCGGCGCGCTGGTGATGCTCGACGCCTCCCAGTCCGTGCCGCACCACGCCGTCGACATGGCGTCGCTGGGCGTCGACTTCGTGGCCTTCACCGGGCACAAGATGGTCGGCCCCTCGGGCATCGGGGTGCTGTGGGGGCGGGCCGAGCTGCTGGAGGCCATGCCTCCGTTCATGGGCGGCGGCGAGATGATCGAGGCCGTCTGGATGGACCACTCGACGTACGCGGCCGTGCCCCACAAGTTCGAGGCCGGCACCCCGCCGATCGTCGAGGCCATCGGCCTGGGCGCGGCTGTCGACTACCTGTCCGGCGTCGGCATGGAGGCCATCGAGGCGCACGAGCGCGACCTGACGGCGCACGCGCTCGACGCGCTGCGCGAGGTGCCCACGCTGCGCCTGATCGGGCCCGACTCGCTGGAGCGGCGGGGCGCGACCCTGTCGTTCACGCTGGAGGGCATCCACCCGCACGACGTGGGGCAGATCCTCGACGACGAGTTCGGCATCGCGGTCCGGGTGGGGCACCACTGCGCGCGGCCCCTGCACCTCAGGTTCGGAATACCGGCGACCACCCGAGCGTCGTTCTACCTGTACAACACCACGGGCGAGATCGATGCCCTGGTCCGCGGTCTCCATCACGTTCAGAAGGTGTTCGCATAGCCATGATCGGCGAGTCGATGTACCAGGAGCTGATCCTGGAACACTACAAGCACCCGCAGGGGCGGGGGCTGCGTGAGCCGTACGACGCCGAGGTTCACCACGTGAACCCGACGTGCGGCGACGAGATCACGCTCAGGGTCAAGGTGGGCGACGCCGGCAAGATCGAGGACGTCTCCTACGACGGGCAGGGCTGCTCGATCAGCCAGGCCGCCGCCTCGGTGCTGCACGAGCTGACCACCGGCTCGACGGTCGAGGAGACGCTGTCGGTGGTGGATGAGTTCACCCGCCTCATGCAGGGCAGGGGCAAGGTGGAGGCGGACGAGGACGTGCTCGGGGACGCCGTGGCGTTCGCGGGCGTGGCCAAGTTCCCTGCGCGCGTGAAGTGCGCGCTGCTGTCGTGGATGGCGTACAAGGACGCGGTCGTGCGGAGCGCGCGATGAGAGACGTGAGGAGTGCTGCCCGATGAGCAAGCCGGTGGAGACGCCTACCGGGTTCGACGGTGACGTCACCGTCGACGAGGTCATGGAGGCGCTCAAGGACGTCGTGGACCCCGAGCTGGGCATCAACGTCGTGGACCTGGGCCTGATCTACGGCCTCAACCTCGACCCCGTCGAGGGCGGCCAGCCCGTGGCCACCATCGACATGACGCTGACCAGCGCGGCCTGCCCGCTGACGGACGTCATCGAGGACCAGGCCCATTCCTCGCTCGACGGCATGGTCTCCGACGTCAAGATCAACTGGGTCTGGCTGCCGCCGTGGGGCCCGGACAAGATCACCGATGAGGGCCGTGAGCAACTTCGTATGCTAGGCTTCAACGTCTGATCTTTTGCTGTTCGGCTGACATTCCGGTGTCAGCCGCTTCAGCGTGCCACACTGGTCGGGGAATACTCTGAGTCTTCCTCGTGTTGGCACCACGTGCACCTAGCGCACCAACCGTGCGTTTCTAGCCGCCTGCGGCCGGCAGATGGGTGCGCGTAGATGGCCCGGCGTTCGGGCCTGTCCCCACCCAGCGGGTGCCCGGCACCCGCATGCAATGAGCTACGGCACAGACGCCGTACGTCCCGGCTCGTCCTTTTCGCAGAAGTGACGCGCCACTTCGACTGAAAGGCACGACCTTCGTGACCATGCTTGACGCTGTCCTGCCCGAGCTCGCCCCCGAGCAGGGTCCGTCCGAATTCGAGCTGCTCGGCCTGCCCAAGCCGCTCGTCACCGGACTGGCCAAACAGGGTATCGACAGCCCGTTCCCCATCCAGAGCGCGACCATCCCGGACGTGCTCGCCGGCGCCAACGTGCTCGGGCGCGGCCAGACCGGCTCCGGCAAGACCCTCGCCTTCGGGCTGCCCCTGATGGCCCGCATCGCCGGCGTCCGGCCCACCCCGGGCCGTCCCCGCGCAATGGTCCTGGTGCCCACCCGTGAGCTCGCGCTCCAGGTGCACGACGCCCTCGAACCCCTCGGCCGCGGCCTGGGCCTGCGCATGAAGGTCGTCGTCGGCGGCATGTCCATGGGCAAGCAGATCGAGGCGCTGCGGCGCGGCATCGACGTCGTCATCGCCACCCCGGGCCGCCTCGGCGACCTGATCAGGCAGGGCGAGTGCTCGCTGGCCGACATCGAGGTCAGCGTCCTCGACGAGGCCGACCACATGTGCGACCTCGGCTTCTTCCCCGTCGTCACCGAGCTGCTCGCGCAGACCCCGGCGGACGGGCAGCGGCTGCTGTTCTCGGCCACGCTCGACGGCGACGTCGACAAGCTGGTGCAGCGCTTCCTGAAGGACCCGATCACCCACTCCGTGGCGCCCGCGACCTCCCCGGTCGACACCATGGAGCACCACGTCATGCAGGTGACGCGCGACGAGAAGTTCGACGTCACGGCCGAGATCGCCAACCGCGAGGGCCGGACGATCATCTTCGTCCGCACCCAGCACGGCGTGGACCGGCTGTGCAAGCAGCTGGCCCGTGTCGGCGTCAAGTCGGGCGGCCTGCACGGCGGCAAGCGCCAGAACCAGCGCACCCGCATCCTCGCCGAGTTCCGCGAGGGCACCGTCAACGTGCTCGTCTGCACCGACGTGGCGGCGCGAGGCATCCACGTCGACAACATCAGCCTCGTGCTGCACGTCGACCCGCCGCAGGACCACAAGTCGTACCTGCACCGGGGCGGGCGCACCGCCCGCGCCGGCGAGAAGGGCACCGTGGTGACGCTGGTGCTGCCCAGCGAGCGGCGCTCCACCGACCAGCTCACCCGCCGCGCCGGGATCCACCCGTTCCGCCTCAAGGCCACGCCGGGCCACCCGCGCGTCGCCGAGGTGACGGGCGCCCGGGTGCCCAGCGGCGAGGCCATCCCGGTGTGGGAGCCCGACGTCCGCAAGCCGCTGCGTCCGCGCCGTGAGGGCGGCCACGGCGGGTCGGACCGCCGCGGGCGCCGTCCGCGCCGCGACTTCGACGGCGAGCGCCGTCACGGGTCGGGCGAGCGGTTCGGCTCCGGCGAGCGGCGTGGCTCCGGTGAGCGCTTCAACTCCGGCGACGAGCGGCGGCCCAGGCGTCACGACGGCGAGGACCGCTACCCGCGCCGTCACGGCGACTCCCAGGGGCGCTACTCGGACGGCCAGTCGCGCTACTCCGACGGCGGCTCGCAGTCGCGCTACTCGGACGGTTCGCAGCAGCGTTACTCCGACGGTTCGCAGCAGCGCTACTCGGACGGCTCGCAGTCGCGGCGCTCCGAGGGCTCCTACGAGCCGCGCGCCTTCGGCGACGACCGGGGCTCGCGTTACTCCGACCGCGGTCCGCGCGGTGGCTACCGCTCCGACGACCGTTCGTCCCGCTCGGACGGGCCCCGCCCGGACGGCTACCGCCCCGACGAGCGCGGCTCGCGTTACTCGGGCGGCGACCGCGGGCGTCCGTTCTCGGCCGACCGGGACCGTGGGTTCCGCTCGGACGACCGGCCGCGCGACGGGTACCGCTCCGGCGGCCCGCGCTCCGACGAGCGCACGCCTTTCCGCCGCAACAACCGTCGCTTCGACCGGGGGTAGCACTTTCTTTTTTACGGCAGGCATGGGCCGGCCCCACTCGACGTACGGGGCCGGCCTCCCTCCAGGGGAACGCTCCTCCGGTTCCCCGGCCGGGCACCGTGACGTGCGCACAGTCGGCCGGAGCGCCCTTGCTCGCCGGCCCCGCGCGTCTGTTCTTCCTTGCCCGTCGCATCTTCCGATGCGGCGGGCACTTTTGTTTCCGGCCGGATGCTGGACACGTTCGTCTCGGGTGATGGACGTTTGGGCGTGACGTCGCGGGGTGCAGACTAGGCTTGTCACGCACGTCAGCCGACCGACGAGAGAGATCATGAAGACCTTCGAAGAGCTGTTCGCCGAGCTGTCCGAGAAGGCGCGCACCCGGCCCGCGGGGTCGGGCACCGTGGCCGCGCTCGACGCCGGCGTCCATGCCATCGGCAAGAAGGTCGTCGAGGAGGCCGCCGAGAGCTGGATGGCCGCCGAGCACGAGTCGAGCGACCGGGCCGCCGAGGAGATCTCGCAGCTCCTCTACCACGTGCAGGTGCTCATGCTCGCCAAGGGCATCGGGCTGGACGAGGTCTACAAGCATCTTTAGGGCGCCGCTCCACGCGCCCGGACCTCCGTCCACCACCCGTACGAGACCCGAGGACACCACATGCTGCGTCTGGCAGTACCGAACAAGGGCGCGCTCAGCGAGGCCGCCCAGACCATGCTCAAGGAGGCCGGCTACCGGCCGCGCAAGGACAGCAAGGAGCTCGTCGTCGTCGACGAGGACAACGGCTGCGAGCTGTTCTTCCTGCGTCCCCGCGACATCGCCGTCTACGTCGGCGAGGGCACCCTCGACGCCGGGATCACCGGCCGTGACATGCTCGTCGACTCCGGCGCCCCGGTGCGGGAGGTCATGCCGCTGGGGTTCGGCGGCTCGACGTTCCGGCTGGCCGCCAAGGCGGGGGCCATGACCTCGGTCAAGGACCTCGAAGGGCAGCGCATCGCGACCTCCTACTCCGGGCTGCTGGCCAAGTACCTGGCCGACGAGGGCGTGGACGCGCGAGTGATCAAACTGGACGGCGCGGTCGAGACCGCGATCCGGCTGGGCGTCGCCGACGCGGTCGCCGACGTCGTCGAGACCGGCACCACGCTGCGCAACGTCGGCCTGGAGGTGTTCGGCGAGCCGATCATGCGCTCCGAGGCCGTGCTGATCAGGGGCGACGGCGCCCCGGACAGCTCCGGGGTGCAGCAGCTCGTCCGCCGCCTGCAGGGCGTCCTGCACGCCCGCGACTACGTGATGATGGACTACGACATCCGCGCCGAGCGGATCGAGGAGGCCATCGCGCTCACCCCCGGCATGGAGGGGCCCACGGTCTCGCCGCTGCACCGCGAGGGCTGGGTGGCCGTGCGGGTGATGGTCCGCCGCCGGGGCCACCAGCAGGTGATGGACCAGCTCTGGGAGATCGGTGCAAGGGCCATCCTGGCCACCGACATCTACGCCTGCCGCCTGTGACATCTGCCCGCTAGGTGATGTCACGTACGGGAATGATTCTAGCTGTGCGTGACGAATCCACTGCTGAACGTTATATCCCTTTATGTGATGCGGCGGCGTGGCGGGCGTGGGCCGCGCTGCGCCGCGGCAACCGGCGCTGGGCGGCGGGCGTGTCCCGCCG
>NZ_JAHKRL010000479.1 GCF_019396405.1 Nonomuraea rhizosphaerae | reverse complement strand
GCGAGCCGTCGACCGACTCCAGGCAACACCCGAGCTCGTCCGCAGCTTCTTCCAGGACCGCGACCTGCTCTACATCACATCGCCTGTAACTGAGCTACGGTCCAGTAGGCCAGTTTCTGCTTAGTATGTCGGCTCAGCTCACCCGCCTTCTCGAAGCAGGGCGCACCCCCCGGACCACGATCCAGATTCTTCCTCTCGAGGCGTACTCCACGACCGGCCTTGCCGGCGGATTCGCCATCGCTCAAGCTCACGGAGTTTTCGATACGGCGTATGTCGAATCCGCCGGGGTCATGAGCCGAGTAACGGAGCGATCAGAAGACGTCAGCGTTCTATCATACAGATATGAGGGGATTCGCTCCGAAGCACTGCCTCAGCGCGAGTCCCTGGAGGTCATCAAGGAGACGCTGAAGCGATGGACGAACTGACCCGAGAACTCGCCACCGCCACATGGCGCAAGTCCACTCGATCGGGACCCGACGGCGGCAACTGTGTCGAGGTCGCCGAACTGCCAGGCGGATACCGCGGCGTCCGCGACAGCAAGAACCCCACCGGCCCAGCCCTCATTTTCACCCCCAGCGAGTGGAACGCCTTCATCAACGGCGCAAAGAACGGAGAGTTCGACTGACCGTCGATCACCCCGCCGCAACGAAGCCCACCCACTCAAACCCAAGATCTCCCTCACCCGCACTCGATCGGATGCCCTCTGCGTGCGCTGGTCATAGATCGTTGATCTGAGCCAGCGACGACCTTTCGGCCACCATGTCAGGATCCGTCATCACGAACGATCATGACGCTGGTGGCCGCCCTCATTTCCACAGGCATCTTCAGCCGATCACCGCCAAGACGGCTCACGCTCCTCAACTGCCGTAACCATTTCAGTTGATGTTCAATGAGCGTCAGCGCATTTCACTCCCGCCGAGAGAAGCCTCCCGGGCCAGACCCACCACCACCCGAATATTGGCAAAAGCTCACGTTTCCAGCAGGCCGAAACGCTTGTCCACGCATACGCCCCTCCTTCCTGAAGCAAATCTCAGCCCTCCTCAAGCCAGGCGAAACATCCCATTCTCAACCAAAAGCCAGACTCATTATGCCTTTCACAGCCATTGAACTTGTCTTGTTGATGTGATGTTGATTACCGTGTGGACCCGTGAGGGAACGCCACCTCCAGATCCGTTCTGACGCAGCGAGCCATGCGAGGGGTTCATCGTGGCTGACCTCGATCGCGACGCCATGCGGGCCGTGGCCGAGCGGATCCAGCGACTCTCGGACGAACACTGGTGGGCGCTCGATCCCTCGTGCCGCCTGATGGAGAACGACGCCTGGGTGGGCCCGACCGGCACCCGCTTCGACGCCCAGGTCCACGCCGACCAGCGTGAGCTGCGTGACTCGCTCGCCCAGGCCGTCCACAGCGCGAACCAGAAGCTGGCCGCCACCCGGGACGCCTCATGAGCGAGTTCACCGGCGTCAAGCCCGCCGACTTCGACACCATGACCGCCAGACACACCGAGACCGCCCGGCGCCTGGAGGAACTGGCCCAGTCCCTCCACAGCGAACTGCAGGGCGCCGGCCTCGACACCTCCCCCGCCACGCGCCTGCGCCGCCTGGCCGGCCGCGTCACCACCCAGGCCGAGGACCTGCGACGACGCCAGAAACTCGTCCACGAGTTGCAACGGCAGAAGGTCACCTTCGGCACGAGCACCCCCGCCGGCAGCTTCGTCGAGATGCCCGACAGCCTGGACGCCGCGGCCGGCCTCCTGGACGGGACACTGGCCGCCCGCGCCGCCCAGAAGGCCGCCGACGGCGACACGAAGGCCCTGACCGACCTGAACGACCTCGCCTCACGCACCGCCGATCCGGAATTCGTCAAGGCCTTCCTGGGCGCCCTGGGCGTCGGCGGCGTGACCCGCCTGCCCGGCTCCTTGGCCGCCCAGCTACGCGACGCCCGGGCCCGCGAGGACCACGACCGCCTGACCCAGGTCTCCCAGCGGGGCAAGGAGGTCCTGCGCCTGCTCAGCACCGCCCTCGCCGCCGGCACCGACCCGAGGAACGCCGCCTATATGGGCGACGGCTTCCTCCTCGACCTGGCCAAGGACGGCCGCGCCCAGCACAAGGCGGGCGGCACGACGTACTCCGGATACCAGGCACAGGCGCTGATCTGGCGCGCCCACGACGGCAAGCCGCCGTACTCGAAGGAGTTCATGCAGGTCGTCGGCCGCGACGTCATCGCCTACGAGCTCGAACAACGCAAGTCCGCCTGGGCGGCCGCCAAGACACTGGGACAGCCGCAGATCCCCATCATCGACCTGGCCGGCGCCTTCGGCCTCGGCACCCTGCTCAGACCCGGCTCCCACGCCACCGCCCCCGGCGCCAAGATCACCTCCTCGGTCGCCGACGACCTCTTCCACGCCGCCAAGTTCGACCGAGAAGCCTCCCAAGCGTTGCTCAACCACACGCCGGCCGGGTGGGACGAGTCTGTGCTGGACTACTTGCTGACGACCCGTTGGGGCGCCTCTCACTACACGGACGACTTCAAGCCGATCCGCGACCTGCTGGTAACGGCCACCACCGGCCAGGACACGATTTCGAAAAACCTGGCCGCCGAGATGACGAAGGTTCTCGCCGACGAGGTGAGGGGCGCCTTCGGCAAGGACGACAGCGGCAATCTGAAGATCAGCGATCGAGAGGGGTTCGACCGTCTGGCGCCCTTGAGCTATCCGCTGGGGCGCGCGATCGCGGCGAACATCGACGAGCTGTCCCGGCTCTACCTGAACCATGCGACCTTCGGCAAAGTGGCGCCCCAGGACATGTCGTACGCGCTGACACTGGCCACCTCGGACGACGCCGGGTTCGAGGCGTTGGTGAGGGCACAGACGGAACACATGCGGGCAGCCCTCGCCACCGTGCCACCGGTCGGCCTCACCGCCTCCAATGCTGAACGGCTCGGCTTCAAGAAGTCCGACGTCAAGGCGTACGACTTCAACGAGGACGGGCGAGTCGACAAGGCCGACATCACGCAGTTCCTGACGGACCGCACCGTTGAAGAGGCGCGCCCCTTCAATCACATAGTGGAGACCCGCCGCCAGGTGTTGATCGCCCAAGGGCTGGACGAGAAGAAGGCAGACGAAGCGCTGAAGAGCATGGTGGGCGACGCGATCGGGTTGCTGCCGGTCCCGGGGGCCAAACAGGTCAGTCAACTGGCCACCGGAGCTTTCGGTGAGTTGATCGGCAAGGGCTACGACAAGTTCGCTGGAATGGCGTACGACGAGATCGCCCATCAGGTCGCTCAGCAGATGTCCCAGCAGAAGCATGGTCTGGACGAGACGCATCGGACAGTGGCGGACAACCGGCTGGCCGTGGAGAGACTGGCGGAGCAGATGCTCGCCACGACCCTGCTGAACAAGGGCGTGCTTGACGGATTCCATATCAAGGGACGTGAATTCGCGACTGGAGAGCCGCCGACGATCAAGCCCTTCGCCCAGATGACCCCGGAGGAGTACAGCGATTTCCTCGAATGGGCGCGCAAGAAGGGAGAGAGCAGCGATCTGCTGGACCGTTTCGGCAGTACATTCCGCAGGACCAATGAGGTGGACGACTACCTCGGCCTGCAGATTCCTTCCACCTCGGGAGGCGGCAGATGAGGCGTCCTTCCGTCGCCCTGACTGTTCTCGTAGTGCTCGGCGCGGCCTGCAGTCCGCAGAAGGACATTGTCCCCACCCCCGCTCCGGCCGTTCAGCCGATCGTGGACGCCTCGCCATATGTCTGCGAAATGATCCCTGAACAGGCGCTTCGGTCGGTGACCGGGGTGACTGCGTCTCTCTCGGAGAAGATGACCGGGGACGAGAAGAGTGGCGAATGCTGGGCTCCTGATACGACCCCTCATCCCCTTGAGGTGGGCTGGCTGCTGGCGGACAACGGGTCGTCTCAGGAGCAAGTGGACTATCTCCTCGCAGGCAGGCGTGACACCTACACCCGCCATGGCGGCGTCAAGCTGCCAGCTGGCCTCGGCGACGGCATGGCCGCCTACATCACGAACAGCCCCTTGGCTGATCAGCCGTACAGGGTGAGCGCGAAGTTCCGCTGCGGCGGCAAAGACCGGCTGCTCGACATCTTCCTGGCCGAAGTCGTCAAGGGCAGGGACGCGATCAAAGACATGACCGAACTCATGCGCATAGCCCAAACCCGCTACGCCCAGATCCACAACTGCAAACCCGAGCCCCTGACAAAGGGGCCCGGGTAAGCAAATCAGCGCGAAGCCCGGTTGACCGCCGAGATGATCGCCTTCAGCGAGGCCGTAGTGGTGTTGGCGTCCACGCCGACCCCCCAGAGCACCCGCCCGTCCACCTCGCACTCCAGATAGGACGCCGCCTTGGCGTCCGACCCGGCGCTCATCGCGTGCTCCACGTAGTCGAGCACGCGCAGCCGGATCCCCACCGCCCCGATCGCGTCGATGAAGGCGGAGATGGGCCCGTTGCCGACGCCGGAGATCTCGCGGATCTCGCCGTCGAGGCGGATGTCGGCGTTGATGCGGTCGTCGGCGTCGTCGGTGGCCGAGTGGCGGTGGGCCATGAGGCTGAGGCGGCCCCAGCGGTTGTTGGGGTTGGGCAGGTACTCGTCGCGGAAGATCTCGTACATGGCCGACGGGCTGATCTCGCCGCCGTCGGCGTCCGTGCGGGCCTGTACGACCTTGGAGAACTCGATCTGCAGCCGGCGCGGCAGGTCGAGCTGGTGGTCGGCCTTCATGATGTACGCGACGCCGCCCTTGCCGGACTGGCTGTTGACCCGGATGACGGCCTCGTACGTGCGGCCGATGTCCTTGGGGTCGATGGGCAGGTAGGGGACGGCCCAGGTGAAGGAGTCGACGGGGACGCCGGCGTCGGCCGCGTCGGCCTCCAGGTGTTCGAAGCCCTTCTTGATGGCGTCCTGGTGGGAGCCGGAGAAGGCGGTGTAGACCAGTTCGCCGCCCCACGGGTGGCGGGGGTGGACGGGCAGTTGGTTGCAGTATTCGACGACGCGGCGGATCTCGTCGATGTCGGAGAAGTCGATCTGCGGGTCGACGCCCTGGGAGAACAGGTTCATGCCCAGGGTGACCAGGCAGACGTTGCCGGTGCGCTCGCCGTTGCCGAACAGGCAGCCCTCGATGCGGTCGGCGCCGGCCATGTAGCCCAGCTCGGCGGCGGCGACGGCGCTGCCGCGGTCGTTGTGCGGGTGCAGCGACAGGATGACCGAGTCGCGGAACTTCAGGTGGCGGTGCATCCACTCGATCTGGTCGGCGTAGATGTTGGGGGTGGCCATCTCGACGGTGGCGGGCAGGTTGAGGATGACCTTGCGGTCGGGGGTGGGCTGCCAGACCTCGTTGACGGCGTCGCAGACCTCGACGGCGTACTCCAGCTCGGTGCCGGTGAACGACTCGGGTGAGTACTGGAAGCGCACGTCCACGTCGGTGGCGTCGGCCAGCTTCTTGATCAGCTTGGCGCCCTCGACGGCGATGGCGGTGATGCCGTCGCGGTCGAGGCCGAACACGACGCGGCGCTGCAGCGTGGAGGTGGAGTTGTACAGGTGGACGATGGCCTGCTTGGCGCCCTCGATGGACTCGAAGGTGCGCTCGATCAGCTCGGGCCGCGCCTGGGTGAGCACCTGGATGACGACGTCGCCGGGGATCCGGTCCTCTTCGATGATCTGGCGGACGAAGTCGAAGTCGGTCTGCGAGGCGGCGGGGAAGCCTACCTCGATCTCCTTGTAGCCCATCTTCACCAGCAGCTCGAACATCTGCAGCTTGCGATGGGAGTCCATCGGGTCGATCAGCGCCTGGTTGCCGTCGCGCAGGTCCACCGCGCACCATCGGGGCGCCTCGGTGATCACCTGATCAGGCCAGGTGCGGTCGGTCAGGCGCACCGGCTCGTACGGCTGGTAGCGCTGGTAGGGCATGGGGCTGGGCTGCTGAGCGGTCATGATCGGGGCTCCTCGCCGGTCCGGGATGAACATCGGCCGACGGGCATGGCTCGCTCCGCGGCGAGGGAGCCGGCCTCAGTGGCCCCCGCCGCGGCAGCTAAGAAGGAGGCCACGCAGCATGCCAAGCACGCTACCAGACGTCTCGCGATGAACCGTCCCCGATCTCACATGATGAGAACCGGCGGAGGGCCGGCGGGAAGCTCACGCGATGAGAACCGACAGGCAGGTTACGCAGCCCTCCAGTTTCTCGAACTCGGAGATGTCCACCGGAACGGGTGACAGGCCGCGGTCGTGCAGCATCGCGGCGGTCCGGGGCGCCGAGGCGGCGATGAGGACGCGGCTGCCCCCGAGCGGCACGACGTGCGCCCCGGACTCCTCCGGGGGCTCCAGCAGCCCCGGCAGGTCCACCCGCGACGGGTCGCCGATGAGCGTTCCGTCGGGCAGCGCGGTGACGGCCGACTTCAGGTGCAGCACGCCGCGCAGCCCCACCGGCACCACCTGCCGCTCCGGCAGCAGCGCGGTGAGCTGGGTGATCCCCTCGTCGTTGGTCCTGGCGGACCTGCCGACGTACACGGTCCTGCCCACCTGGAGGACGTCGCCGCCGTCGAGCGTGCCGGGGCGGGCGATCCGTACGGACTTGAGCCCCAGCTCCTGTACGAGGGCCGCCACGGAGTCCACCTCGGCCCGCCGCTCGTCCGCCCCGGGACGGGTCAGGACGGCGAGCCGGTCGCAGACGACGACGGCGTCCTCGACGAAGGTCGCGTCGGGCAGGTCGTCGGCGGCCGGCACGTGGCGCACGTCCCATCCGGCGGCGGAGAGCGCGGCGGCGTAGCGTTCGTGCTGGTCAAGGGCCAGGTCGTGGTCGACTGGCACGCGCTCCAGGTGGGTGACGATCCCCTCGGCGATCCGGGGGCCGGGCTTTCTTACCAGCGCGATACCAGACATAGGGCGTGTTCTATCACGAGGTCACTAAAGTCTTGGACATGGGCGACAACGAGATTCTTTCCAGGATCGGCGACCTCGTCGACGAGGAGCACGAGCTGCGGACCAGGCTCACGGCCGGCGAGGTGACCAGCGAGGAGGAGCACGCGCGGATCAGGGAGCTGGAGGTGGCTCTCGACCAGTGCTGGGACCTGCTCAGGCAGCGCCGGGCCAGGCGCGGCGCGGGCGAGAACCCGGACGACGCGAAAGTGCGCCCGGCCGGCGAGGTGGAGAACTACCGGCAGTGATGCGGGCACGGGCCGATCCCGGCGGGCGAGTGCTCTCGCCATTTCCGCGATGTTAAGCGGACGTTAGATCTGGCCCGTGTCCCCTTGTTAGAACCACCTTCTGCGGCGAGGCTCTGGCCTGCAGCTACTCCCCCCAGGAGGTTATTCCGTGAGCAAACCCCGCGTGCCGTGGAAGGCCGTCATCGGCGGCTCTGTAGGCAATCTCGTCGAGTGGTACGACTGGTTTGTCTATAGCAGTTTCGCCGTTTACTTCGCCGCCTCCTTCTTCCCTACGGGTAATACGACCGCGCAGTTGCTGAACACCGCGGGCATCTTCGCCGTCGGATTCTTCATGCGCCCGATCGGCGGCTGGCTGCTGGGCCGTTACGCCGACGTGAAGGGCCGCAAGGCGGCGCTGACGATGACGGTGACGCTCATGTCGGTGAGCGCCCTGCTGATCGCCATCGCCCCGACGTACGAGTCGGTCGGCTACTTCGGCGCCGTCGTCCTGCTGATCGCCCGCCTCCTTCAGGGCATCTCGGTCGGCGGCGAGTACGCGGCCAGCGCCACCTACCTGACCGAGGCCACGCCTCCGGGCAAGCGCGGCTTCGCCTCGAGCTTCCAGTACGTGTCCATGACCGCCGGTCAGCTCGTCGGCCTCGGCCTGCAGATCATCCTGCAGAACACGATGACGAAGGAGGCGCTCAACTCCTATGGCTGGCGCATCCCGTTCGTGGTGGGAGCCCTGGGGGCAGCGGTGGTGTTCTACCTCCGCCGCAACCTCCTTGAGACTGAGGCGTACGGCGAGGAGGAGAGGGAGACCGGCAGCGCCGAACGGGGCACCATCAAGAGCCTCCTGTCGCACAAGAAGGAGGCGCTGCTCGTCATCGCCCTGACCATGGGCGGCACCGTCGCGTACTACACCTACACGACCTACCTCACCAAGTACCTGGTCAACACCGCGGGCCTGCAGAAGGAGACGGCGTCGCTGGTCAGCTTCTCGGCGCTGTTCGTGTTCATGTGCATCCAGCCTCTCGCCGGCGCGCTGTCGGACCGGATCGGGCGGCGGCCGCTGCTGATCACGTTCGGGATCGGGTCGATGCTCGGCACCGTCCCGCTGATGACCGCGCTGTCCACGGTCTCCGGCTTCGCCAGCGCGTTCTTCCTGTCGCTGGTCGGCCTGCTCATCATCACCGGCTACACCTCGATCAACGCGGTGGTCAAGGCGGAGCTGTTCCCGACGCACGTGCGGGCGCTCGGCGTGGCGCTGCCGTACGCGATCGCCAACGCCCTGTTCGGCGGCACGGCCGAGTACGTCGGCCTGTGGTTCAAGGACCAGGGCATCGAGTCCGGCTTCTACTGGTACGTCTCAGCGTGCGCGACCGTCTCCCTCGTGGTCTACCTGACCATGCGCGAGACGCGCGACGCCGCCCTCACCCGCTCGGAGCAGCAGGCTTCGGCGGATTCGGTCCCCGTCCGGGCCTAATCTGGCCCTATGCGAGTTCTCCTGGTCGAAGACGACGATCGGCTCGCCTCCGCGCTCACCACGGCCCTCGCGCGCCACGGCCACCAGGTCGCGCGCGCGGGGCTCGCCGTCGACGCCCTCCGCCTGGCGGGGGGC